>CAYQTH010000081.1:0-932 GCA_964420415.1 uncultured Macromonas sp. | reverse complement strand
ACCGCCGCGCCCATCAACATCGAATGGGGTTACGACAACCGCACGGTGGGTATCCGCTCCCCCATTTCCAGCCCGCAGGCGCGGCGGGTGGAAAACCGCGTCATTGGCGCCGACGCCAACCCCTACGTTGCCCTGGCCATGACGCTGGCCTGCGGCTACCTGGGGCTGAAAAACAAGATCAAACCCAAGCCCGAAATGAAGGGCGACGCCTACCTGTCACCCTACGCGCTGCCGCGCAGCCTGGGCGAGGCATTGGAGTGGCTGCGCCGCGAAACCGACCTGCACGACGTGCTGGGCGAGGGCTTTGTCACCGTTTACACCGAAATCAAGGAACTGGAGTTCGACGAGTTCATGAAGGTGATTTCGCCCTGGGAACGCGAGCACCTGCTGCTGCACGTTTGACCCCCTCATTGCGCCCCTGTTGCCCGTTCATTGCCCGTCCCGTTGCGCCGAAATGGAGCTCACCATGCCCGCCGCCCAAAAACCCGTCACCACCGCCTTGCAGGCGCTCGACAGCGCCCACTTCATCCACCCTTTCACTGACCACCAGGCGCTCGCGGCCAAGGGGTCGCGCATCATCGCCAAGGGCGAAGGCATCTACATCTGGGACACCGAAGGCCACAAAATACTGGACGCCATGAGCGGGCTGTGGTGTGTGAACGCCGGGTACGGGCGCAAGGAACTGGCCGACGCCGCCTACCAGCAGATGCTGACGCTGCCCTACTACAACAGCTTCTTCCAGACCACCACCGAACCAGCCGTGCGCCTGGCCGCGCGCCTGACCGAACTGGCCCCGCCGGTGGACGGGCGCCGCTACAGCCATGTGTTCTTCTCCAGCAGCGGCAGCGAGAGCAACGACACCAATGTGAGGCTGGCGCGCCGTTACTGGGATTTGATGGGCCAGCCGCAGCGCAAGGTCATCATCAGCCGCC
>CAYQTH010000080.1:0-8571 GCA_964420415.1 uncultured Macromonas sp. | reverse complement strand
GGCAAGTTCACCGACCACGTGTTCGGCGCCATGAAGGAAAAGGAAATCCTGCGCATTGAAGGGCCTTTTGGCAGCTTTTACCTGCGCGAAGACTCCAGCAAACCCATCATCCTATTGGCGTCCGGCACCGGCTTTGCGCCCATCAAGGCCATCATCGAACAAATGCGCGCCCAGAGCATGACCCGCCCAGCCACGCTGTATTGGGGCGGCCGCCGCCCAGCCGACCTGTACCAGAGCGACTGGGTGGAGGAACAGTGCGCGGCAATGCCCAATCTGCGCTATGTGCCCGTGGTGTCGGACGCGCTGCCCGAAGACAGCTGGAGCGGTCGCACCGGTTTCGTACACCAAGCCGTGCTGCAGGACTTCCCCGACCTGTCGGGCCACCAGGTCTACGCCTGTGGCGCGCCGGTGGTGGTGGCGTCGGCCCACAAGGACTACGTGACGCTGGCAGGCTTGCCAGATGAAGCGTTCTACGCCGACGCCTTCACCTCTGAACGCGACAAGCACGGTGCCTGACCACCCAACCCCGGCGGCCCATGTGACGCCAGCCGCACGCACCACCGATCCGGTGCACTGGGCGGTGCGCATGAACCACCGCAACCGGACCTGGTCGTTCGCCGTGCTGGCAGTGATCATCGGCTGGCATAGCCAGGCGGCCGTACAAGTCACGGCGTTCTGGGCCAGTCTGGCATTCACTTTCGGTCTCTACCCCCAGTGGGCACTGTACTTCGCACGCCAATCGAAACGCCCGTTGTCTGCCGAAATCTGGAGCCTGCGAGTCGACAGCCTGCTCCTGGGCGCCTGGACAGGCTTTCTGGGCTTACCAGCCTGGATCGGTTTTGCCGCCTTCATAGGTACCCAGCTCAACCTGATGCTGTTTCGGAGCGTACCGGGCGTGCTGCAGGGAACTGCGCTCTTCCTGGGTGCAGCAGGCGCCGCCCTGTGGGCCACAGGCAAGGGCATTCAGCCCGAAACACACTGGCAGGTCATGCTGCTGTGCCAGGCCGGGCTGGTGACCTACCTGCTGGCCATCGCCCACGACGCCTACAAACGCTCCGTCAAGCTGACATTGGCACGGCGCGCCCTGCGCGACAACGCCGCGTCTTTGCAGCAACAGCTTTCCGAAATCCATGCCCTGCAGTCCCTGTTGCGCGAACAGGCCAACCGCGACGCCCTGACCGGCCTGTACAACCGGCGTTACCTGGACAGCACCATCGACCGGGAACTGGCGCGCTGCGCACGCGACCACCTGCCCATGAGCGTGATGCTGATGGACATCGACCACTTCAAAGCCGTGAATGACCGCCACGGTCACCTGACCGGCGATACCGTGCTGCGCCAGTTGGGCGACACCCTGCGGCACCAAGCCCGCGCCAGCGACGTGGTGTGCCGTTATGGCGGAGAAGAGTTCTTACTGCTACTGCCTGGCATGGACAGCGAACAAGCACTCCAGCGTGGGGAACATCTGCGCCAGGCATTCGCGCAAAACCGCACATCGACCGACACAGGCGCCCCACTGCAAGTCACTTTGTCAGTCGGGGTGGCCTGCTACCCCGAACATGGCAGCAGCCGAGCTGCTGCGCCATGCCGACGACGCCTTGTACCGAGCCAAGCACGGCGGCCGCAACCGGGTCGAACTGTATTCTGCACCCGCAAACACAACCGCGTCCTGACCTCTTTGCCGCCCGCTCACTGCTCTGCCAGCAAGCGTTTCACGTCGTCGGCCAACGCCTGGGCCCCGCTGTTGTAGCGGTGGTAGAGCCGCAGGCGGCCCTGGGCGTCGTACACATAGCTGCCAGCCGAATGGTCCATGGTGTAACTGGTGGGGGTTTTGCCGTCCACCTTCTTGTAGTAGACCTTGAACGACTGCGCCAACGCTGGCAGCTGGTCCGGCGCCGCGTACAAAGCCAGGAAAGTCGGATCAAAACTGGCCATGTAGGCCTTCATGATCTCGGGCGTGTCGCGCTCCGGGTCCACACTCACGAACAGCCCCTGCAAACGGCTCCCCTGTTCACCCAGCAGCGCCTTGGCCTGCGCCAGTTCGGCCATGGAAGTGGGACACACGTCTGGGCACTGCGTGTAGCCAAAGAACACCACCACCGCTTTGCCTTTGAAATCTGCCAGGGTGCGCCGCTGCCCCAGGTGGTCGGTCAAGTCAAAGTCCTTGGCGTAATCGGCCCCCGTGATGTCGATGCCATGGAACGGGGCTTTGCCGCTGCAGGCCAACAGACCGCCTGCCAGCAAAACAGTCAGCACCCCCAGGCAAGCACGACGCGATTTGCCCCCCATCCAGCCCAACAAAGCATTCACCACGCACTCCTTACCAGGTAGTGATCCAATAACAGCGCCGCAAACAGCAGCGACAAATGAATCAGGGAAAAACGGAAGGTCTTGCGCGCCAGAGCGTCGGAATAATCGCGCCACAAAGCCCAGGCATAACCGCAAAACCCCACACTCAAAGCCACCGCCACCACCAGGTACAGCCAACCGCTCATGCGCAGCAAATAGGGCTGCATGCAGGCCGCGAACAGCACCAGTGTGTAGAGAAAAATATGCAGCCGGGTGAACGCCGACCCGTGCGTCACCGGCAACATAGGCAACCCGGCCTTGCGGTAGTCCTCCACCCGGTACAGCGCCAAGGCCCAGAAATGTGGCGGCGTCCAGAGGAAGATGATGAGAAACAACACCAGTGCCTCAGGGGTGACCGCATCGGCCATGGCGGCCCAACCCAACACGGGCGGCATAGCGCCAGACGCCCCACCAATCACGATGTTCTGCGGCGTCAACGGTTTGAGCACCACGGTGTAGATGATGGCGTAGCCCACAAAGGTACCCAACGTCAACCACATCGTCAGCGGATTGACCGTCAGGTACAGGATCGCGCTGCCCAGCCCACAGAGCAGAGCCGAAAACGAAAGCGTCTGCACGTTGGTGAGCTGGCCCTTGGCGGTAGGACGCCAGGCAGTGCGGCGCATTTTGGCATCGATGTGCTGCTCCACCACGCAATTGAACGCGGCCGCCGCGCCCGCCACCAGCCAAATGCCCAGACAGGCCCATACGATCTGTTGCAATTGCGGCCAAGTGGGCACACCGGGTACAGCCAGCGCCATGCCAATCAAGGCACAGAACACGATCAGCTGGATCACACGCGGCTTCATCAACGTGTAGAACTGGCGCCAGGTGGGAGGCAAAGGCATGGCCAGAGCCTGGTTTGGAGTGCTGCTCATGCGGGACGCCCAGCAGGCGGTGAGAACGGGTTGAGAACAGAAGACCGGGGCGGGTACAGTGCCGCCAGCCAGCCGGTGAGCAAAATAATGAGCGCTGCAGCACCCCCGGTGTGCGCCAGCGCAGCCCACACAGGCCACTCCAGCACCACGTTGGACAGGCCGCTGGCCAACTGCCAAAGCACCAGCCCCAGCAACCAGCGTGCCGGCACAGACCGAGAGTCGTGACGCCAGCAGCGCCAGGCCAGCCACAGCAACACAGCCAGCACCACATAAGCCACCAGCCGATGGGTGTAGTGAATGGCGGTGAGCGCGGCAAAAGGAATCGGCTCACCCGTAGCACGGCGGCCCAGTTCACGCCAGAGCTCGAAACCGGCCGAAAAATCCATCTGGGGCCACCAACTGCCCTGGCAGACGGGAAACTCGCGGCACGCCAGTACCGCGTAGTTGGTGCTGACCCACCCACCCAGCGCAATCTGCACCGTCACCAAAGCCAGTGCCAGCCAAAGCACCGGCAGCACACCCGGCGGCCAGACACTGCGCAGTGACGCATCCATGCTCTGGGCGTAGCGGACTGCTTGCACGCGCAACAGGGCCAACAACACCATGGCACCCAACAGATGCAGCGTCACGATGGCAGGGAAAAGTTTGAGCGTTACCGTCCAGGCCCCAAAAGCCCCTTGCAGGCACACCCACGCCAACGTGCACCAAGGCCATACCTGAGACACCGGCAAACGCCGCCGTTCCAGCCAACTGACCACGGCCAACACCACCAGCAACACCCCCACGCCAGTGGCCAGGTAGCGGTGCACCATTTCGATCCAGGCCTTGGAAAAAGTCACAGGCCCCGTGGGCATGGCCTGCTGTGCAGCCGCTATAGAGGCACTGGCCCCCCAGGGGCTGGCGCTGCCGTAACAACCTGGCCAGTCCGGACAGCCCAGGCCGGAATCTGTTAACCGCGTGAAGGCGCCGAACAGCACCAAGTCAAAGGTCAGAAACAGCGTCAAGTAGGTGAGCTGGGCCAGGCGCTGGGCCGTGCTCGCTCCGCGCTGGCGCAGCCAAAGCCAGGCCAGCACGGGCAGGGCCAACAGCACACCCACCAGCATCATGCGCGCCACCGGAGCAAAATCGTACAAAGGAACGGCATCCATGTTCAACGCCCAGCCTGGTCCCAGCTGGCCGATGCACGCAACAGCTTTTCCAAGTCACGCCGCATACGGGCCGGATCGGCATTGGAGGGGAAGCGCATCATCCAGTGTCCCATCGGGTCCACCACATACAAGTGATCGGCCAAGGACTGCCCAGGGGCCGGCTGCAGCCAGTGGGCGATGTCGGTCTGGGCCATGTGCAACACCGTGGCCGACGCCGTTGCCTGGCGCAAGGGCTCTGCCAGCGACTGCGCGCCCGTGCGCAACCAAACCCAGTCCAGCCGGTCTTTGTCCTTGCCCAGCCCCTCGCGCAGCTGGCGCTGCAGGTAAAGGTGGCGCTCGCACTGCACATCGCAGGCACTGTCGGCCACGCTGACAAACAACCACTGGTGCTTCAAAGAGGCCAATGCCACGGACCGGCCTTCGCCGTCGGTACCCGCCAAGCCCGGAGGCATGGGCTGCTGAGGCTCAATCAATTCACCATAATTGCGGCGGCCTTCCGGCCGCACCACGTAATAGGTGAAATACGACGCCAGTACCGGTGCGGCGCACACCAGCAATACCGCCAGCATTTTCCAGCGGCCAGCACGGGTCGATGCCGCCTGCTGCGCACTGCCGGAGCCGAGCTCAGGCATGTCGTACACCGTGAGCGACAAAGGTTCGTCTCCTTTGCCCGTCCGTGGCAAGGTTTCCTGGGGCTCAGCCCCGCCGACGTGGAGCGATGAATTGGAACCAGACATACAAAATTGCCATCAATAGACACAGCCCAAACCACTGGAAGGCGTAGCCGTAATGTTTGTGGACATCGACGTTGGCCTGGGGCCAGTCACGCGACCAGCCGGGCGGCAGGTCGCTGTCCCCTGTTTGCCATACCGACACGGGCAACAATGGCAGCGACCATTCACGGGAATAGGCGGCCAAGTCTATATTTTGCCGAATACGGCCCCCGCTTTCGGGCCCCAACTCGTAAAGTTTGGAAGGCGCAGGGGCAATGCGGCCTTCAACCTGCACATCACCGGACGCGTCCGGCACATCTGGGACGGCGGTGCGGTCGTCGAAACGCCGCGGTACCCATCCCCGCACCACCAGCACGGGTGCAACCCCGGTTTCCAACGGGCGCAGTGGCGTAATCACCCAGAACCCGGCTCGACCTTGCAAGGGTCGGTTGTCCAGAAACACAGTTGCCTCGCTCATCCAGCGGCCCCGCACACTCACTCGGCGGTCGTGCAAAGCCTGCGCGCCAGGGGCCAAACGGGTTAGCCCCAAACCGTCCCAGCCCAGCGCAGGCAAACTGGCACGGGCCAGTTGCTGCGCAGCCAGGACCTCTTTCTGCGCGGCCCGGCGCAACTGCCAATGCCCCAGCGCAGCGGTCAGCAGCATGACCACCACCGTACCCCCTGTCACCCACCACCGTGCTGTGCTGCTGGCGCGCTTGTTCATCCGATAATCATGCCTCATGAAATACGCAATCGTGCTGGCATTTGTGGCCATCCTGGGCAGCCTTGGGGCGGCCCTGTTCTGGATGCTCAAACGCGGTCCCGACCCGGCCCGACCAGACGCATCGAAACGCATGGCGCGTGCTTTGCTGCTGCGTGTGGGCCTGTCGGTGCTGCTGTTTGTGCTGGTGCTGGCGGGTTACTGGCTTGGCTGGCTGCACCCCAGCGCTTGGCCGCAACGCTGACCCCGATGCCGCGCCATGGCCTGGCCCTGGCATGACGCGCATTTCAACAAAAAAGCGCCATCAGGCGCTTTTTTGCCAAGCACAGGCTTAACACCTGAGCCATCACATCCAGTACACCAACAAATACAGACCCAGCCAGACCACATCCACAAAGTGCCAGTACCACGCCGCGCCTTCAAAACCAAAATGGTGCTCGGCGCTGAAGTGCCCCTTCTGCAGCCGCAGGGTGATGAACAGCAGCATCAGCATCCCCACAAACACGTGGAAACCGTGAAAACCCGTGAGCATGAAAAAGGTGGAGCCAAAAATACCTGAACTGAGCTTGAGGTTCAGATCGCGGTAAGCGTGGACGTATTCATACCCTTGCACAAACAGGAAAGTCAGGCCCAACAGCACCGTGAGCCACATGAATGCCACTGCCTTGGTACGGAAATTGGCCAGCAAAGCATGGTGTGCAATGGTCAACGTCACACCTGAAGTCAACAGCAAGGCCGTGTTGATGGTGGGCAGCCAGAACGGCCCCATGGTCTGGAACGGTTCCACTGTGCCTGCAGGCGCAGCCGTGACGCCCGCCATCAGCGAAGGCCAGATGGCCTGGAAATCGGGCCAGAGCAAGGCGTTTTCCGCATTCCCCAGGGCGGGGACCGAATGGGCGCGGGCCCACCACAAGGCGGTGAAAAAGGCGCCGAAAAACATCACCTCGGAGAAAATGAACCAACTCATGCTCCAGCGGAAGGAGAGGTCGATCTTGCGCCCGTACTGCCCACCTTCGCTCTCATGTACAGCATCGCGAAACCATTGGTACAGCACCACGGCCCACCACAGCAGGCCAAAGGCCAGGGAATACTTTCCCCAGTCCACGCCATTGACCCACTGCCCGGCCCCGAGCACAACAAAAAACAGCCCGAATGCGGCCATCACGGGATGGCGGGACGGGCCAGGAACGTAGTAGTAAGGCGTTGTGCCGTGGGATGTTGCCGACATGCTCACTCCTGTTAATGGGTTTGGTTGATGTTGGGATATGGAATCATTGGACGACCCAGTGCACGAGCGCCATCAGGCCCAGCACGAACAGGAAAGCCAGTACCACACCCGTCACCATCAGGTGAATAGGGCGCAGCGTGACCAAATCCTGCTGAAAATCTCCCTTGCGGCGCACCCCCAGAAAACCCCACAACACGGCCTTCACCGTCAACCAAAGCGACGGTTTGCGTGGAGACGGTTTGGCGTTCATACCGGTTCTGCCTGGGTTTGAGGCATCAACCGCACCCCCGTCACCTGCTCGGTGGGTGCTGCCGGGGTTTTGCCGCCCACCTCGAAGAAGGTGTAGGACAAAGTGATGGTTTTCACGTCTTTGGGCAGGCGTGGATCGATTACGAACACCACCGGCCATTCGCGCTTTTCACCTGGCGCCAGCGTGTACTGCGAGAAGCAAAAACACTCCAGCTTGTTGAAATGGCTGGCCGCCTGCCGGGGTGCGTAGCTGGGAATGGCCTGCGCCGCCATGGTGCGGTTTTGCACATTCTGGAATTCGTACATCACCTGCACCATTTGACCGGGATGCACCTCCAGGGAACGCTGCAGGGGCTTGAACTGCCATGGTCCGCGCACGTTGGCATCGAATTCCACCGTCACCGTGCGCGACAGATCGACTTGCGTGTTCTCTGCCGAACTTGTGCCATGACCAGGCAACTGGCGTTCAGACAAGGCCAGCACATTGATGCCTGTGGCTTCACAAATCGCCTGGTACAGCGGCACCAGGCCATAGCCGAAGGCAAACATACCGACCGCAATGACCAGCAGTTTGGCGGTCATCTTCAAGTTCGCGGTGCGCAATGCCATCGGCCAACCTCAATGGCTGAAAAGCGCCAGCTTGGCCACAAAGCCAAGCAGGAACACCAGTGCCACAGACGCCAGAATCAACCCCAGGCGGCGGTTCTGTTTGGCTTGGTCAGGAGTCATGCTGTGGCCCACCAGTCAAGCCACGATCTTGGTGGCCGAAGCATCCAGCTTGGGCGGTACCTCGAACGTGTGATGCGGCGCTGGGGACGGCACTTCCCACTCCAGCCCTTCCGCCCCTTCCCAGGGTTTCTGCACAGCCTTAGCACCCTTGCCACGCATGCAAGGCACCACCACAAACAGGAAGAAATAGACCTGAGCCAGACCGAATGCAAAACCACCGATGGATGCAATCGCGTTGAAATCGGCAAACTGCATCGGGTAGTCGGCGTAGCGGCGCGGCATGCCTGCCAAGCCGAGGAAGTGCATGGGGAAGAAGGTGATATTGAAAGAAATCAACGACCACCAGAAGTGCAGCTTGCCCCGGAACTCGCTGTACATCACACCCGTCCACTTCGGCGCCCAATAGTAGAAACCACCGAACAAGGCAAACAGCGAACCGGCCACCAGGACATAGTGGAAGTGAGCCACCACGTAGTAGGTGTCCTGAAAGTTGATGTCAATCGGCGCCATCGACAGCATCAACCCGGTGAAACCACCCATGGTGAACACAAAGATG
>CAYQTH010000079.1:0-8581 GCA_964420415.1 uncultured Macromonas sp. | reverse complement strand
CGCACTTCTGCTCCATGAAAATCACCCAGGACGTGCGCGAATTCGCGGCCCAGCAGGGCTTGGCCGAAGCCGACGCCCTGCAAAAAGGCATGGAAATCAAAGCCGTGGAGTTCGTCAAGAACGGGGCAGAGGTCTACCGCCCGGTCTGACCAACGCCCGGCCAAGCCCCCACCGGCCCGCTGGCCTTTCGCCAGTGGCGCCGGTCTGTCACAATCAAGGGTATTTGCTTATTTGGGGACACACCGTGTTTCGCACCCTGCTCAAATCGAAAATCCACCGCGCCACCGTGACCATGTGCGAACTGCACTACGAAGGTTCGTGCGCCATTGACGAAGACCTGCTCGACGCCGCCAACATCGCGGAAAACGAACAAGTCCACATCTGGAACATCAACAACGGCGAGCGTTTCGTGACCTACGCCATCCGTGGCGAACGCGGGTCCGGCATGATTTCCATCAACGGCTCGGCCGCGCGCCGCGCCTCGGTGGGCGACCTCATCATCATCGCCTCCTTTGCCCAGGTCCATGAAGACCAGGTCAAGACCTTCGAGCCCGAACTGGTGTTCGTGAACGACGAAAACCGCCAGATCGAACTGCGCCACCACGTGCCCGTGCAGC
Source organism: uncultured Macromonas sp. (assembly GCA_964420415.1). Taxonomy (GTDB): domain Bacteria; phylum Pseudomonadota; class Gammaproteobacteria; order Burkholderiales; family Burkholderiaceae_C; genus CAYQTH01. The sequence goes on along the minus strand of CAYQTH010000079.1, from coordinate 7,964 downwards.
ATCTGGAGTGAGCTTGTCTGCCGGGTTGAGCCGCCCAGGTTCGCTTGCTGCGCGCAGCCTGGCCCACGTCTGGCACCCCTGCACCCAGATGCAGCGGGCCGCCCAGGTGCCGCCGCTGCCCATCGTGCGCGGCCAGGGCCCATGGCTGTACGACGACCAGGGTCGGCGCTACTTTGATGCCGTCAGCTCCTGGTGGGTCAACCTGTTTGGCCATGCCGACGAGCGGCTCAACGCCACCATCAAGGACCAGCTCGACACCCTGGCTCATGTGATGCTGGCCGGCTGCACCCACGAACCGGCGGTGCAACTGGCCGAACGCCTGTCGGCGCTGACCGGCGGCGTGCTGGGCCACTGCTTCTTCGCCAGCGATGGCGCCTCGGCGGTGGAAATCGCGCTCAAGATGAGTTTCCACCACTGGCGCAACGTGGGCCGACCCGGCAAACGCAGCTTTGCCTGCCTGCGCGGCGGCTACCACGGTGAAACGCTGGGCGCACTGGCCGTGACCGACGTGCAGGTGTTCCGCGACGCCTACGACCCGCTGCTGCTGCGTGCGCACCAGGTCATGTCGCCCGACGCGCGCCAGGCTGGCCCTGGTGAAACGGCCGACGACGTGGCTCGACGCGCCGCTGCCGAACTGGAAGCGCTGTTCCAGGCCCAGGGCGAGCAGATCGCGGCTTTCATTCTGGAGCCGTTGGTGCAAGGCGCCACCGGCATGGCCATGTACAGCCCGCTTTACCTGCGGCTGGTGCGCGAGCTGTGCGACCGTTACCAAGTGCACCTGATCGCCGACGAAATCGCCGTTGGCTGCGGCCGCACCGGCACCTTCTTCGCGTTCGAGCAGGCCGCCGCCCCCGGCCAACCGCTGGTCTGGCCGGACTTGGTCTGCCTGTCCAAAGGCATCAGCGGCGGCTATTTGCCGCTGTCGCTGGTGCTGTGCCGCGACGCCATTTACAACGCCTTCCTCGACGACGACGTGGCGCGCGGCTTCCTGCACTCGCATTCCTACACCGGCAACCCGCTGGCCTGCCGCGCCGCCTGCACCGTGCTCGACCGATTCGAGCAGGACCAGGTGCTGGCTGCTAACCACCAGCGCGCGGCCTGGCTCAGCGCCGCGCTGGAGCCGCTGCTCCACGACCCGCGCGTGGAACACCTCCGTCAGCAAGGCATGATCTGGGCTTTCGACGTGAAGGCGCCCCTGGCTGGCGTGCGCTTCGCCGAACGCTTCCACCTGGCCGCGCGCGAACACGAACTGATGATCCGCCCCATTGGCCGCACCGTCTACCTGATGCCGCCCTATGTGCTGGACCAGCCGCTGTGCGCCTGGCTGGCCGAACGCGTCATCGCCACGCTGAACGACGTGCTGGCCCAGCCCGAATCCCAACAAGCCCCCGATGCTGATCGAGCACCTGAACCGGCAACTGCTTGAGCGCGAGTCCCAGGGCCTGCGCCGCCGCCGCCGCATCGCCGAAACGCCGTGTGAACCGCTGCAACGCGTGACCACGGGCGAAGGCGCTGAGGCCCAGACCCGCACCGTGCTGGCCTTCTGCAGCAACGACTACTTGGGCCTGGCCAACCACCCGGCCCTGGCCGAAGCCCTGGCCGAAGGCGCGCAGTTGTACGGCACCGGCAGCGGCGCTTCGCACCTGATCAGCGGCCACACCCGCGCCCACCAGGCGCTGGAAGACGAACTGGCGCGCTGGTTCGAGCCCCACATCCCCAACGCGCGCGCCCTGTCTTTTTGCACCGGCTACATGGCCAACCTGGCGCTGCTCACCGCGCTGGGTGACGAACAGGCCACGATCTTTGCCGACAAGCTCAACCATGCCTCGCTGATCGACGGCGGCCTGATGGCCAAAGCTTCTATGCAACGCTACGCCCACGGCAACCTGGCGGTGCTGGAGCGGCAACTGCAGGCCTGCACCACCCCAATCAAGCTGATCGCGGTGGACGGCGTGTTCAGCATGGACGGCGACCTGGCCGACCTGCCCGCGCTGCTGGCCCTGGCCGAGCGTTACGACGCCTTCCTGATCGTCGACGATGCCCACGGCTTCGGCGTGCTGGGCCCCGAAGGCCAGGGCAGCCTGGCGCACTTCGGCCTGTGCAGCGAGCGGCTCATCGTCATGGGCACGCTGGGCAAGGCCGCTGGCGTGGGCGGGGCCTTCGTGGCGGCCCACCCCACCGTCATAGACTGGCTGGTGCAGGGCGCCCGCCCCTACATCTACACCACCGCAGCACCGCCTGCGCTGGCCCACGCGCTGCTGGCCAGCCTGCGCCTCATCGGTGGGAACGAAGGTGCCCAGCGCCGCCAACAACTGGAGTTGCTGATCGACCAACTGCGCGGTGAGTTGAGCGCCCTCATTACGGCCCACCCGAACCTGGACTGGCAGCTATGCGACTCGCGCACCGCCATCCAGCCGCTGATCGTGGGCGACAACCACATGGCCCTGAAACTGGCCGCCGCGCTGGACGCGCAGGGCCTGTGGGTGCCCGCCATCCGCCCACCCACCGTGCCCGTGGGCACGGCACGCCTGCGCATCACCCTCAGCGCCAGCCACACCCAGGAAAACGTGGACCGCCTGGTGCAAGCCCTGGCCCAGTGCGCGCAGGAACTGTCATGAACCCGCGTTTCCATCTGCCCAGCGGCGTGCGCGCCTGCTTCGTCACCGGCACCGACACCGAAGTCGGCAAAACCCGCGTCAGCGCCGCGCTGCTGCACTGGTGCTCACAGCAAGGCTGGCGCAGCGCCGCCCTCAAGCCCGTGGCGGCTGGCACAGAATGGATCAACGGCGAGCGCGCCAACGACGACGTGCGCACGCTGCGCGCCGCTGCCTCGCTGCCACTCACCGACGCCGACATCTGCCCCCTCCAGTTCGACGCTGCCTGTGCCCCGCACATCGCCGCCGCGCTGGAACAGCGCACCATTGAACCCGGCACCATCCTGCGCGCCGCACAGCAACTGGCTACACGCACCGACACCCTGGTGGTGGAAGGCGTGGGCGGTTTCCGCGTGCCGCTGGCGCCCGGTTTCGACAGCGCCGACCTGGCCCAGGCCCTCGGCCTGCCCGTGGTGCTGGTGGTGGGTCTGCGCCTGGGCTGCATCAACCACGCCCTGCTGACCGCTGAAGCCATCCGCGCCCGCGGCCTGCGCCTAGCCGGCTGGGTGGGCAACAGCGTGGACCCAGCCATGCCCTGGCGCGACGAAAACGTACAAACGCTGCGTGAGCAACTGCAGGTCGAATTCCAGGCGCCGAGCCTGGGCGTGGTGCCGCATCTGGCCCAGCCCACAGCGGCCGCTGTAGCCTCTTATTTGGACACGACCGCGCTGGGTGCCTTGTTCGCCCCGCGCCCCTGACCCTTAGCTCTGAACCGACCGCCGGATAATCCCCGTATGACCGCCGTGCTCACGCCCTCCCGCGCCCCCTGCGCATTGAGCCGTCCTTTGCTGGACGACGCCTACCGGGCCAACCCCTACCCCACCTACGCCGAACTCCGCGCGGCGGGCCCGCTGCACTGGAGCGACGAGTTCTTCGGCGGCGCCTGGCTGCTGACCCAGCACGAAGACATTGACTTCGTGCTGAAAGACCCGCGTTTTTCCGCCGTGCGCACTGGCGGCTGGGTCACCGCCAGCCAACACGAACGCAGCGAATTCACCCCCTTCCAGCAACTGTTCTCACGCGCGCTGCTGTTCCTGGACCCGCCCGACCACACGCGCATCCGCCGCCTGCTCAATGCCGGTTTCCGGGCCGAAGCACTCGAAGCCCTGGCCCCGCGCATCGAACAGATCACCCGCGACCTGCTCGACGCCGTGGACAACGGCCAGCCGTTCGACTTCATCCAGGCCGTGGCGCGCCCATTGCCCGTGCGTGTCATCTCGGCCATGATGGACATTCCCGCCGAACACCACGCCAACCTGCTGCGGTGGTCCGACGACCTGGCCGACTTCCTGGGCGCCGCCGAACCCACGCACGACCAGACCCGCCGCGCCCAGGTCAGCACCCTGGCCATGGGCTGCGTGTTCGAAGCCCTGGCGGCCGAACGCCGCCTCACGCCGGGTGACGACCTCATCAGCCGCCTGGTGGAAGGCGAAACCAGCGGCGACATCCAAAGCCAGGCCGAATTCCTGGCGCAATGCGTGATGCTGCTGTTCGCCGGCCACGAAACCACGCGCAACGCCCTGGGCAATGGCCTGCTGGCCCTGCTGCAACACCCGGACCAATGGCAACTGCTGCGCGAAGAACCCGAATTCATGTCCAGCGCTGTGCGCGAACTGCTGCGCTACGACAGCCCGGTGCAGTACACCGGCCGTCGCGTCGTCACCGAACTGGAACTGCACGGCCAGCGCCTGAAGCGCGGCGATTCGGTGGTGGCGCTGATCGGCGCCGCCAACCGCGACCCGTCACGCTACGAAGACCCGGACGAACTCGACATCACCCGCCGCGAAGGCAGCAGCCTGACCTTTGGCTCCGGCCCGCACGTGTGCATAGGCGCGGCGCTGACGCGCCTGGAAACCGAAACCGTGCTGCGTGAACTGATGCGGCGCTGGGACCACCTGGAATGGCGGGACGAACAGCCGCATTGGCTGGGCAGTCCGTTGTACCGGAGCTTGACGAAGTTGATGGTGCAGCCGATCGCTCACCGCTGAGCACCTCACCACCTACCTCCACGGCAGCCGCTTGGGCGCGCACCTGTTAATGGGTGACGCCCATGTAAAGATTCAGGTGTTGTCTTTGACCGTTGTTGACACACCATTCACCTTCACGCTTGCGATGCCATCTTCGCGAGAAGATTCGGATGCGTACATCTGGCTCGTGCCGATGACCTGACCGTTGGCTGCTTTCAAATTGAAGAACGCCTTACCGTTCGCTGCCGTCTTTCGCTCATACCGAATGTCGGTAGCGCAGTTCGCTTGCACTGACGCAATCCCGCCCTCTGCGGACCCCTTCGCCTTGTAAAGCTCGCTTGTCAAAACGGTCTCCGCATTGCCTGTCTTGAGGACAAAACGGAACTGACCATCGCTGCTCTTGCCAAGTTCAAACCAACCAGCCATTTCACTGCTCCTCTTGGTGGACAAAGTATGCGCAGATTGCGCGGCGAAAACCCGGCAAATGCCCCTCACACAAGGGTAAAGGAACTTAGAAACCGAAGCCCTTGAGCATGCCGGTCAAACCACCGGCTGCAGTGTCTTCAGGAAGGGTACCGGTGGGGGTAAGTTTGTCGACGGCTTGCGGCAACAGTTCGGCCAAAGAACGGGAGGCATCTTGTGTTGAAAGCCCCAGCTTTTGCGCAATGGCTTGCACCTGCTCATTGCCCAACACCGCTTGCAACTGCTCAGCAGAAATCGGCAGGTTCTGGCCTGTCCCCACCCACGATGCGACCACACCTCCCAATCCGTTTTTCTCGAAAGCTGTGACGAGGCCAGCAAGCCCCCCGATCTGCTGGCTACCCAACAGACCGCCGATGAGGTCCATCAAACCAGCCTGCTGGTTATTTTCGGTGCTGGATAAAGAACCAAGAGCTTGACCAGCGATTGAGTCCAGAAGTCCCATGACGGTCCCCTTTTAAAGAGGAATTCAGCATACATCACACATGCCGAAAATGCCAGACTGACTGTCATCAAACTCGCAACCCAATCAGCCAGCCCAATCCGCCGCGATCCAGCCCCGCAGGCTGTTCAAGAACGCCAGCCCAGTGGCACGCGGCAGGTCCTTCACCTGCACCACCGCCTCCTGTAGCCGCCCTTCGGCCAGCGCCACTTCGCGGCCAATGCCGTCCAGCAAACCGCTGCTCAGCGGCGGCGTCACCCAGCGGCCCTCCAGTTGCACGGCGATGTTGCCGCGCGAGCATTCGGTCAGTTCACCGGCTTCGTTCCACAGCAGGGTATCGAACACGCCAGGCACGGTAGGGGCGGCCGCGTCGTAATGGGCGCGGCGCGTGGTCTTGAAACGCACGAATTCACTGTGCGCTACGCTGAACGGCTGAGCCGCCAGCGCCAGTTTCACCGGGCCGGGGGTGGGCTCCATGGCAAAGGCCTGGGCTTGCAATTCGCCCTGGGCGTTCAGCAGCAAGCGCACGCGCCACAGGCCTGCACCGTGTGCATGCACCAAGTCTTGCAATACGGTGCGGGCACGTGCTTCAGTCCACGGGAAGCCAAAATGCCCCGCCGCGCGTGCCAGCCGCGCCAGATGCCGGTCTAGGTGGCGCAGTGCGCCCTGGTCCAGCGCCAGGGTTTCCAACAAATCGAAGGGTTCGCTGGCTCGCTCTAGAAAGGCCCGTTTGTGACGCCATTCTTGCCACTCGCCGTCCACCGTGGCATCGGCGGTGATACCGCTGCCGATGCCGCAGTGCAGCGCCTTGCCGCCCGCCGTGTCATGGGCCGTGACGGTGCGAATGGCCACGTTGAAGGTGGCCGCGACCGAACCCGGCACACGGCCGGGCCGCACCACGCCCACCGCACCACAATAAACGCCGCGCGGCCCAGGTTCCAGCGCATGGATCTGCCGCATGGCCTGCACCTTGGGCGCCCCGGTGACGGAGCCGCAAGGGAACAGCGCCGCGAACACGTCCCACAGCATGGTGCCAGCACGGGTGCGCGCCACCACGTCGGAAGTCATTTGCCACACCGTGGGCAGCGCCTCCAGGTGGAACAGGCGCGGCACCTGCACTGAAAACGGCTGCGCCACGCGCGACAGGTCGTTGCGGATCAGGTCCACAATCATCACGTTTTCGGCCTGTTCCTTGGGCGACTGGCGCAGCGCCTCGGCCTGGGCGGCATCCTCTGGCGGCGTTGCGCCGCGCGAGGCCGTGCCCTTCATGGGACGCGACAGGATGCGTTCGCCATCCCAGTCGAAAAACAATTCGGGCGAGACAGACAGCACCTGCTCCGGCCCAGTATCAATGAATGCTGCGTAGCCGCCGGGCTGGTTCTGGCGCAAGGCGGCAAACAGGTCGAGGGCGCTGCCCTGCGTCAACTCGCCCGCCGCCTGCGCGGTGTGGTTCACCTGGTACAGGTCTCCGGCCTCAATGGCGTCATGTATGGTGTGGATGTCACGCGCAAAGGCGGCAGCGTCATCGGGGTAACGCCAAGTGGCGCGGGCGGCGCGGGCCTGCCCTGGCCAGGCTGCAGCAGGCGTTGCGGGTGCCTCGTGCACGCCGAACCAGGCCAGTGGCCCGGCTGCAGCCTCTGACCCATGCACCTGCAACGCGGCATCGAACGCAGGCGCCGCTTCATAACGCACGTAACCCACACACCAACGGCCCGCAGCTGCTTCGGCCTGCACCGCCTGCAACACACCCCGCACCTCATCGAAGTTGTGCGCTACCAGCGTGTGCAACGGGGCGCCAAAGGCGGCCTGCAAAGGCGCTCCCCCTTCGCACGGGGCAGCGAAATCGATCAGCGTGCGAACGGCGTCAGACACAGCAGCAGTCCTGGCAACGCGAATCAAGGCAAGACTTTAAGCCGCGCCGATGTTGGGCACCAGCGCGCCCGCGTTCTGCCCGCCCTTCAACGCGGCGGTGAAGGCCAGCATGCGGTCGATGGGCTGGCGCGCACGCGGGATCAGGCCTGCGTCCACATGGATTTCGTTGGCGCCGCTTTCCAGCACGTGGGCCACGCCCGCCAGGCTGTTCATGGCCATCCACGGGCAATGCGCACAGCTTTTGCAGGTGGCGCTGTTGCCCGCGGTGGGGGCTTCAATGAAGGTTTTACCGGGGTTCAGCGTGCGCAGCTTGTGCATCATGCCGTTGTCGGTGGCCACGATGAATTCCTGGGCATCCATCTCACGCGCCGCCTTCAGGATGCCCGAGGTCGACCCCACCGCATCGGCCAGCGCGACCACATCGGCCGGGCTTTCGGGGTGAACCAGCACCTTGGCGCCCGGGTGCTCCTTCTTGAGCAGCTCCAGTTCGATGGCCTTGAACTCGTCGTGCACGATGCACGAGCCGTTCCACATCAGCATGTCGGCACC
>CAYQTH010000078.1:7999-8833 GCA_964420415.1 uncultured Macromonas sp. | reverse complement strand
CGGTGATTTTGTCCACCTTGGTCACACTGGCGGTGCCATACGCCAAGGCGGCCACGGCCTGCGCGCCGCCAATGGTGAAGGCCCGTGTGACGCCGGCCACGTAGGCGGCGGCCAGCACCAGCGGGTTCTTGGCCCCCTGGGGCGTGGGGACGACCATGATGATTTCACCCACGCCCGCGACGTGGGCGGGGATCGCATTCATCAGCACGCTCGAGGGATAGGCCGCCTTGCCACCAGGCACATAAATGCCCACGCGGTCCAGCGGGGTGACCTTCTGCCCGAGCAGACTGCCGTCTTCGTCACGGTAGCTCCAGCTTTCACCGTTGGCCTTCTTCTGAGCCTCGTGGTAACGGCGCACGCGGGCAGCGGCCTGTTGCAAAGCATGGCGCTGGACGTCTGGCAAGCTGTCGAACGCGGCCTTCAGTTCGACTTGGCGTAGCTCCAAATCGCTCATGACACTGGCAGTCAGGTTGTCGAAGCGGTTGGTGTATTCGATCACCGCCGCGTCTCCGCGTGTGCGCACATCGGCCAGGATGGCTGCCACGCGCTCTTCGATGGCCGCATCGGTGTCGGCCGACCAGTGCAGGCGCGCCTGGAAACAGGCTTCGAAATCGGCGTCGGTGGTGCGCAGGAACAGCGGCGTGGCTTTCATTGGGGGAATCTTTCAGGCAGTGGCCTGCGTGAAGGCGTCCAGAATAGGGCGGATCGTCTCACGCTTGACCTTCAGCGCCGCCTGGTTGACCACCAGCCGGGAGGAAATGTCCATGATCTGCTCGACTTCGACCAGGTGGTTGGCTTTGAGCGTGTTACCGGTGGACACCAGGTCCACGATGG
>CAYQTH010000078.1:0-7989 GCA_964420415.1 uncultured Macromonas sp. | reverse complement strand
CCGGTGAGCGGGGCCAGTTCCATGCTGCCGTAGAGCTTGATCAGGTCCACGTGGACACCCTTGCTGGCAAAGAACTCGCGTGCAATGGCCACGTACTTGGTGGCCACTTTCAGCCGCGCGCCCTGGCGCACCGCCTTGACGTAGTCGAAATCGGCGCGCACCGCCACGCTCATGCGGCATTTGGCGATCTTCAGGTCCAGCGGCTGGTAAAAACCAACGTTGGCGGCACCGCCCCACTCGGCTTCGTGTTCCAGCAGGGTGTCCTTGCCGCACACACCCAGGTCGGCACCGCCATACTGCACGTAAGTAGGCACGTCGGAGGCACGCACCAGCACCACCTGCACGTCCGGCCGGTTGGTCGGCAAAATGAGCTTGCGCGATTTATCCGGGTCCTCCAGCACCTCAATGCCTGCAGCACGCAGCAGCGGCAACGTTTCTTCAAAGATGCGGCCCTTGGACAAGGCCAAGGTCAGTTTCTGGCTGCTCATTGGATTCTTTCGATGTCGGCCCCCAGGGCGCGCAGCTTCACTTCCATCTGGTCGTAACCGCGGTCCAGGTGGTAAATGCGGTCCACCACGGTTTCGCCTTCGGCCACCAAACCGGCGATCACCAGGCAGGCCGAGGCGCGCAGGTCGGTCGCCATCACTGTGGCACCGGACAGGCGACCACTGCTATCCAGCCCATCGACCAGCGCCAAGCGGCCATCGATGTGGATTTTGGCGCCCAGGCGCTGCAACTCCTGCACATGCATGAAGCGGTTTTCGAAAATGGTTTCGGTGACGCTGCTGGCCCCCTGCGCCACCACATTCAGGGCCATGAACTGGGCCTGCATGTCGGTCGGGAAGCCTGGGTATTCGGTGGTGCGGAACGACTGCGCCTTCAGGCTGGCGCCACCGGCCGATGCCACGCGCAGGCCATCGGCCACAGCTTCCACGGTCACACCGGCGTCGCGCAGCTTGTCGATCACCGCATCCAGGTGGTCGCCCCGCGCGTGCTCCAGCACCGCTTCGCCACCCGTGGCGGCCACGGCGCACAGGAAGGTTCCTGCCTCAATGCGGTCGGCCACCACAGCATGGTCGCAACCATCCAGCTTGTCCACGCCCACGATGCGGATGCGGCTGGTGCCATGGCCTTCGATTTTGGCCCCCATCTTGATCAGCATCTCGGCCAGGTCGGTCACTTCCGGTTCCTGTGCCGCGTTTTCCAAAATGGTTTCGCCCCCGGCCAGCGTGGCGGCCATCAGAAAGTTTTCCGTGCCGGTCACGGTAACCATGTCGGTGGTGATGCGCGCACCCTTCAGGCGCGTTTGCCCGGCAGGCAACTGCGCCACCATGTAGCCGTGCTCCACCACAATTTCAGCACCCATGGCCTGCAACCCCTTGATGTGCTGGTCCACCGGACGCGAACCAATGGCGCAGCCCCCCGGCAACGACACCTTGGCCCGGCCAAAACGCGCCAGCAGCGGCCCCAGCACCAGTACCGAAGCACGCATGGTTCTCACCAGGTCATAGGGTGCTTCGGGGTTGATCGGGTCATGCGCCTGCAGCGTCATGCCGCCGCGCTCACCATGCACCTGGGTCTGCACGCCCATGTTTTCCAGCAGGTGGCGCATGGTGGCCACATCGCGCAGGCGCGGCACATTGCGCAGCATCACCAGTTGGTCGGTCAACAAGGCGGCGCACAGTTCCGGCAGGGCCGCATTCTTGGCACCCGAAATGGAAACATGGCCTGTCAGCGGCTTGCCACCCACGATACGGAGTTTGTCCATGCCTTATTGCCCTTGCGCAGCCCATTCGGCCGGGGTGTAGGTTTTCATCGACAGGGCATGCACCTCGTCGGTCTGGATGCGCTTGCCCAGCGTGGCGTAGACCTGCTGGTGGCGCGCAATGGCACGCTTGCCCTCGAAGGCGGCAGACACGATCACGGCGGCCCAGTGGCGGCCGTCGCCCGACACCTCCAGGTGCTCGCACGGCAAACCGCTGGCGATGATGGATTGCAATTCTTCGGATGTCATGTCAATGGCGAACCTTGTAACCTATGCGCAGCAGGTGCAGCGCCATACCCCCGACCACGATGCAGGCCGAACCGACGATGCCCAGGCTTAGCCAGGGAGACACGTCGCTCTGGCCAAAAAAGCCGTAGCGGAAGCCGTCGATCATGTAGAAAAAGGGGTTGAAGTGGCTGACCTTCTGCCAGAATGGCGGCAGCGAGTGGATGGAATAGAACACGCCGCTGAGAAAGGTCATCGGCACGATGATGAAGTTCTGGAAAGCGGCCATCTGGTCGAATTTCTCGGCCCACAGGCCGGCAATCAGGCCCAACGAGCCGAGCAAACCTGCGCCCAACAAACCGAACACGGCGATCCACAGCGGTGCCACGAAGCTCAAATCGGCAAACCAGAGGGTAGCCACCAGCACACCCAATCCCACCACCAGCCCGCGCACCACAGACGACCCCACATAGGCCACGAACCAGGCACGATGCGACAAAGGCGTCAGCAACAAGAACACCAGATTGCCCATGATCTTGCTCTGGATCAGGCTGGACGAGCTGTTGGCAAACGCGTTCTGCAGCACGCTCATCATGATCAGGCCGGGCAGCAGGAAACTGGTGTAACCCACCTTGTCATAAACCTTCACGTGGTCGGACAGCACATGGCCGAAAATCAGCAGGTACAGAATCGCCGTCATCACCGGCGCGGCCACGGTCTGGAAACCCACCTTCCAGAAGCGCAGCACTTCTTTATAGAACAAGGTCTGCCAGCCGGTCATGCAACGCTCCCAGTTTTGCCTGCACCCGCCATCACATCCAGGAACACATCTTCCAAGTCCGCCTTGCGGATTTCAATGTCTTCCATGGCCACACCCGCTTCGCGCAACTGCGCGAGGTTGCGCTCAACTTCCAATGCATCGTGGGCCGGCAGTTGCACAAACCGCCCGGTGACGCGCGCATGCTCCGCCAGCCCCTGGGGCAGCGCATGGTCAGTTTTGAAACGCAGCACCTTGGCCGAAGCGCGCTTGAGGAGTTCCGAGGTTTTTTCCAGCGCCACCAGTTCGCCCTGCTTGAGCATGGCGATGCGGCCGCACAGAGCCTCGGCTTCTTCCAGGTAATGGGTGGTCAACAGCACGGTGCTGCCCTGCTTGTTGAGTTGCGACACGAACTGCCACAGCGTCTGGCGCAGTTCCACATCCACCCCTGCGGTGGGCTCGTCCAACACGATGACGGGCGGCTTGTGCACCAGCGCCAGCGCCACCAGCACACGCCGCTTCATGCCGCCGGACAACTGCCGCATGTTGGCGCTCGCCTTGTCAGCCAGCCCCAGGCCATCGAGCAGTTCGTCTATCCAGGCATCGTTTTGGCGAATACCAAAGTACCCGGACTGGAAACGCAGCGATTCACGCACCGAAAAGAAGGGGTCGAATACCAATTCCTGCGGCACCACGCCCAGGCGGTGGCGGGCCTGTACAAAGTCCTGATGGACATCGAAACCCTGCACGCGCACCTGCCCGGCACTGGCACGCGACAACCCGGCCAAAATGCTGATCAGGGTCGTTTTACCGGCGCCGTTGGGGCCCAGCAACCCGAAAAACTCACCTTGCTCGATGTCAAAGCTCACCCCCTTGAGGGCTTGGAGCTCTCCACGGGGGGTGACGTAGGTTTTGGAAACGTTTTGGAAAGAAACTGCGGACATGGACCCGCCATTTTACGCGGGCAGCAATTCACTCACACCGTACACAGCGGCCAGGTCGCGCAGCCGCGGGGGCAAATTCTGAACCTGCAGCGTGGCCTGGCGGGACTGCGCCGCCCGTCGCACCGCCAGCAGCACGGCGAGCACCGAGGAGTCGAACGTTTGCAAAGCGGCCGCCTCCACCAGAAGCACCTGCCCAGCAGACACAGCCTGGAGCCCTGACTCACACTGGGCCCAATAGGCCTGCGCGGTTTCGTGCATCATTTGCGCAGGCAAAGCGGGCAGCACCGGCATGACCTCAACCCGCCTTTGCCGGGGCAACGGCCTTGTCAACCGGTTTGTCGGCCGCGTTGCTGCGGTTGCGCTCTACCAAGGTAGCAATCAGGCCATCGATGCCCTTGGCATTGATTTCCTGAGCGAATTGCCCACGGTAGGTGTCGACCAGCCACACACCAGCCACATTCAAGTCATAGATCCTCCAGCTGTCAGCGGCTTTCTCCAGACGGTACTCAACCGCAATCGGCTCACCCTTACCACGCACCTCGGTCCGGACCACCACCTCAGTGTCCTTTGGGTCGGCCCGCAGAGGTTTGAAGCTCAGGGTCTGGTCTTTGACTTGGCCAAGCGCTCCAGAATAGGTACGCACCAGCAAGGTTTTGAACTCCGTCTGCAGCTTTTGTTTCTGATCAGGCGTGGCCTGGCGCCAGAAACGCCCCACGGCCGATGCTGTCATGCGCGTGAAGTTCACGTGAGGCATGATCTTGGCATCGACCAGCACCCCGATTTTGGCCAGGTCACCGTTGCGGATGGAGGGATCAGACTTGATGGCGTTGAGCACGTCGCCCGCCACCCGCTGCACGAGGGCATCGGGAGCCTCGGTGGTTTGTGCTTGGAGCGGTGTAGCGGCCCACGCACCCATTGCTGCCACAGCAGCCAGCAAACAGACCCGTCGTTTCAATATTGCAATCATTCATGTTCCTTTGGCGGCTTGATGAGACACAACCGCCTGTTCATTGTGCGCCCAGAGGTTGTGTATTGGCACGCCCTGTTACACCCTGTAGCCACTGATTCACTCGTCGTAACGCTCTTCCTTGCGTGGCCCGTTGACTTGCTCGTCCCGGCGCTGCAGGTAGGCATCCCGCACGAAGGTGTATTTGTCCAGTGCAACTTGTTCCAGCAAATCGGTCGTGGCCAGCAAACCAGCGCGCGTGTCCACGGCGCGCAAGACATAGGCGCTGTTGCGCACGGCCACATCGGCCCCGCCTTGCGAGACCGGGTCACCGTGGGCGTCCACCAGCAAACCGGGGGTGTCGCGCACGGTGGAAGGCCCCAGCAGGGGCAGCACCAAATAAGGCCCCGGTGTCACACCCCAGCGACCCAGGGTCTGACCAAAGTCCATGGTGGTGCGAGGAATCCCCATGTCGCTAGCCACGTCGATCAGGCCAAACAGGCCAAACACCGTGTTGACATTGACACGCATAAAGTCTTCCGCCGCTTCCCGTGGCCGACCCTGCAGCACCCCGTTCAGAGATGACCAGGCGTCTTTCAAGTTGCCGAAGAAATTGCTCACGCCTGTGCGCACCGGGCTGGGCAAGGTGTCACGGTAGCCAGTGGCCACGGGTTTCAGGACCGCGCTGTCCACCGCTTCGTTGAAGTTGTAGACGCTGCGGTTGAGCGGCTCCAGCGGGTCTTGCGGCTGGGCGTTGGGACCCGTGGCACAACCGGTCAACAATCCTGCAGCCAGACAAACGGCCCAGACCAAAGGTGAATGAGTTGCGTGTTTCATCGTGGCTCCCATCTGTCCATCACTATTGGGACGCATCGCCAGCTTCGGCGGCCTTGTTGAACAGGAACTGTCCAATCAGATTCTCCAGCACGACGGCCGATTGGGTTTGTGTCACCACATCGCCCTGCTTCAAGTTCTCTTCGGAACCGCCAGGCTCGATCCCCACATACTGCTCCCCCAGCAAACCGCTGGTCAACACTTTGAGCGAACTGTCCTTAGGAAAGGCATAGCGCGATTCGAGCGCCATGGTGACCACCGCCTGGAAGGTTTTGTCGTCAAACGAGATGGTTTCGATACGGCCCACCACCACCCCTGAACTGCGTACCGCCGCCTTGGGCTTGAGACCGCCCGCATTGTCGAACTTGGCCGTTACCTGGTAGGTTTCCTGGAACGACAGGTTCAGCAGATTGGCCGACTGCAGGGCCAAGAACACGATGGCAATCATGCCGATCAGCACGAACATACCCACCCACACATCAACTTTCGAGCGTTGCAAGGTGCTCTCCTAATTACGAGACAAACATCAGGGCAGTCAGGATGATGTCCAGCCCCAGCACAGTCAAAGACGCCATCACCACAGTACGGGTGGTGGCACGTGAAACCCCTTCCGGTGTCGGGTTGGCCACAAACCCTTGCAACAAGGCAATGAAAGTCACAGCCACACCGAACACCAGGCTCTTCAGCAAACTGTTGCCCACGTCCGCCCACACATCCACACCCTGCTGAATCTGGCTCCAGAAGGCTCCGCCATCCACACCGATCATCACGACGCCGACCAGCCAGCCGCCCAACACCCCCATGGCACTGAACACCGCCCCGAGCAGGGGCATGGTGATCACACCGGCCCAGAAACGGGGTGCCAGCACCCGGTCCACCGGGTCCACCGCCATCATTTCCATGGCGCTGATTTGTTCACCGGCTTTCATGAGGCCGATTTCTGCCGTCAACGAGGTACCGGCCCGGCCTGCAAACAGCAGGGCGGTGACCACCGGACCCAGTTCACGGATCAGGCTCAGCGCCACCAGAATGCCCAGTGCCTCCGAGGAGCCAAACCGCTCCAGGATGTTGTACCCCTGCAAGCCAAACACAAAGCCAACGAACATGCCGGACACAGCAATGATGGCCAGCGAATAATTGCCTAAAAAGTGAATTTGGTCGCGGATCAAGCCGAAACGACGCCAACTGCCCCAGGTGCCCAACACCAGACGGAAAAAAAGGCGGGCACCATAGCCCATGCCAACGAGCTTCTCGCGCGCAGCCAAGCCCAGTGTTGCCGGATGCCAGACACTCATGCCGCACTCCCGGTCCGCAGACCAAAATCCTCTTCCACCGAAGGCCCTGGGTAGTGGAAGCGCACTGGCCCTTCGGGTGATGCCGTCACGTACTGGCGAATCAAGGGGTTGTCACTGTTGCGCACTTCGTCAGGGCTGCCCTGCACCGCCACCTTGCCGTTGGCCAGCACGATGATGTGGTCGGCCACGTGAAAAGTGGATTCCAGTTCGTGCGACACCATCAAACTGGTCAGTCCCAGGGCATCGTTGAGCTGACGGATCAAACGCGCGGCCGTGCCCAGTGAAATCGGGTCCAGACCGGAAAACGGCTCGTCATACATGACGAGTTCGGGGTCGAGCGCGATAGCACGCGCCAGCGCCACCCGACGGGCCATACCGCCCGACAGCTCGCTGGGCATCAGGTCGCGCGCGCCGCGCAGGCCCACGGCTTGCAACTTCATCAGCACGATGTCGCGGATCAATGCTTCCGGCAACGTGGTGTGCTCACGCAGTGGGAAGGCCACGTTGTCGTACACGTTCTGATCGGCAAACAAAGCGCCGAACTGGTACAGCATGCCCATGCGGCGGCGCGCTGCGTACAGGCCTTTGCGGTCCAGAGGACCTATGTCCTGGCCATCAAACCGCACCTGCCCTTGCTGGGCACGAACCTGACCGCCAATCAGCCGCAGCATGGTCGTTTTACCGCCGCCAGACGCGCCGATCAGCACTGTGACCTTGCCGCGCGGCACATACACGCTGACGTTGTCGAGCACGGTGCGGCCGTCCCCGTAGCCGAAGGACACGTTGTGCAGTTCGACCAGATAAGGTGATGCCATGTCGTTGTTAAAAATGAAAAGGCCGGACAAGCCGGCCCCGAATCATACGGGATACTGGGAAGCCACAGGTGACACCAGGTATCCCGGCCCGGCTCAGCGCGGCAGGTCGGTCGAGCCCATCAGGAACTCATCCACCGCACGGGCTGCCTGGCGGCCTTCGCGGATGGCCCAGACCACCAGCGACTGGCCACGGCGCATGTCACCCGCAGCGAATACCTTGGGGGCGCTGGTGGCGTAACCGCCAACGGCACCATCGGTTGCCTTGGCATTGCCGCGGGCGTCCTTTTCGACCCCGAAACCTTCCAGGATGGTCGCCACCGGGTTCACAAAGCCCATGGCCAACAGCACCAGGTCAGCCTGGTATTCCTTTTCGGTGCCCGGGATTTCGACCAGCTTGCCGTCCTTCAT
>CAYQTH010000077.1:0-9021 GCA_964420415.1 uncultured Macromonas sp. | reverse complement strand
CTTCCCGAACCGCCTGGGCAAGAACACCAACGTGTTCCTGGGCTCGGCCGAGCTGTCTGCGGTGTGCTCCAAGCTGGGCCGCATCCCGACCCGCGAAGAGTACCTGGCCGAAATTGGTGTGGTGACCAAAGACGCTGACAAGATCTACAAGTACATGAACTTCGACCAAATCGAAGAGTACGCCGAAGTCGCCAAGACTGTGGCTTGAGCCCGGTGATGGCATGAGTTGACCAACGGCCCCTCGGGGCCGTTGGTTTTTGGTGCAGGCAGAAGCCGTTCAGTCCCGCTGGAACACGGTGTAACGGTTGCGCCCCAGCTGTTTGGATTGGTACAGTGCATGGTCGGCTTCGCGCAACAACTGGTCACCATCGGTGCCGTCGCAGTGAAAATGGGTGATACCCATGCTGGCTGACACACGTGCCACCTGATCGGATAGCGGCGCAAGACAGACAGGACGACGCACCACATCCAGAACGCGCTCAAACACGGCTACCGATTCTGGGTGCCGGAATATCAGCACGAATTCGTCTCCCCCCAGTCTGGCTACGGTTTCATCGCCGCGTACCTCGTGTGACAAACGTTGGGCAATTTCCACCAGCAGGCGGTCTCCAGCTTCGTGGCCATGGGTGTCATTGACTGGCTTAAAGCCGTCAAGGTCGAGCATACAAATGGCCAGGGGTGTTCCCTCACGGCGTGACTGTGCCATGGCTTGTTGCAAACGGTCAGCCAGCAGCCGCCGGTTGGGAATGCCGGTCAGTGCGTCGTAGTTGGCGATGCGGTCCAGCTCCTGTTCGTGAGTTTTGAGGGGGGTGATGTCGGACACGATAGCGACGTATTGGCTGAGTTGACCGACGTCGCTGCGCACCGTTGAAATCGACAGCAAAGCGATGAACAGTTCGCCGCTTTTTCGGCGGTAACGCATTTCACCTTTCCACTTGCCCAAGCTGGCCAAACTACTGTTTTTTTCTGCTTCAAGATCTTTGTCCATGCACCCGGACGTCAACAGGTCCGGTGTTTGTCCAACAGCTTCTTCATGCTCGAATCCGGTGATCTGGGTGAAGGCTTGGTTGACATCCAGAATGATCTTGTTCGCGTCGGTGATGATGATGCCTTCCAGGCTTGCGTCATAGACCTTGGCCGCGAGTTTGAGTTGCAATTGGTCATGTTGCTGCGCAGTCACGTCACGGATGTAACCGTGCCACGTCACGGTGCCGTCTGGGCTGTTGCGTTCGGGAGTGGCATTGCCCTCGACCCAGCGTTCGCCCTTGTACGGGTGTCGCACACGGTAAATATGATGCCAGGGTTGCAGGGTGTCAGCTGACGCTTGGATGCTTGCCGCGACGGCTTGCCGATCGTCCGGGTGCAACACATTGAACACCTGTTTTGCATCGTGCTGAACATCGTGTGCGCTGCAGCCATAGATGTCGAGCATGCCTTGGCTGGCGTAAGGGAAGCAGGAGTGGCCGTCGGGATGCAGGCGGTACTGGTAGAGCATCCCGGGCACGTTGACGGACAACCGTGTCAAGCGGTCGAGTAGTTCGGTGCGATCCTGTTCTGCCTGGCGGCGCTGGCTGATGTCCAGGTGCGTGCCGAACATCCACAAGGGTTGGTGGTCTTCGGTCCACTCGAACACTTGGCCACGGTCATGCACCCAGATCCAGCGTCCATCCCTGTGCCGCACACGGACTTCGATGTCGTAATACGGTGACTTGCCGCAGAAATGGCGCTGTAGCGCGTCGCGGGACAAGGGCAAATCATCCGGGTGACACAGGTGGTTCCACGTGTCGATCGACAGAGGTCCCAGTTCCTCCAGTTGGTAGCCCACGATCTCGGCCCAACGTTCGTTGAAGTGCGCTTCGCCGGTCTGCACATTCCAGCCCCATGTGCCAGCGCGTGTGCCCAGGATCACCTGTTGCAATTGCCGCCTTTCTTCGCTCAACTGCAGACTTAACTGGCGCAAGCTGTCGTTGTTGGTTTTTAACGCGGTGTCGCGGGCATCGATGGTGTCGAGCAGTTCATTGAAAGCCAGTTTCAAACGGCTCAGTTCATCGTCGTGATCCGAGGGGGTGGCGCGGACTTTGTGCTCACCCTGGCGCACTTTGTCCATGGTGTGGTTGAGAGCTTGAATGCGTCTCGTCAGTTCTTGGCCCGTGCGCAGAAACAGCCAGGAAACCAGGCACATGACCAACGCCAGCAGCACACTGGCCGTACCCAGCATGAGCCACATCCGTGTCTGGTAAGGGGCCATAGGAAACGCCGTGCCCAGCATGCCAATGGGTTTACCGGCGTTGTCCAGCAGTGGACTGAAAGCGACCAGGTGGTTCACGTCCTGCGAATCGCTGAGTTTGCCGATCCATGTTTCCTTGCGTGTCAGGACGGCTTGTGCCAGTTCGGGCGGGCGACGGTCACCCAGCTCGGGGTGGGTTTGGTCACGGCGTCGGCTTTTTGCCACGACCCAGTCATCCAGGTGGAGTGCGACCACACCATCACTGTTGTCCAACATCGTGTTCAGCGGGAAGATGACTTCACGCATACGTTCGACCAAAGCGGTGTTGCCGTTGAGCAGCATGCCACCGACGAGCAGGGCGTCGGGGGTGTCTGTATGCAAGGGCAAGGGAACGGCGGCATGGATCAGAAGGCCTTGCGTGGTGAGTGGGCGCAGTCCATCTGCCAGAGAGGCCACGGAGGCTTGCGCTTGAAGGGCCAGCGCAGGGGAGAGGAGTTGCAGTTGATTGGCGTCGAACCGTTCGAAACCACTTTGTGCCATACCCAGGCGTGCCTGTTCCAATGCCCGTGAGTGGGGCAATGGCGTGCCTGGCGACACACCAGAGCTGGCGGCAATGACGCGCCCTTCCCGGTCGACCAGTATCAGGTAGTCCAACGCCTGCCACTCAGCGGTACGTTGGAGTGCCGTTTCCAATTGTTCGAGTGAATCCCCCTGTGCCAGCAACTGGTGCAGGCGATCGGACTTGGCGTATTCGTTGATGTGCTGGCGCGTGCTGCCAACCAGCTGCTGTAGATAGGTTTCTCCGCTGGACAAATCACCGTGCAGTGAGTTGCGCAGCTGTTGCATGAACAGCGAGTAGCCAACCAGACCCAGTACCGCAATCACGACCGGGAATGCCAGCAGCAACGGAGTCAAGCCCAGTGTCAGCAGACGAAAACGCAAGGAGTGTGACCAACTGCGCTGCGCATATGCAGAAGACCAGGGTGCAGGATCTGACATGGAGTTCAATGATTTTCTGTTATCAGTGTATTTTCTCTTGTAATTGATTTGTTTTTAATATTATTTTCGTTTTTAGGGGTATTTATTGAGTAATTATCAAAGTGGGAGTAGAATAACCGATATGAGACTCTGTGCGATCCTTGTTTTGGTGTTGAGCTTTTTCATGGCCAGCTGTGGTCCGAAACCACCAGTGCGCGTAGGTTTCATTGGTGGCCTGACCGACAACAATTCTGACAATGGGCAGGCCGGTTTATACGCTGTGGAGCTGGCGGTGGAACAGGCCAACCGGGCGGGCGGTATAGAGGGGCGTTTGGTGGAGTTGGTGATTCGGGATGATGCGCAGAATGCCGCTACAGCGGCGAATGCGGCGCAAGAACTGGTGGCGGCGAGAGTGGAGGCGGTGATTGGTCCATTTACCAGTGCAATGGCCGTAGCTACTGTGCATGTTACAGGTAAAGCGGGAATCCTTCAGGTAAGTCCTACCATCACTTCGATGACCTTTTATGGCAAGGATGACAACCTGTTGCGTATCAACAGAACCACGCGCGATAACGCCCGCGATTACGCTGCTGTGATGCGTGCGCGGAATCAGCGCCGTATTGCGGTGGCTTACGACACACGGAATTTAAATTTCACCGAATCTTGGCTCAACGAATTCCGCGATGCGGCGAGTGCGCTGGGCAGCGAGGTGGTTGTTGCGGTGCCTTATGAGTCTGGTGTTTATACCAACCCTGACAAGGTGGTTGCACAGATGTTGCAAGCGCAACCAGACAGTTTGTTTTTTATCGCAGGTGCGCTGGATGTGGCGCGTTTGGCGCAACAAGTGCGTCAGCAAGGATCGCGTCTGCCAATCGGGGCTGCCGAATGGGCGGCCACAGAACAACTGGTGGAGCTGGGCAGTTCGGTCGTGGAAGGGCTGCTCATCGTGCAGAATTACGATCGGGATGACACATCAGAACGCTACGTCACCTTCAGTGAGGCGTATTTCCGGCGTTACCAGCAACAACCTGGCTACAGTTCAGTGTCGGCTTATGATGCGGCCACGGTGGTGCTGACCGCTTTGAAAAACCGGCGCAAGGGGGAAACGCTGAAAGCTGCCGCATTGCGCAGCAGTCCATACCAGGGCTTGCAGCAGATCATCACATTCGATGCCAACGGCGACACGCAGCGCAAGGTTTTTTTCACCGAAATCCACGACGGGCGGTATGTGAAATTGCCCAGCCAGTGACAATGGATCGTGCAAGGGCATGGACTAAGGTAGACAATCGCCTCCCATGACCATGAAATCCCCTGAACTGTTGTTGCCCGCTGGTTCGCTGGCCAAGATGCGTGCCGCTTATGACTTTGGTGCTGATGCTGTATATGCCGGTCAGCCGCGCTATTCCTTGCGCGCCCGCAACAACGAGTTCCGCCTGGAGCAGATTGCCCAGGGCATTGAGGAAGCGCACGCTCGGGGCAAGAAGTTCTTTGTTACCAGCAACCTGATCGCGCACAACGACAAGGTGCGCACCTACCTGCGCGACATCGAGCCGGTGATCGAGTTGAAGCCCGACGCGCTGATCATGGCCGATCCTGGCCTGATCATGATGGTGCGCGAGAAGTGGCCGGAAGTGCCGGTCCACCTGTCGGTGCAGGCCAACACGACCAACCACGCCACCGTGAAGTTCTGGCAGAAGATGGGGGTGCAGCGCATCATCCTGTCGCGCGAACTGAGCCTGGACGAGATCGAGGCCATCCGCAACGAATGCCCAGACATGGAGCTGGAGGTGTTCGTGCATGGCGCGCTGTGCATTGCGTACTCGGGCCGCTGCCTGTTGAGCGGCTATTTCAACCGGCGCGACCCGAACCAGGGAACCTGTACCAATGCCTGCCGCTGGGAATACGGCACCCAGGCGGCCAGCGAAGATTCAGCCAGCGGCGAAGCCGTGCCGACCAGCAAACTGGAAAGCGACTTCAACTTTGCCGAGGCCCAAGCCAAGGAAGAAAGCAATTTTTCCACCTGTGGCAGTGGCAACCGCCACCCGGCCGCTGACCGCGTCTACCTGCTGGAAGAAAAAGGCCGGCCCGGTGAGCTGATGCCGATCATGGAAGACGAGCACGGCACCTACATCATGAACAGCAAGGACCTGCGTGCCGTGGAGCACGTGGAGCGGCTGGCCAAGATCGGGGTCGATTCGCTGAAGATTGAAGGCCGAACCAAAAGCCTGTATTACGTGGCACGCACGGCGCAGGTGTACCGCCGCGCCATTGACGACGCGGTGGCGGGCCGGCCGTTCAACCCGGAGTTGTTGATGGAGCTGGAAGGGCTGGCCAACCGGGGTTACACCGGCGGCTTGCTGGAGCGCCGCCCGTCACAGGACTACCAAAACTACATCAGCGGCCATTCCGAACTGCACCGCAGTCACTTTGTGGGCGAGGTGCTGCAGGTGCGCGAAGACGGCTGGGCCGAGGTGGAAACCAAGAACCGCTTTGCCGTGGGTGACCGCATCGAGGTGGTGCACCCCAGTGGCAACCGCATTCTGCCGCTGACAGAAATGCGCAACGGAGAGGGTGAAGCCATTCAAGTGGCGCCGGGCAACCCACACCGTGTGTGGGTGCCGCTGGGCGCGCCGAGCCAAGGGGCTTTGCTGGCGCGCCTGCTCTGAGGATCAGTCCTCGCGGCGTTCGATCAGCCGGTTGATGCGCAGTGCCATCAGTGTGCCTACCGTGCCCGACAGCAGGTACACCGCCACCATGTTCAAACCGTAGCGGGATGATAGGCCCAGCGCCACCAGCGGTGCAAAGCCTGCCCCCAGCAGCCAGGCCAGATCGGCTGTGAGAGCGGCGCCGGTATAACGGTATTCTGGCGAAAAGTTGGCGGTGACGGTGCCTGCCGCCTGGCCGTAGGACAGGCCCAGCAGCACGAAGCCAATCAGCAGGAAGGCGTTGCTGGCGCTTGCATTACCGCCCAGCAGCCATGGGGTGGCCAGGCTGAACAGGCCAATCAGCACGGCCATGGTGCCCAGCAGGTTGCGGCGGCCAAACCGGTCGGCCAGCCGTCCGGACAGTACCATGGCGCCCGCTGCCAGGAAAGCCCCGAAAACCTGCACGCTCAACACTTCCGTCATGGAACGTGCGGCGTACAAGGAAATCCAGGACAGCGGAAACACCGTCACCATGTGGAACAGGGCAAAACTGGCCAGGGCAGCGAATGCACCCAGCAGCACGTTGCCCCCTTCGTTTTGCATAAGCTCACTGACGCGCACGGGTTCCAGCGATTTTTCTTCCAGCAGTTCGGCGTAAGACGGGTCTAACACCAGACGCAGGCGGGCAAACAATGCCACCACGTTCACTGCGAAAGCAACGAAGAAAGGGTAGCGCCAGCCCCAGTCGAGGAACTCGACTGGGGTGAGGTTGGCGTACAGGTAGGCAAACAGGCTGGCCGCCAGAGCGAAGCCCAGCGGTGCGCCCAGTTGGCCGATCATGGCGTACCAGCCACGCCGTTGTGGCGGGGCCACCATGGCCAGCAGCGAGGGCAGGCCATCCCAGGCGCCTCCCAGGGCCAGCCCTTGGCCAAAGCGCAGGACGGCCAAAGCCAGAATGGCTGTTGTGCCAGCGGTTTCGTAGCTGGGCAGGAAGGCCATGCCGACGGTGCTGGCACCCAGCAGGAACAAGGCCACGGTGAGCTTGGCCCCGCGGCCCCAGCGCCGTTGCAGAGCCATGGACACTGTGGTACCAAGCGGTCGTACCGCGAAGGCCAGGGCGAAGATGGCAAACGCCATCAAGGTGCCGTCCAGTCGAGTCAGGTATGGAAACAACAGAGAGGGAAACACCAGCACACAGGCAATGCCGAACACGAAGAAATCGAAATATTCGGAAGAACGGCCAATGATCACGCCCACGGCGACCTGGCCGGGGGTGACATCTTGATCGCCGTGCATGGATGCGGGGGTGGCTGGCTGGCCGTGTGCAGGAAGAACCAGGGAAGCACTGCTCATACCGAAGCTCCTTTTCGTAGCAGATCCGGTATTGGTTTTACACAGGCGCCACACACAGGGCAATTGCGCTTTCCCTGAGATGGGAAACCCTAATGCCAGTGACCGGGTGCGGACAACAGCGGTCGTTGGGGTGGGGAAACGGACCAGGCGAGCGGGTAAACCCTGGGAAATTTCGGGTCTTTACCCTAGACAGGGGTCAAAAAAACTTAGAATCCTGTTCCGAAAAGCCCGACTCGTCATTCGTGTTTACACCTAAACACGATTTTTTTTGTCCCAGCATGTCAAACATCACAAAACTCACCGGGTTGGCCAAGGTGGCAGCAGCCATTGCCGCCACCGGTCTGACCGGATGCAGCAAACTCGTAGTGCTCAACCCGGCAGGAGACATCGCCGCCCAGCAAGGCCAGATGGTGGTTGCTGCCACCCTGCTCATGTTGCTCATCATCGTGCCGGTGATCGTGCTTACCCTGTTGTTTGCCTGGAAATACCGCCAGAGCAACACACAGGCGACATACGAGCCTGAATGGCACCATTCCACCTCTCTGGAACTGGTGATCTGGGCTGTGCCGCTCATGATCATCATTGCCTTGGGTGCGCTGACCTGGATCGGTACCCACAAGCTCGATCCCTACCGCCCGGTGGAACGTCTGGACGCACAGCGCCCGTTGCCCGAGGGCGTGAAGCCGCTGGAAGTGCAGGTGGTGGCGCTGGACTGGAAGTGGCTGTTCTTCCTGCCCGAGCAAGGCATTGCTACCGTGAATGAACTGGCCGCACCAGTGGATCGGCCGATCCATTTCAAACTCACCGCCAGCAACACCATGAACGCGTTTTACGTGCCCGACTTGGCAGGCATGATCTATGCCATGCCTGGCATGCAGACCGAGCTCAACGGCATCATCAACCGCGCGGGTGAGTACAAGGGCATCGCCTCTCACTACAGCGGTGCGGGTTTCTCAGGCATGACCTTCAAGTTCCATGGCCTTAGCGAAAGTGACTTTGACCAGTGGGTCCAGCAAGCCAAAAGCGCAGGTCAAACATTGGACCGCGCTACCTACCTGAACCTGGTCAAGCCGAGCGAGCGTGAGCCGGTGCAACGGTTTGCCCAGGTGGAGGACGGCCTGTACCACCGAGTGCTCAACCGCTGTGTGGAAGACGGGCAATTGTGCATGCACCACATCATGGCCATCGATGCCAAAGGCGGCGAGGCCTACCTGAAATCGGCGGGGTACAACCTGCCGCAGGATGTGTGCACCTCGGCTGAGACCACAAACACGTTCGCGGCACTCGAACTGGATCCCCAGTTCAGCCTGAACCTGACCCAACAGTGAATTTGACGGGTCAAGCGCCGCCACCCGGTGCGCGCAAGGCCCACTAGCCAAGAGATTCGATATGTCCGAACACACTTCTCTGTCTCAGTTGGTCTTGGGCCGACTGAGTTGGGACTCCATACCCATGGCCCACGAACCCATCGTGCTGTGGACTTTCATCGCGGTCATGCTGGGAGGTCTGGTGGTGGTGGCCGCCATGACCAAGTACCGACTCTGGGGCCCCCTGTGGCGCGACTGGATCACCAGCATCGACCACAAAAAGATCGGCATCATGTACATGATCCTGGGCTTGGTGATGCTGCTGCGCGGCTTTGCCGACGCCATCATGATGCGCCTGCAGCAGGCCATGGCCTTTGGTGACAACCTGGGTTACCTGCCGCCGCACCACTATGACCAGATCTTCACCGCTCACGGCGTGATCATGATCTTCTTCGTGGCGATGCCGCTGGTCACCGGCCTGATGAACTACCTCGTGCCGCTGCAGATCGGT
>CAYQTH010000076.1:0-9035 GCA_964420415.1 uncultured Macromonas sp. | reverse complement strand
ATGGCACGGTCGGCGCCAATGGCCATGGCGGTGCGCAGGGTTTCCTGGCACTGGGCCACGCCGCAGGAAACGGCGATCACTTCGGTGGCCACGCCCTTTTCCTTCAGACGCACGGCTTCTTCAACGGCGATTTCGTCGAAGGGGTTCATGCTCATCTTGACGTTGGCGATATCCACGCCAGTGCCGTCGCTTTTGACGCGCACTTTCACGTTGTAGTCCACCACGCGCTTGACGGGGACGAGAATCTTCATGCAATGCTCCTGAGAGGAAAGTCAGCGGTTTTGCCGCTCTTGACGTTTAGATGAAACTTACATTCTAAACGACATGCACCACCCGCTGCGGATAGGGAATGGCAATGCCATGCTCACGGAAGTCGGCCAAGATTTGCTTGTTGATGGCTGAACGCAGCCCCAGTTGGCCGTTTTCCGGGTCAGCGATCCAGTAGCCGAGCGTGAATTCCAGTGCATCGGGACCAAAGGCTGACAGGGCCGCCATGGGGGCCGGATCACGCAACACGCGCGGTTGTGCCAGTGCAGCGGTTTCCAGCAGGCGGGTCACCAGGCCCACATCGCTGTCGTAGGCCACCCCCACCACGGTGGATTGCCAGACCCGCGAGTCTGCCAGCGACAGGTTTTCCACCCGGTTGGTGATGAGGATTTCGTTCGGCACAATGGATTCGGAACCAGACGCGGAGCGGATTTGCGTGAACCGGGCCTTGATGTCGGTGATGCGGCCTTCAAAATTGTCCACGCGCACCACGTCGCCAATGCGCACGCTGCGCTCGGTGAGGATGACGAACCCGCTGACGTAATTGGCCGCCAGCTTCTGCAGGCCGAACCCTATGCCCACGCCCACCGCGCCGCCCAGCACCGACAAGGCCGTGAGGTCTATGCCCACGGCCGACAGCGCCAGAATCAACCCCAGGAACATGAGCAGCGCCCGCGCCGCGTTGCTGCCCGCCTTGCGCAGCGACAGTTCGCTGCCCGACGCTTTGCGCAACAAGCGAGCTTCAATGGCGGACGATATCCAGAGTGTGATGATGAGCACCACGCCGGCGGTCAAACTGCCTTCGATCATGGTGCGCACCGACATGCTGGTGCCGCCGATTTTCCATTGGATGGCGTCGAGTTCGGCCAGCACCAGCGGCAGCAGGCCACTGACCCACAACACCATGGCGCCCCAGGCCAGCCAGGAAATGGTGCGTTCGATCGGGCGCAACCAGGCGGCATCGCGGAACGCCACTTGCAACACCTTGACCCCCACACGGATCGCTACCAGCGCAACCAGCATGGGAATGGCCAGCCGCATCAGCGCCAGAGCCTGGTACTGCCCCAGCCCGGTGCGCGCCAGGTGGGCCAGCAGCAGCCAGAGCGCGGGGAACAGCACACCGTCGAACAGGCGGCGGCCGAACCAGATGGACACGCTGGCGTCGGGCTGAAACCACCGCCGCAGCACCGCCACCACGCCCCAGGCCAGCAGCAGGCAGGCGCCCAGCACGGCCAGTTCGGTCAGGGCGCTGGACTGCAGCAATGAATCGGCCCACTCGGCCAGGTCGTCGATGGGTTGGGCAGCAGGGAGGGCAACAGACATGCGGCAGGCAACAGTTCAAAAGAGAACGTTAGCTTGCCACAAGCCGCGCCCGGCGCGCCGCCCGAAGCACAAAATCACACATCCGCCAGCACGCGCACATGCGCCTCCACACTGCGCCCCAGCGCGCTCAGGTCGTAACCGCCCTCCAGGCAACTGACGATGCGGCCTTGCGCGTGGCGCTGCGCCACCTCTTTGATGCGCTGGGTGATCCAGGCGTAGTCCTGTTCCACCAGGCCGAGCTGGCCCATATCGTCCTCGCGGTGGGCGTCGAAACCGGCGCTGATGAAAATGAGTTCGGGCGCGTGCGCTTCCAGGCGCGGCAGCCATTGCTGCGTCACCACATCGCGGATTGCGTCGCCACGGGTGTAGGCAGGCACGGGCACGTTGACCAGGTTGGGCGCGTTCGACAGGGCACCACCTTCCGGGTAGAACGGGTGCTGGTAAAAACTGCACATGAGGATGCGGTCATCGCCCGCCACGATGTCTTCGGTGCCGTTGCCGTGGTGCACGTCGAAGTCGATGATGGCAACGCGCTTGAGCCCGTGCCGTTCCAGCGCGTACTTGGCGGCAATGGCCACGTTGTTGAGGAAGCAAAAACCCATGGCGCTGTTGCGACATGCGTGGTGCCCTGGCGGGCGCACGGCGCAAAAGGCGTTTTCCAACTCACCGGCCAGCACGGCGTCGGTGGCGTCAACAGCGGCCCCGGCCGCCAGCAAAGCCGCGGACCAAGTGTGGACGTTGATGGACGTGTCCGGGTCGATCTGCAGGTGGTCCGGGCCGCCAGCCTGGATGTTGTCCTGCAATTCGTCGTGCAGGCCGCGCAGCGCCGCAATGTGCATGCGCCCATGCGCCAGTTCCAGTTCGGCCACCGACGCCGGGGTGGGTTCACGCCGCTCCAACGCGTCGCCCACGCCGCTGATGAGCAGGCGGTCTTCAATGGCACCCAGGCGCTCAGGGCATTCCGGGTGGCCCTGGCCCATGTTGTGCTTCAGAAAAATGCGGTGCGTGTAATAACCTGTGGCTTTCATGGCTGACGTTTTCCGCTATCGTCACGGCATGGATGCACCGCAACAAAAAATCTCCGCTCTGCTGGCCCAGCTTACCACGGTGATCGTCGGCAAAGAGGCGCAAATCCGCGATTGCCTAGTATGTCTGCTCGCTGGCGGGCACCTGCTGATCGAGGACCTGCCGGGCGTGGGCAAAACCACTTTGGCGCACGCGCTGGCCCGCACCTTCGGCCTGGACTTTGCCCGCGTGCAGTTCACCGCCGACCTGATGCCCAGCGACCTGACCGGCGTGTCCATTTACGAACGGCAGAGCCAGACGTTTGTATTCCACCCCGGCCCGTTGTTCACCCAGGTACTGCTGGCCGACGAGATCAACCGCGCCAGCCCCAAAACCCAGAGCGCCCTGCTGGAAGCCATGGAAGAAAGCCAAGTTTCTGTGGATGGTGCCACCCGCGCCTTGCCCGAACCTTTCTTCGTGATTGCCACGCAGAACCCAATGGACCAGCTCGGCACGCACGCGTTGCCGGAATCGCAACTGGACCGCTTTCTGATGCGCATACGCCTGGGCTACCCCAGCCGCGAGGCGGAACGCCAGTTGCTGCTGGGTCAGGACCGCCGCACACTGCTGGCCAGCCTGCCCGCGCTGCTCCAATCCGGCGAACTGCGCCAGCTGCAAACGGCGGTACAGCAGGTGGCCGTGGCCAGCCCGGCGCTGGATTACCTGCTGGACCTGGTGGACGCCAGCCGCAACGGGCGCTGGTTCAGCCAGGGCCTAAGCCCGCGTGCGGCGCAAGGCGTGTTGCGCGCAGCACGGGCACGCGCACTGGTGGAAGGGCGCACTTATGTGGCACCCGACGACTTGGCCGCCGTGCTGCCCGCAACGGCCGCCCACCGGCTGGTGCCGCTGGCGGGCAGCGGGCGCACCGCCGAACAGCAGGTGCATGCGCTGCTGGACGCAACGCCCTTGCCCTGAACCGCCGCCCACATGGACACAGCGCCCCCGCTGCCCCAGCCCCAGCGCGAACTGGACGCCGGTTTGAACGGCTGGCGCCGCTGGTGGCTGCAGCGCCTGCCCCGCTGCGGCGAACTGCTGCTGACCCAGCGCACGCTGTACATCCTGCCCGCCCGCGCAGGCTGGATGATGGGGCTGACCCTGTTGCTGCTGCTGGTGGGCAGCATCAACTACCAGCTCAACCTGGGTTACCTGCTGACCTTTCTGCTGACCGGCTGCGCCGCCATGAGCGTGCTGGTCACGCACCAAAACCTGCGCGGCCTGCGCCTGCAGTGGCAATCCTGTCCAGGTGTGTTTGCCGGACAACCACTGCAACTGCCCGTGCTGCTGCGCAACAGCAGCCGCTGGAACCGCCACGCCATCGCCTTGCACTGCCTGGCCCGCACCAGCAGCACGGCCCACGCCGACGAAACCACCGCCTGGACCGACGTCCCCGCCCGCGACAGCGCCCTGGTCATGGTGCCCGGCCCGTTGCTGCCGCGTGGCCGCTGGACGGCCCCGGCCATACACGCCGAATCACGCTTTCCGCTGGGCATATTCCGCACCTGGTGCTGGTGGCGCCCAGCGGCAGAACTGTGGATTTACCCTGCGCCCGAAGCCAGCGCCCCCGCCCTGCCCCTGTGGGAACCGCACAGCCAGCAGCCGGATACCCCCGCGGCGGGCCAGCCCGACACCACCACCCCGGACAGCGTGCGCGCCTACCGCACCGGCGACCCGTTGAAATGGCTGCTCTGGAAAAAAGTGGCGCAACACCCCGACCAGCCCGAGCAATGGACCCGGCGTGACTTTGCTCCCCGCCCGCAGGGCCCCGCTGGCGAACTGTGGCTGGACATGGCGCAGTGCGGCTTGGCCGACCCCGAAGCCTGCCTGTCGCGCCTGTGCGCCTGGGTGCTGCAGGCCGACGCAGCCAACATGGCCTACGGCCTGCGCCTGAACCACACCGAGGTGCCGGTGGGCCACGGCCCGGCGCACCGCCAGCGCTGCCTGGAGGCCTTGGCATGCGCCTGAACCACCGCACCGGGTTGCTGAACCGCCTTGACCGCCTGCCACGCGACAGCCGGGACACCTTGTTCCTGCTGGGCGTCATCGGCTGGGTGTTGTTGCTGCAGGCTCCCTACTTGCCCGTGTGGTGCACAGCGCTCACCACCGCTGTGCTGCTGTGGCGCGGCGCCCTGGCCTGGCAGCAACGCCCGCTGCCTGCCTGGCCCTGGAAGCTGGCCGTGCTGGCACTGGCCGTGCTGGGCACGCTGTGGACACACCGCAGCCTGCTCGGCCAGGACGCTGGCGTCACCCTGATCGTGGCCTTGCTGGCCCTGAAAACCCTGGAACTGCGTGCCCGACGCGACGCCTTCGTGGTGTTCTACCTGGGTTTTTTCACGCTGCTCACGCATTTCCTGCATTCGCAGTCGCTGCTGACCGCACTGGGCATTGTGCTGGCCCTGCTGGGGTTGCTGACGGCGCTGGTGAATGCGCAACGCCCGCTGGGACGTCCACCGCTTTGGCATTCGGCCCGGCTGGCCGGGGGCATGGCCTTGCTGGGCGCGCCCATCATGGTGGCGCTGTTCCTGCTGTTCCCGCGCTTTGCTCCCCTATGGGGCATGCCCAACGCCGCCGCACTGGGCCGCACGGGTCTGTCCGACGACATGGTGGTGGGGCAAGTGGCCCAACTGGCGCAAGACGACAGCATCGCCTTCCGGGTGGACTTTCTGGGGGCGCAGCCGCCGCAAGGCGCCCTCTACTTCCGCGGACCGGTGCTGACCGCTTTCGATGGCCGCCAGTGGCGCCCTCTGCCGCCGCCCGCTCCTCCCCGCAACGCACGCGGCACAGACCACAAAACCGCCGACAACCTGTCGGTGCAAGGCACCGGCCTGCCCTACCGTCTGACACTGGAACCGCACCAGCGGCCCTGGCTGCTGGCCCTGGACGCCACCCCGGAACTGCCGCCCAGCACAGGGCTGACGGCCCAGCGGGATGCCGAAGGCGTCTGGCGCAGCCAGCGCCCGGTGTTGGACGTGCTGCGCTACACCGCCGCCGCCTACCTGCAATACCATTTGGGCCCCCTGGAACCCCATGCCAACCTGGCCCCCGCGCTGGCCTTGCCCAAGGGTTACAACAGCCGCACCCTGGCCTGGGCCGCCGAACTGCGCGGCCAACATGGCGCCAACCCCCATGTCCTGCTGCAAGCCGCCTTGCAACAGTTGGGCAACGGCGGTTACCGCTACACACTTGAACCCGGCCTGTACAGTCGCGACACCGCTGACGACTTCTGGTTCGACCGCAAAGCGGGTTTCTGCGAGCACATTGCCTCCAGCTTTGCCGTACTGATGCGTGCTGCCGGCGTGCCTGCGCGCGTGGTCACGGGCTACCAGGGCGGCGTGTACAACGCGGTGGGTGGTTTCTGGACCGTGCGGCAAAGCGACGCCCACGCCTGGACCGAGGTCTGGCTGGCCCAGCGCGGCTGGGTGCGGGTGGACCCCACCGCCTACGTGCAGCCCAGCCGCACCGAAGGTCTGACGCGGCTCAGCCCCCCGCCAGGCCTGCTGATGGGCACCCTGGTCAACCTCAACCCCACCCTGCTGGCCCACCTGCGCAACCTGTGGGACGCCACCAACAACCGCTGGAACCAGTGGGTACTGAACTACACGCAAAACCGCCAGTTGGACCTGATCCGGCAGCTCGGCCTGCGCGCCGCGAGCAGCCTGGACCTGCTGGTGCTGTTGTTCGGCAGCCTGAGCGGCCTGACCTTGCTGGGAGCCACACTGGCTTGGTGGCTGGGCCGCCAACGCGCCCCGTGGCAGCGCCTGCTGCTGCAGGCCCGCCAACGCCTGGTCCGCGCAGGCCTGCCCCTGCCGCACCAGGCCACCCCGCGCCAAATGCAGGCAGCGCTGCGAGCGTCCGCTTGGCACCCCAGCACCGCAGCCCTGCAACAATGGCTGCTGGACCTGGAAAGCGCCCGCTACGACCCAGCCAGCACACATACCTCACGCACGCTGGCCAACCGCTTGAACCATTTGCCTTGGCCCCACCCTGCCCGTGCCAGCAGATCACCCACCACGGCCACCTCCGGGACAACTTCCCGGCCCCCATTCCTGCCATGATGAAGTCAAACCACCCACGCGCCGCCCACCAGCAACCAGACATGCACCTGCATCGCTTTTGGCGACCGTCGGCCCTGGCCACCCTGATCCTGGCACTGTGTTGCGGGCTACCGTCTGAAGCCGCCCCACAACAGCGCCAACAGAAGAAAAAAACCAAAGCCAAACCGGTAGTTGCGGCGGTCCTGCCCTCCTACGCCCAGCGCGTCGAGGCCATGTCATTTGCTCGTCAGCTCGAATTAGACTCCGGCTGGGAACCCGGCTGGGCCCAAGGCTGGCTGGCGCAAGCGCAACAGATC
Organism: uncultured Macromonas sp.; assembly: GCA_964420415.1. GTDB lineage: Bacteria > Pseudomonadota > Gammaproteobacteria > Burkholderiales > Burkholderiaceae_C > CAYQTH01. The sequence goes on along the minus strand of CAYQTH010000076.1, from coordinate 2,032 downwards.
GCCGCCGTGCAGCGCCTGGTGCTGCCCCCACCCGTGGGCACCGCCAAAAACTGGTCCGCTTACTGCCAGCGCTTCGTCGAACCGCGCCGCATCACAGCGGGCGTGCGCTTCTGGCAAGACAACGCCGCCGACCTGCAACGCGCCGAAGCCACCTACGGTGTGCCCGGCTGGCTGATCGCTGGCATCATCGGCGTGGAAACCCTGTACGGCCAGCACACCGGCACCTTCCGTGCGTTGGACGCCCTGGCCACACTGGCGTTCGACTTCCCCGCCGAGCACCCGCGCGCGGCACAGCGCACGGCCTATTTCCAATCCGAACTGGCGGCCCTGCTGCAACTGGCCCGCGACACTGGCACCCCCCCGACGGACTGGCGTGGCAGCTACGCCGGTGCCATGGGGCTGCCCCAATTCATGCCCAGCAATTGGAGCAAGCTGGGCGTGGACTTTGACGGCGATGGCCGCGTCGACCTGCTGCGCAGCCCGGCCGACGCCATTGGCTCGATAGCGCGCTACATGCAGGCCTTCGGCTGGCAGCCCGGTCTGCCCACGCACTACGCCGTGCAACTGAACGCCAGCGATGAGCAAATGACCACACTGCTGGCCCCCGACATCCTGCCCAGCTTCACCCTGACCGACCTGCAGACCCTGGGCGCCCAGCCGCTGGAGGCGCCGCCACAGCACACAGGCCTGCTGGCCCTGGTGAAACTGGAAAACGGCGACCCGGCCCAGAGCGCGCTGCTGCCCACGTACGTGGTAGGCACACAAAACTTCTACGCCGTAACGCGCTACAACTGGAGCAGCTATTACGCGCTGGCCGTCATCACGCTCGGACAAGTGGTGCAGGCCCGCTGGCAGGGGCAGGAGCCCGGCATCCCCTGCCCGACCTCAGCCAACCCACCAGACAGATAACAACCATTTGTTTCTGTGAGCCGTGCAACTGAATTGACAACAGGCAACCGCCCCATCGGCCAGCCGCATGACAGCTTCTGCCAGGCATGACCTACACCTCCGCCCCGATTTACGGGGGCCATGAGCGTAACGCTCAGGTGTTGACAGGCATCAGGAAGGTCTGGCTGATGCGGTTGCCCAGCGTGTTCACACGGTCCAGGAACTGCGTCAGGAAGGCGTGCAGGCCGTTGGCCAGGATTTCATCGATGCGGCCATAAAGCAGTTCGGCCCGCAGCTTGCCCGCGTGGCGCTCGGTTTCGGCCGAGGTTTCGTTGCTGACCGCGTTCAGGTTGTTGACCACCTCGTTCATGCAGGCGATCAGACTGCGCGGCATGTCGGGGCGCAGGATCATCAGCTCGGCCACGCGCTCGGGGGTGATGACGTCGCGGTAGACCTTGCGGTACACCTCGAAGGCGCTGACGCTGCGCAGGATGGCGCTCCAGTGGTAGAAGTCCAGTTCCTGGTCGGCTTCGCTGGCGGCACCGTAGAAGTCGGTTTCCACGGCGTGGAACTTCACGTCCAGCAGGCGGGCGGTGTTGTCGGCCCGTTCCAGGAAGGTGCCCATGCGCCAGAAGTGGAAGGCTTCGTCCTGCAACATGGTGCCAATGGCCACGCCACGCGACAGGTGCGAGCGGAACTTGACCCATTCAAAAAACTCGGACGGGTCTTTCTCGAACGCCTTGGTCTTGAGCAGGCGGGTCAGCTCCAGCCAGGTCTGGTTTTGCGTTTCCCACACCTCGGTGGTCAGCGCGCCACGCACGGCGCGGGCGTTTTCACGCGCGGCACGCAGGCAGGACACGATGCTGGACGGGTTGTTTTCGTCGCGCACCATGAAGTGCAGCACGTCTTTGGAGGTGATGGCGTCGTGCTGGTACTGGTAAGACGGCATCAGCTCGCTGATGAGCAGCATGCTTTCCCAGCCCTGCTGCGCCACGGCGGCGGACTGGGGCAGCAGCGAGGTCTGGTAGTTCACGTCCAGCAGGCGGGCGGTGTTTTCGGCGCGCTCGGTGTAGCGCGACATCCAGAACAAGTGGTCGGCGGTTCTTGACAGCATGATCGTGCTTCTTTCTTCAGGCTTCCAGAA
>CAYQTH010000075.1:7782-9052 GCA_964420415.1 uncultured Macromonas sp. | reverse complement strand
CATGGGGGTCAAGCTCGAGAAGATGCTGTTCGACATGTACGCGCCGCACAAGGTGAAGCTCGCGGTGTCGGGCTGCCCGCGCAACTGCGCCGAAGCCGGCATCAAGGACGTCGGCATCATCGGGGTCGATAGCGGCTGGGAAATGTATGTGGCCGGCAACGGCGGCATCAAGACCGAAGTCGCCCACTTCTTCACCAAGCTGAAAACGCCCGAAGAAGTGCTGGAGTACACCGGCGCTTTCATGCAGCTCTACCGCCTGGAAGGCTGGTACCTGGAGCGCACGGTGCACTACGTCAACCGCGTCGGCCTGGACTACGTGAAGGCCAAGATCCTGGACGACGCCGAAGGCCGCAAAGCCCTGTGGGCGCAACTGCAGGCCGCGCTGGAAGGCGAGCCCGACCCCTGGTTCGACTTTGCCGAGGCCCGCTTGGACGTGCGCCAGTTCGAGCCGGTCAAGGTCGTGGCCAACTGAACGCCCCCGCAAAACAAGGAAAGAGCACCATGAGCAACTGGACCCCGATCTGCCGCCTCGAAGACATCCCCCTGCTGGGCTCGCGCCGCGTGGCGCGTGAAAAAGGCCTGGACGTCGCCCTGTTCCGCACCGAAGACGACAAGGTCTACGCCCTGCTGGACCGCTGCGCCCACAAGGGCGGCCCGCTGAGCCAGGGCATCGTTTTTGGCCAAAGCGTGGCCTGCCCGCTGCACAACTGGACCTTCAGCCTGAGCGAAGGCGTGGCCGCAGCGCCTGATGAGGGCCATGTCCCCACCTTCGCTGTAAAGGTGCAGGACGAACAGGTCTGGCTGGATGCCGACGAACTGGCCAGCCACGCCATCGAACAAAAACGCCCCTTGGCCGGCCCCGTGCTGCGCTGCGGCCAGGCCGCCTGACCCCCGTTTCCCCCGTAGCCTCCTGGAGCCGCCTTTGAACACCGATGCCGCCACCGTTTCCACCCCCGAGGTGAAACAGACGCGCTCGACCTGCCCCTACTGCGGGGTGGGCTGCGGCGTCATCATCGAATCCGTCGGCAACCGCATCACCAACGTCCAGGGTGACCCGGACCACCCGGCCAACTTCGGTCGCCTGTGCACCAAGGGCTCCACCCTGCACCTCACCGCCGCGCCCGCCATCGCGCCCCAGGTGCGCCTGCTGCAACCCATGCAGCGCCTGCAACGCAGTGCCGCACCGCAGCCACTGGCCTGGGACAGCGCGCTCGACCTGGCCGCCGACAAGTTCGCCGATGTAATCCGCCGCCACGGCCCCGACGCCGTC
>CAYQTH010000075.1:7059-7772 GCA_964420415.1 uncultured Macromonas sp. | reverse complement strand
CAGCACTGGCCATGGCGGCAGACCAATTCGCCACCACCGTCGCACAGCACGGCGCCGACGCCGTGGGCTTCTACGTCAGCGGCCAGTTGCTGACCGAGGACTACTACGTCTTCAACAAGCTGGTCAAAGGCCTGATCGGCAGCAACAACATCGACACCAACTCGCGCCTGTGCATGAGCAGCGCCGTCGCTGGCTACAAGCTCACCCTGGGCGCCGACGCCCCGCCCGCCTGCTACGACGACGTCAACCACGCCGACTGCCTGTTCATCGTTGGCAGCAACACCGCCTGGGCGCACCCCATTTTGTTCCGCCGCATCGAGGACGCCAAAGCCAAGCGCCCTGGCATGAAGGTGATCGTGGCCGACCCGCGCCGCACCGACACCGCCAGCCTGGCCGACCTCTACCTGCCGCTGCAGCCCGGCAGCGACGTGATGCTGTTCCACGGCCTACTGCACATCATGCTGGCCGAAGGCTGGGTGGACCCGGCCTACATCGCCGCCCACACCCAGGGCTTCGACGAACTGGGCGCCCTGGTAGAGGACTACACCCCAGACACCGTGGCCCAGATCTGCGGCCTGTCGGTAGCCGACCTCTGCACCGCCGCCCGCTGGATCGCCGGCGTGCCGGAGGGCGTGGAACGCAGCCAGGCTTTCAAACGCCAGCCCACGCTCAGCCTGTACTGCCAGGGCCTGAACCAGAGCAGCAGCGGCACC
>CAYQTH010000075.1:0-7049 GCA_964420415.1 uncultured Macromonas sp. | reverse complement strand
ATCAACCTGCACCTGGCTACCGGCCAGATCGGCCAGCCCGGCGCCGGCCCGTTTTCCCTGACCGGCCAGCCCAACGCCATGGGCGGGCGCGAAGTGGGCGGCCTGGCCAACCTGCTGTCGGCCCACCGCGATCTGGCCAACCCGGCGCACCGCGCCGAAGTGGCCGCGCTGTGGGGCGTGCCTGATGTGCCCGCCACCCCCGGCAAAACCGCCATCGAGATGTTCCAGGCCGCCGCCGACGGAGAAATTAAGGCCCTGTGGATTGCCTGCACCAACCCGGCGCAGAGCCTGCCCGACCAGGCCACCGTGCGCCGCGCGCTGGAACGCGCCGAATTCGTGGTGGTGCAGGAAGCCTACGCCAGCGCCGCCACCTGCGACTGGGCCGACCTGCTGCTGCCCGCCACCACCTGGGGCGAAAAAGAAGGCACCGTCACCAACAGCGAACGCCGCATCAGCCGCGTGCGCGCCGCCGTGCCAGCGCCAGCCGCCCCCGGCTTCGAGGCCGAAGGCCCGCGCGCCGACTGGGCCATCGCCACCGAACTTGCCCGCCGCCTGGAGCAACGTCTGCCCCAGCGCGCCACGCACACCCTGTTTCCCTACGCCAGCCCGGAAGCTGTCTGGAACGAGCACCGCGAAACCACTCGTGGCCGCGACCTGGACATCACCGGATTGAGCTATTTGCAACTGGAACATGCGCCACAGCAATGGCCCTGCCCACAAGGCGAGGTCAAAGGCTGTGAGCGCCTGTACTCCAACGGCATGTACCCCACCCCCGACGGCAAGGCACGCTTTGCCGCCCTGCCCTTTGTGCCGCTGGCCGAAGAGCGCCAGTCCGCCTACCCCTATGCGTTGACCACCGGCCGCCTGCGTGACCAGTGGCACGGCATGACCCGCACCGGCTCGCTCGGCAAACTGTTCGGCCACGTGGCCGAACCCGAGGTGCTGCTGCACCCCAGCGACCTGGCCGAACTCAAGCTGGAAGCGGGCGACCTGGTACGCGTGCGCAGCAAGCGCGGCGAAATCGTGCTGCCCGCCAACCCATCGCACGAAATCGCACGCCGCCAGGCCTTCATCGGCATGCACTGGGGCAGCGAATACCTGGGCGGCCGCGCTGTCGACGGCACGCCACTTGCCGGTGTCAACGCGCTCACCACCTCGGCCTACTGCCCGCGTTCCAAGCAGCCCGAACTCAAGCACAGCGCCGTCCATATTGAAAAGGTCGATTTCCCCTGGACCCTGCAAGCCATGGCCTGGCTGCCCGCCGATCGGGCACTGGCCGTGCAACTGGCGCTGCGCCCCCTGCTGGCCCGCTTCGACTACGCCGCGTGCGTGCCGTTTGCGTCGGTGGGCCCGGCACTCGGCGCCGCAGCAGCAGAAGGCGACCCGCCTGCCCTGTGCGGCGTCTGGTTCCAGGCCGCCACCCAGCGCCCGCCCGAGCACGGGGCCGCCTGGCTGAACACACTCAGCGCCGCCCTGGGCCTGGACAGCCCCGACACCCTGCGCTACAGCGACCCGCCGCGCCACCAGTACCGCCGCGTGCGCCAGCAGGCCAATGGCGGCCAGCAAATCGCTGCCTTCCTGCTGGCCGGTGACACCCGCTCCAGCAGCTGGATGTCCACCCTGCTGCGCGACGCCCTGCCCAGCCCCGCCAGCGGCCTGGCCCTGCTGCAGCCTCGCAGCACCCTGCCTGGCGGCGGCGCCATCGAACGCAGCAAACCGGTGTGCAACTGCCTGGGCGTGAGCGAACAGGCCATCGTGCAGGTGCTGCACCGCGTGAACGGCAACGACGGCGAACGCCTGGGCCAACTGCAAACCCAGCTGAAGTGCGGCACCCAGTGCGGCTCCTGCGTGCCGGAACTCAAGCGGCTGGTGCGCCAAACCCCCGCCACGGAAGCGCAAACCGCCTGAGGCCCCAAGTCAGCACATAACCCATTGTTATGACGTTGAGGCCACAATAGCGCCATGGGAATTTCGCACTACCTCAAAGAAATTGGCCGAGGCAAAGATGGCGCGCGCGCGCTTCCACGCGAACAGGCGTGCGACCTGCTGGAACAAGTGCTCACCGGCCAAGTCAGCGACCTGGAACTGGGTGCCTTCTGCCTGGCTATGCGCGTCAAAGGCGAGACTCCCGAAGAACTGGCGGGTTTCCTTGACGCTTTGTACGCGCACATTCCCCCCATACCAGCGGCAACAGCACCCAGCGTCGTGCTGCCTTGCTACAACGGTGCACGCAAGCTGCCCGCACTCACCCCCTTACTGGCCCTGTTGCTGGCCCAACGCGGGCTGCGCGTGCTGATGCACGGCCAGCCACTGGACCCTGGCCGCATCACCAGCCACCAGGTGCTGAGCCAGTTGCAACCCTACCTGCCTCAGGTGCATCTGCCCACCAGCCTGGCCGGGGTGCCCTCCGGTCCCGGCGTCTGCTACCTACCCACCCAGGCACTCAGCCCGGCGCTGCAACGCCTGCTGGATGTGCGCCGCGTCATCGGCCTGCGCAACTCGGCACACAGCCTGGTCAAACTGCTCAACCCCTGCGCGGGCCCCAGCTTGCTGGTCAGCAGCTACACCCACCCTGAATACCTGCACAGCATGGGCGCGCTGTTCCAGTTGACGCAGGCCCATGCCTTGCTGCTGCGCGGCACCGAAGGTGAACCCGTGGCAGACGCCCGCCGCACCCCGCAAATGGATCTGTTCGCCAACGGCCAGCAGACCACCGTGCAAATCCAGCAGGCTGGCTCACTTGTCAAACTGCCCGAACTGCCCGCCGGGCAGGATCTGGACGCCACCGTGCGCTACATCCAGCAGGTTGTGGCACAAGACTTGCATATTCCAGAACCTATCGCCCTGCAAGTGGATCACATCTGCAAGGCCCTGAACCCGACTGCCTGAACACCTGCACTGCCATGACCACCCACCACAACGCTTGCCCCCCCACCGTCACCCTGGTTGGCGCTGGCCCCGGTGACCCGGAACTGCTCACCCTGAAAGCGGTCAAGGCCATTGCCAGCGCCACCGTGCTGCTGGTGGACGACTTGGTGAACGACGCCGTGCTGGCCCACGCCGCAGCGAGCGCCCGCATCGTCCATGTGGGCAAACGCGGCGGTTGCCAATCCACCCCGCAAGCGTTCATTGAAAAGCTGATGATTCAGGCGGCGCAGGAAGGCGAAACCGTGGTGCGCCTCAAAGGCGGCGACCCGTTCATCTTCGGCCGTGGCGGTGAAGAAGTGGAACACCTGCAAGCCGCAGGCATCCGGGTGCAGGTGGTCAACGGCATCACGGCCGGGCTGGCGGCGGTGAGTTCGCTCAATGTGCCCCTTACACACCGTGAACACGCGCATGGTGTGGTGTTCGTCACCGGCCACGCCAAGCCTGGCGACGCCGGAACCGACTGGTCCGCGCTGGCACACACCGCGCACAGCGCCAAGCTGACACTGGTGATCTACATGGGTGTGTCCAGCGCAGCCAGTATCGAAACGGGTTTGCTGCAAGGCCTGCCCGCCACCACACCGGTGGCCATCATTCAACGCGCCACACTGCCCAGCCAGCGGCACGCGGTCACCACGCTGGGCCAGTTGTGCCACACCCTGCACACCCAGGACATGGGCAGCCCGTCGGTGATCGTGGTGGGCGACGTGCTCACCGCACTGGCCGCCATGCAGGACAACACCTCCACAGCGGGGCAGCAACAGGCCGCCTGATTCTTGAACTTGAGGCTTGGGCCGGCTTCAGCCTGCTGGAGCCTTTACAAGACGCAAAAAGCAAAAAGGAAGCCGAAGCTTCCTTTTTTATGTTTGGAGCGGGATAAGAGGCTCGAACTCTCGACCTATACCTTGGCAAGGTATCGCTCTACCAACTGAGCTAATCCCGCGAAAGCCGCAATTCTACACCAAAATTTCTGCCTTTCTTGGCGCGGGCGCGACACTTGCCGCACGGGCTGCGACAAGCCGCCTGGGTCTTGTTACATTGGAACCCAGAGAACCGTTTCCAACCCATAACTGGACGGCGGCAGTACCTGTCCGCCCCTTTGCGCTCTACCCATGACTGCCCCCTTGCGGATCCTCGTTGCCGACGACAACCCCATCAACCTGCGCATTGCGACCCGCTTGCTGCGCGAACTCGGTCACAGCGGCGTACTGGTGAACGATGGCGAAAAAGCGCTGCGTGCCTGTACAGCCCAATCATTTGACCTGATGCTGCTGGATGTCAACATGCCCGTGCTGGACGGCTTGGGTGTGCTGGCCGAAATCCGGCAGCGCGAACAATCTGGCCAACGCCGCCTGCCCGTCATCATGGTCACAGGCCATGACCTGCCCAGCGACCGGGAGCGCTTCCTGCAAGCGGGCGCAGACGGCTACCTGGCCAAGCCCATGGACAGCGCCGCCCTGCAGTCTGAAATGGCGCGTGTCCTGCGCAGATAAGCATGGGCACATCAACCGCCGCCTCACCCCGTCCTGTGGCACACAAAGCGTCTGACTGGCGCGCCCCAGCCTGGAAAGCCCTGCTCGCCTTGCTGCTGGGCATCGCGCTGGCCACCGGACTCAGCAGCTACTTGCAGCACTTGACACAAGCCGAGTCGCAGCGGGTGTTTGACGAGCGTGCGGACACCCTCAAACGCAACATCGAACGCGAGCACCTCAAGCATGTGCGCACGCTGCAGACCTTGGGACTGCTGCTCAGCCACGACCCGCACATGAGCAGCCAGGTCTTCGGCCAGTACGTCGCCTCGCTCCGGCTGGTACAGGAACAACCCGCTATCACGGCCTTGCTCTACCTCACGCCAGAACAGCTGGCCACGGACACCCACCCGTTCAGCGTGCGTTTGTCCCTTGCCGCCCCTGAACGGCTATTACGCGGTCCGCCGCTGCCTTTCCCTGCCTCCTGGATGCCCGTACTGCAAAACACCCGGGAACTGGGCCGGGAACAGCTTTCACCCCCGCTCACCCTGCAGCACCAGCTCTGGCCCAACCCCGGTTTGCTGTTGGCTCTGCCGGTGTACCACGGCCCAACCCCGCCTGCCGACCCCCTGTTGCGCGCCCGATCTCTGCAAGGCTGGGTGGTCGCGGTGCTGGACCCGCGGATTACCTTGGCCAGCGCCGCTCTGCAAGCCACCGAACAGCTCGACTTTGAGGTGTTCGTGGGCCCCACCGGCCAGACCCAGCTGGTGCATGACCAGGACGGACATCTCTCCCTGAAAACCGCAGGCTACGAACCGGACCAATACCAAGACCGCCCATTCCACCGCGCCGATCTTCTGCACATCAGCGGCCAGGACCTGCTGCTGGTCACCAGCAGCACACCACGCTTTGACCCCGGCAACACCCTGGCCACCACCTCCATCTTCATTTTGATCAGCGGCCTGCTGCTCAGTGGCCTGACCGCCTGGACACTGTGGCGGACGATGAATGAACGCCAGCGCAGCCAGGCCCAGGCCAGCGACCTCTCCGACCAGCTCGAAATCATGGCCACAGTGGCCAAAGCCACCAGCAATGGCGTGCTGATCACCGACGCCCAGCAACGCATCGTCTGGATCAACGAAGGCCTGACCCGCCTGACCGGGTTCACCAGTGAAGATGCCATCGGCCAATTGCCCGCCGTGTTGCTGGCCTCACCCAACGGCGACCCCGACAGCCAGAACACCATCAACCTGGCCGTGCGCACACGCACCAGCCTGGAAATCGAAATCGTCAACCGCAAAAAGAATGGGCAGGACTACTGGATCCGTTTGGAAATCCGTCCTTACTACAACCGTGAAGGCGAGTTCAAAGGTTTCATTGAAATTGAAACCAACATTGACGAAGAGCGCAAAAGCAACCAGCGCATGCAGGCAGCGCTGCAGGAGAATGATGCACTCATGCACGCCCTGCACGCTCACGCCATCGTGTCGGAAACCGATGCCCAGGGCACCATCACCCGCGTGAACCAACGCTTCGTGGAGAGCAGCGGCTACGAACCCAGTGAGTTGCTGGGCAAAAACCACCGCATCCTCAATTCAAAACACCATTCCGCAGAGTTTTGGCGCGCCATGTGGCGCGATATCCTGCGAGGACACCCATGGCGAAATGAGGTTTGCAACCGCAGCAAGAACGGTGCCCGGTATTGGGTAGACACCATGGTGATTCCGGTGCTATCCCCCCAGGGCGACATCGACAAGCTCGTCAGCATCCGCTTCGACATAACGCAGCGCAAAGAAGCCGAAAACACCTTGCGCGACAACCGCGAACTGTTCAAGCGCATGGGTGAAATTGCCGGTGTGGGTTACTGGTTTGACATGGTGGGCAGCAACCACTTCGTCATGTCAGACCAGGCCTGGCTCATCATCGGCGCTGACCCGCAGAATCCACCATCCTACGACGACATCCTCAGCCGCTACACCCCCGAATCTGCGCTGGTGCTGAGCATGGCTATTCAGGAAGCTACCCAACTGGGTGAGTCTTTTGACCTTGAACTGAACTTCCTGAGTTTCCAAGACCAACCGAAGTGGCTGCGTCTGGCCGCCACGCCTGAATTCCGGGATGGCAGGCTCTGGCGCTTGATCGGGGCCATCCAGGACATCACCGAACGTGTGGAAACACAGCGCCGCATTGCCGAAAACGACCGCATCCTGCGCAGCGCCATTGACGCCATTGGCGAAGCCTTTGTGCTCTACGACCCGCAGGACCGGCTGGTCTTCTGTAACGAGAAATACCGCGAGTTGTACGACCTGTCGAGTGACCTCATCGTTCCGGGAGCGCATTTTGAAGACATTGTGCGCACAGGCGCGTTGCGGGGGCAATACCCCGAAGCCACCGGCAGGGTCGAGGCATGGGTGGCAGAACGTCTGGCCTTTCACCGGGGAAGCGGGATTTCCGTTGAACAGCAACTCTGTGGCGGACGCTGGGTGCGTGTGGCCGAATGCCGCACACAGGATGGCTACCACGTGGGCTTCCGTATCGACATCACCGATTTCAAACGGGCCGTGCAGCAAGCCGAGGAAGCGTCCACCAGCAAGAGCCGCTTCCTGGCCAACATGAGCCACGAAATCCGCACGCCCATGAACGCCATCCTGGGCA
>CAYQTH010000074.1:0-9179 GCA_964420415.1 uncultured Macromonas sp. | reverse complement strand
GGAGGTTCGAATCCTCTCATTCCGACCAAATAAATCAACGGGTTACAGCTCTTCGGGTTGTAGCCCGTTTTGCTTTGTGCTTCACAGAACTGCCGTTGTACGGTTGAGAAAGTGGGAAAGGGGCGCGTGGTCTGAGCTGTACCCTGATCTTCAGGGTTCGATAGAACCTCAATGCCAGCCAGACCCCGAGATCACCACAACAGAATACCTCGCTTCTTCCTGAGTTTTCATAATCTTTTATCTGCTTTTTTCTCCGCCTTTGGCCGTTTAGCATTCGTCCTGTTTTTTTCTTAAAGCCCAACGTCACATGAAAACCTTTTCACTCATGGCTCTGGTATTGACCCTGGGACTGTCCCTGGTCAGCATGGATGCGGAAGCCGCCAAACGATTTGGCGGCGGCAAATCGGCTGGCATGCAACGCCAGGTCAGCACCGAAAAGAGCACCGCGCCGCAGCCAAACGCCCCCACAGCCACGCCTGCAGCCAGCACAGCGGCCAAGGCGCCCGCCACCGCAGCGGCCACACCGCCAAAGCGCTCCTGGATGGGGCCGCTGGCCGGTTTGGCCGCCGGTTTGGGCCTGGCCGCATTGGCTTCGCACCTGGGTTTTGGTGAAGAAATGGCCAACCTGCTCATGATCGGACTGCTCGTCATGGGTGTGCTCATGGTGGTTGGCTTCATCATGCGCAAGCGTGCCATGGCACAGACACGCCCATCAGGAATGCAATATGCAGCCGCCGGGCCATCCGATGCATTCCAGCCGCAACGCTTCGACACGTCGGTGCCTGCCTCTGGCTCATCCATCGGTACCAACCTGCCCCCTCAACGCAACATCCCTGCTGACTTTGATGTGGCCGGATTCACACGCCACGCCAAAGTCAACTTCCTGCGCCTGCAAGCGGCTAACGACAGCGGGGATCTGGCCGATATCCGCCTGTTCACCACCCCGGAGATGTTTGCTGAAATCCAACTGCATTTGAGCGAGCGCGGCGGCGCCCCTGGACAACAAACCCGCGTACTCCATGTGGAAGCCGATGTGCTGGACGTGGCCCAGGAAGATGAGCGCCACGTGGTCAGTGTGCGCTTCCAGGGGCAGATCCAGGAAGAGGCTGGCGCCACACCAGAAACATTCGATGAAATCTGGCACCTGACCAAACCGTTGCATGGCAACGGCGGCTGGGTCATTGCAGGCATTCAACAGGTGCAGTAACCTACGGGGATTTGGGGCCTGCACGGCCCTTCATCCCATGCCTGACACGCGGTCGCCCCCTCCACCAACACCCACCTTCAATGGCCACCGTACAGGCTTGATCCTGCTGCTGGCCTTGGGCTTGGCAACGGCGCTGTACCATGGTCTGCCATTCGACACCACAGCCCGCAAAGGGTTGAGTCTGCTGCTGTTCATCAGCGTACTCTGGTTGACCGAGGCTTTGCCTTTGGCCGCCACCGCATTGCTGGTGCCTCTTGGTGCCTTGCTGCTGGGCTTTCCCGGCCTGAACACCGAACGCGCCTTTGCCTCGTTCGCGGACCCGATTGTCTATCTGTTTCTGGGCGGTTTTGCTTTGTCCACCGCCTTGCGGGCACAACACCTTGACCGCAAGATGGCCCTGGCCCTGATGAAATGGTCCGGCGGGCACCTGGGCTGGGCTGTGGGCTTGCTGTTCGTGGCAACAGCACTGCTGTCTATGGGTATCAGCAACACGGCCACAGCGGCACTCATGCTGCCACTCACACTGGGGTTACTGGCCCCGCTTGACCCGCACACCGAAACCCGCACCTACGCCTTTGTGCTGCTGGGCGTTGCCTACGCCGCCAGCATAGGCGGGCTGGGCACCTTGGTGGGTTCGCCGCCCAACGCGATTGCCGCACGCGCCGCAGGTCTCGATTTCACCGGCTGGCTGGCCATCGGCTTGCCATTGGTGTTCGTGCTGATGCCTCTGATGGCCTTGACCCTGTGGCTGGTATTGCGGCCCAAACTGAACTTGCGCGTGGCGCTCGTCACAGAACCTTTGCCCTGGACCCGTGCACGAGCACTCACTCTGGCTGTGTTTGGCCTGACCGCACTGGGCTGGACCCTGGGCGCGGCTCCGCTGAAAGCCATGGGCATCCAACAAAGCGACACTTTCGTGGCCGTGGCCGCTGCGGTTGCCGTGGTGGCGCTGAACCTGGCGAGTTGGCGCCAAGTGGTTGAACACACAGACTGGGGAGTGTTGCTGCTGTTCGGTGGCGGCTTGGCACTGGGCGATGTGCTGGAACTGTCAGGCGCCTCCATCGTGCTGGGGGCGCAACTGACGGGGGCACTGGAGGGCACGCAGCCTTGGGTGATGCTGCTGGCCGTGAGTGCATTCATGGTGCTGTTGAGCGAGTTTTCCAGCAACACGGCAGCGGCGGCACTGCTGATCCCCGTGTTTGGCGCCGTGGCACAACCGATGGGCTTGCCCACTGAAACCTTGGTGGTGCTGGTGGCGCTGGCGGCCTCATGCGGTTTTGCTTTGCCGGTGGCCACACCGCCCAACGCACTGGTGTACGGCACAGGGCATGTGCCACAACAACACATGCTGCGTGCAGGCTTGGCCTTGGATGCTGTTTGCATCGCCGTGGTGTCTTTGTGGGCCTGGCTGATGCTGTAGCACCCAAGTCCTCGGACACTGGTCAAAGCCGACCCAGCAACTTTTCCACCTGGATCCGCACCTTGACGGCATCGGCCGGTTCGCTACTCTTGACCTCAAATCCACGGTCCTGGGTGTCGCGCAGGACAGGCTCCCCCAACGGCATGCCGTGTCTCGTGATAGCGAACACCAGCGGCGTGTTGGCGCGGCGCCCCCTGCGTACCACCACCGCCACCTCGTCGTTGGCCAAACGCACGTAACTGCCCGGTATATAAAGCCCAACGGTTTTGACAAATGCCGCCCCCAGTGCGCTGGGTTGTCCATCGGCCCCCAGGTAAATATCTCTGGCGGCCCGTTGCGGCAAGATGCCCGGACGGCCGCTGCGCGGACTGATGCGTGCCACGAACATGTCCACCAGCCGCAACAACTGGACAGCCACACTCAATGCCGTCTTGCCAACGGGGTAACCCTGGCCAGAAGGGTCTTCGTGGTGATCCTCCACCAGATGCAGCCACACTGCATCCCCCACGCCCAGCCGACGCAACAAACCCGCGCCGGCATTGGGATGCTCACGCACCGCCTGCGCCTGTTCGGCCGACAACGGGCCGTTGTGACGGCTCAAGGCGTCGTGCAGGCGTGCCATGCCAATGTTCATGGTCAAGGCGGCCCGGCACAAAGAAGGCATTTCCTCCTCCGGCACCCCCGCCAGCGGTCCTGTCAGGTGACAAATGACCGCCGACAGCAACGCATGGGTAGCACCGTAATTCACGGCACGGTCGAACAGCAGTTGCACAAGCACGAACAGACTGTCATCCACCCGCGATTGCAGCAACCGGCCCATGCGTTGCTCCAGAGTGACCAGCCGTGTCACGAAATCGCTCGCTGCCAGGTTCTGGTGCAGCAAGGTCGTCAGGGTGGCTTGCAAATCAACCCATGCTGCCGCAGGCACCCGCTCCTCGCCCACCGTCAGTTCGGACACCCCCATGGGCCGGGACACGCCCGCAATCTTGCTGAGCGACTGGTTGCCGCGCACCATGCGGTCCAACTGGGAGGTGTAACGGTAGGTCCAGGCTTTGTATTCCGCCTCCTCCACCATCGGACTGTGCTGCAACAGGTATTCCCGGTGCCGCTGTCCGTGGATCATTTCGCCCTTGCGCAGCAAAAGCACACCTTTCGGATCCCAGAGATTGACCGGGATTTCCGCATTCAGCTCAAGTGCTTCCTCTGGAAAACGTATCAACATGGGGCCAGACTGTAGCGCCAAACCCGCACCAGTACCTCAAGCGCCTGAACTTTGGTGATAATCCTGTCAGCTTTTCCATGTTTCTGCTCAACGCTGCCTCCGGATGCAAACCCCCAACGGCCTGAAAATCGACGTATCTGAATTGCGGCTGGGGCTGTATGTGCACCTGGACCTGGGCTGGATGGACCACCCTTTCCCGCTCGGCAACTTCAAAATCACCACGCAGCAGCAGATCGACACCATCCGGTCGCTGGGCCTGCAGCAGGTGCGCATTTCACCCGAGAAAAGCGACCCGCCTGCGCCGTCGGGTTCCGTGGCAGCCTCAAGCCCGACACCGGGGCAAAGCCCGGCACCGGCTGCCGCCGCGGTCATCCCCGAAGTCTTGGACGAGCAGCAACGCAAACGCGCCTTGCTGGCCACACAGAGACAAAGCCTGCAGCAGTGCGAGCGCCAATTCGCGGAAACGGCTCGCAGCTACCAGCGCATCACAGAGAACGTGGAACCCCAGCCCGCGCGGGCACGGGAAGAAGCGGTTGCCCTGATCGGAGGCATGCTGAAAGAAATGGCCACACACGAGGAGTGCGCCATCCGGTTGCTGTCTGAGAATGTGGGGGACCGTTTTGCCTTGCATTCGGTGAACGTGACGGTGCTGAGCCTGCTCCTGGGCAAGGCACTGGGGCAAACCCCTGCCGCCCTGGAAGCTCTGGGGGTAGGCGCTTTGCTGCACGACATGGGCAAACAAAGACTGCCCGACCGCGTGCGGTTCAAGCATGAAAACTTTACCCTGGCAGAAACCAAGGTGTACCAGGAACACGTCGCCCACAGCGTGACGCTGGGCCAGCATATGGGCCTGCCCGCCGATGTGCTGCTGACCATCTCCCAGCACCACGAGATGATCGACGGCAGCGGCTTTCCGCTCGGCTGTCCTGGCGAGAAAATGGCCCCCGCCTCGCACGTTCTGGCCCTGATCAACCGGTACGACAACCTGTGCAACCCGCCCAACCCGGTGCTGGCGTTGACGCCGCATGAAGCTTTGTCGCTGATCTTCGCACGCATGCGGGGGCGTTTCGACAAAACCACCTTGAATGCGTTCATCCGCATGATGGGCATCTATCCGCCAGGCTCGCTGGTTCAGCTGTCCGACCAGCGCTACGCCATGGTCATGTCGGTGAACTCGGCTCGACCGCTCAAACCGCGCGTGCTGGTACACGACCCGGCCGTTCCGAGCAGTGAAGCTCTGTTGCTCAACCTCGAGTCGACACCTCACCTCAACGTGCTGCGCAGTCTCAAACCCCAGCAGCTGCCCCGCACCGCGCTGGAATACCTGGCCCCACGCCAGCGTATCTGTTACTTTTTTGAGCGCGCCGTGAACGCCTCGGCAGACGGCACCGCATGAGCTACATCCACTGGCAACCCTGCATAGAGGGCATGCTCGAAAGTGTGTGGGTGGTGGACCCGCACACACAACAGGTGCTCAGTGCCAACAGCGCCGCCGCTGACTTGCAACAACTGTCCCGTGATGAACTGATTGGCGCCTCGGCCATGGAACTCAGCGCGACCCTGGACGATCTGCACCTGTGGCAGGAGGTGGCCAGCGGCAGCCTGGACACGTTGCACTCAGATGCCTTGCTGCGCCGCGCCGACGGCAGCACGGTGCTGGTCGAACGCCTGCTGACGGTGGTCCCCCTGAGCGACGGCCAGACCGTCTGCCTGGTGGCCATGCAGGACAAAACCCGGCAACACCACGCCGAGCAGCAGCTAGAACAGTTGCTGGCCGAGCTGCGCGCCACACTGGATTCCACTGCCGACGGCATCCTGGTCTGCGATATGGATGGAGGCATACGGGCCTTCAACCGTCTCTTTGCCCAGTTATGGCGTTTGCCCGAAGAGCTGCTGACCCGGCACGATGACGCTGCCGTGCATGCCTACCTGGCCAGTGGCGTGCCCGACCCCAATCATTACCAGCAGCGCCTCGGCCAGATCCAGCGCAACCCGCTGCTGGAAACCCAGGATGTGCTGGTGTTGCGCTCCGGGCAGGTGCTGGAACGCATTTCCCGTCCGCAACTGGCACGCGGCCGCCCGATTGGGCGGGTGTTCGCCTTCCGCGACATCACCGAACGGGCCGCCACCGAAGCCCAGCTGCAACTGGCCGCCAAGGTGTTCGAGTCGAGCCCCGATGCCATTTTCGTCACCTGTCCACAGTTCCGCATCCAGGTGTGCAACCCTGCCGCGCAGACCTTGACACAGTCCGCAGCGGATGCACTGCATGACCAGTCCGCGCATGAGCTGTTCTACCACCTGAACAACCGCCAGGGCTGGCAAGCTGAACTGACGGAACAACTGGTCCAGGCGGGCTATTGGGAGGGCGAACTCTGGTTTCGGCGCACCGATGGTGCGGCGATTGCGCTGCAAGCCTCCTGGGTGCTGTTGCGCAATGCAGAAGGCGCCACCATCAACACGGTGCTGTTCGTCAAGGATCTGACGGACAAACTGGCCGCCCAGCAACGCATCGAGCAGTTGGCCTACACCGATTCGCTGACCGGTCTGCCCAACCGCTTGCTGCTGACCGAACGGGTCAACCATGCCATCCGGCTGTCAGAGCGTAACGACAAAGGCTTTGCCATCCTGTTCCTGGACCTGGACCGCTTCAAACACATCAACGATTCGCTGGGCCACCTGTTCGGCGACACGGTGTTGATTGAAATAGCCCAACGGCTGAAGGACTGCTTGCGCCAGACCGATACCCTGTGCCGGCTCGGGGGCGATGAGTTTGTGATCCACCTGCATGAGGCCGACACGCACGCGGCAGAACTCACGGCCAAGCGCATCATCGACACCGTGGCCACCCCCGTGTGCATCGACGACATGCACTTCAGCCTCAGCTGCAGCCTGGGCATTGCCCAGTTTCCTTCGGACGGCCGCACGCTGGACGAGCTGATCCAGCATGCCGACACCGCGATGTACCAGGTGAAGGAGCGTGGCAAAGGCCACTACCGCTTCTACCAGCCGCAAATGAATGCCGACCTGCTGTCGCGCATCAAGCTCGACCACGCCATGCGCGAAGGACTCAAACGCCAGGAATTCGTGCTGTACTACCAGCCCAGGCTACACCTGAGCAGTGGCCGGGTGCAGGGTTGCGAAGCGCTGGTGCGCTGGAACGAACCACAACGCGGGCTGGTCATGCCGGGTGAATTCATTGCCGTGGCCGAAGACACCGGCTTCATCATTGCCCTCGGCCAGTGGGTACTGCGGGAAGCCGTACAACAGGCTGCACGCTGGGCACACGCGGGCCTGGCCTGCCAGGTGGCTGTGAATGTGTCGGCGCTGCAGTTCCAGCAAAGCCACTTTGTGGAAGACGTGGCCAACGCGCTGAAGGAACACAACCTGGACCCGGCACTGCTGGAACTGGAGCTGACCGAGTCCATTCTGATCCAGGACGCGGAAGAAGCCCTGGAGCGCCTGCAGCAGCTGGCCCGTTTGGGGGTGGCGCTGTCGATCGACGATTTCGGCACCGGCTATTCCAGCATGGCCTACCTCCGGCGCTTCCCGCTGCACAAGCTCAAAATCGACCGCTCTTTCATCATGCACCTGCACGAGCAGGAGCTGGATGCAGCCATCGTGCTTGCCATCATCCAGATGGGGCACGCGCTGAAGCTGGAGGTGGTGGCCGAAGGGGTGGAACTGCCGCAGCAGCTGGAACAGCTCCAGCGGCTCGGCTGCGACCAGTACCAGGGCTTCCTGTTCTCACGCGCGTTGCCGCCGGATGAATTCCTGGCCTTGCAGCACAAACATCAGGGCAACGCCTGAGCCCATTGTTCCAGTTCCTGGGGTGAAACCCGTCCCAGCTTGCGATGCAGCACTTGACCGGCCGGGTCCAGCACCACGGTGAACGGCAGGCCGCCACTCTCGTTACCGAACAAACGGCCCAGCTCGGTGCCGTTCAAACCCGACATCAGAATGGGAAAGCTCACGCTGTGTTTGGCCAGGAACTCCTGCACAGACGACGGCTGGTCTATGGCCAAACCCACGACCTGCCAGCCGCGCGGCTGTTGTTCACGGTAGAAAGTATCCAGCAAAGGCAACTCGTCGACACAGGGCGGGCACCACGTGGCCCAGAAATTCAACAACAATGGTCGACCGCGGTATGTCTGGGTATCGACCGGCTTCCCTTGCGGGTTGCTCCATTTGGCCGACCAGAGCAATTGCAAGGCCGGGTCCGTCACAACCGATTCGCGCGGTTGGTGGCGCCACCAAGCCCATGCCGCTCCGGCCACGCCAGCGGCTGCGGCCACTCCGGCAAACAAGTAATTCCGTCGATTCATGCTAGCCCCGTTGAAGTTTCGTCCATGCGCTGACGCAGTGCGTCGGTATCACCCCGAGGCTTGCGTCCGGCCTCGTCCGGCAGCAGGGCGCCGCGCACATCGTCGGTGTCGTTCACCAGCAGGTGCACACCCACCCAGGTCTGTAGCGCCGGGCAACGGGCGCGCAAGCTCAGCGCCTCCAC
The DNA here is from genome assembly GCA_964420415.1 of uncultured Macromonas sp. GTDB lineage: Bacteria > Pseudomonadota > Gammaproteobacteria > Burkholderiales > Burkholderiaceae_C > CAYQTH01. The sequence continues at coordinate 826 of CAYQTH010000074.1, read as the reverse complement.
CGCGTGGCCGTGCAGACCGTTGACGCTGCGCGCCTCGTAGTCCACGTTCTGGTTGATCAGCGCGATCTCGACCACCTTCGGGTCGTCGGCAAACAGTTGCAGGTAGATGTCGCTGTGCTGGGTGGCCGTGCCGTGCCAGACGGCGCTGCCGATGTGCGGGTTGAATTCGGCCAACCGCTCCATCCACTGCAACGCCAACTCGCGCAGGGCGCGCAGTTCGCCCGGCTGCGTGTCGGCGTGGAAGATGGCAATGTGCTCGCGCACCGCCGCTTCCACCAACAGGTTGTCCGGCAAGGCGGTGCGCGGCGGCAGGCCCAGCCCTTTGAGGGCGCGGCGCTTGGCTTGGCCGTAATCCAGCCCCTCGTCCACCACCAGCGCGGCAGCCACCACGGCGATTTCCTGCATTTGCGTGTCCATGCCCAGGATTGTGCCGCCGCCACCGGATAATTGCCGGTATGCACATACACATTCTCGGGATTTGCGGGACATTCATGGGCGGCGTGGCCGCGCTGGCACGCGAAGCCGGTCACAAGGTGACGGGCTGCGACGCGGGGGTGTACCCCCCCATGAGCGACCAGTTGCGCGCGCTCGGCATCGACCTGATCGAAGGTTTCGGCGCCGACCAGATGGCACTGAAGCCCGACGTGTACGTGATTGGCAACGTGGTGTCGCGCGCGCGATTGGCAGACGGTAGCCCGAAGTTCCCACTGATGGAAGCCATCATGGAAGTCGGTGCGCCCTACACCAGCGGCCCGCAGTGGATGAGCGAACACATCCTGCAAGGCCGGCACGTGCTGGCAGTGGCGGGCACCCATGGCAAAACCAC
>CAYQTH010000073.1:0-9227 GCA_964420415.1 uncultured Macromonas sp. | reverse complement strand
CCAGCAGGCTGACGGCCGCCACGGCGCCCAGCAGCATGGTCATGACCTTGGTGGTGCCGGACAGGGTTTCGCCAAGTTGCTTGGTGTCGAGCACGTTGAAGTTGTCTTCATCTGCTTCGGCCAGTTTTCGCCGCTCACGCAGCAGTTGGGTGATCCCGGCTTTGACCCGCTCAGGGTCGCTGCCCTCGGCCATGGACACCAGCAGGGTATTGACGCGCGTGTTGCCCGTGACACGACGCTGCAGGGTGTACAAGGGCAGCAGCACCACATCGTCCTGATCGTTGCCAAACGCCCCCTGCCCTTTGGAGCCGAGCACGCCCACCACCTCGCAGCTCATTTGTTTGACACGCAGCTGAGCCCCAACGGCAGATGCGTTACCGAACAGTTCGCGCTGAACGGTGGAGCCAATCAAACACACCGCAGCGCCCGCACGCAGTTCGGACGGCGTGAACGAACGGCCTTCGCTCACATTCCAGTTGCCGGTGACCAGCCAGTCGTTGGTGCTGCCAATGACGCTGCTGCTCCAGTTGCGCCCGTTGGCCACCAGGGTGGTGCCTGTGCGGGCCTCGGGGGCCACCGCCATCACGCCACCGATCTGGGTGGACAAGGCATCGGCATCGGTTTCCTTGAACGCGGGCGCCCCGCCCGTGCCCATACCGGGGCCCATGCGCTGGCCCGGCCGCACTTGCAACAAGTTGGTGCCCAACCCGGCGATCTGGGTCTGGATGGCCTGCGTGGCCCCATTGCCCAGCGTGACCATGGTGATGACCGCCGCCACGCCGATCACCACCCCCAGGATGGTGAGGAAGGAACGCAACAGGTTGCGCCGAATGGAACGCAGGGCAAGAACCAGGGTGTTGAACCACATCAGCGCGTCTCCTGCGCCCCGGCGGGCTGTTCATCGTGCCGCTGATCGGAAGCCACCTGGCCGTCGACAAAGCGCACCACCCGGCGCGCGTAGGCGGCCATGTCGGGTTCGTGCGTCACCATCAGCACGGTGATGCCGCGCTCGCGGTTGAGTTGCTGGATCAAGGTCATGATTTCCTGGCCGCGCTGGGTGTCGAGGTTACCGGTGGGTTCATCGGCCAGCAGCACCTGTGGCGACGTGACGATGGCACGCGCAATGGCCACGCGCTGCTGCTGCCCGCCCGACAGTTCGGCAGGCGTGTGGTGTTCCCACCCTGCCAGGCCCACCGCCGCCAAAGCGGTGCGGGCGGCCGCATGGCGTGCCGCAGCAGGCTCGCCCCGGTACACCAGCGGCAGTTCCACGTTTTCCTGCGCGGTGGTGCGCGGCAGCAGGTGAAAGCCCTGGAACACGAAACCAAAGTAGCGCCGCCGCAGCAATGCGCGCTGGTCACGCGTCAGCGACTGCACAGGCACACCCTGGAACAGGTACTCGCCCGTGGTGGGCGTGTCCAGGCAGCCCAGGGTGTTCATGGCGGTGGATTTGCCCGAACCGCTGGGCCCCATGATGGCGACGAAATCGCCCTGAGCGATGTCCAGGTCCACCCCCTTGAGGGCCTGGAATGCGGTCTGGCCGCTGCCGTAGGTCTTGGTGATGCCGCGCAGGCGGATCAATGGGGCGGCCCCGGCAGAAGTGGCTGCGTTACCGTTCATGGCGCCGTGGCGCTGCTGCGCTGGTCGGTGATCACGGCCAACCCTTCTGTCACGCCTTCTCCGCTGACTTCGGTCATGCGGCCATCGCTGATGCCCGCATTCACCTTCAAAGCTTCGGCCTGCCCGTTGCGCAGCACCCAGATCTGCCGCGACGCGCTGCTGGCATCGGGTTTGGCGGTTTTACGCGTGTTGCTGGTCGGACGCGGAAACATGCGGCTCATGATGCTGTTGCCATTGCCCGCTTTGCTGCCTTGCGCCGCCGTGGGGGTGAAGCGCAACGCGGTGTTGGGCACCAGCAGCACGTTCTGGCGTTCGGTGGCCACGATGGTGGCCGACGCCGTCATGCCGGGGCGCAGGCTCAGGTCGCGGTTGTCCACGTCCAGGTAGGTGACGTAGGTGACCACGTTGTCGGTCTTGGTGGAGCCAAAGGCCACACGCGTGATCTTGGCCGGGTAAGGCCGCGTGGGGTAGGCGCTGACAGTGAAGCTGGCCTTCTGCCCCACCTCCACGGCGCCCACGTCGGCTTCGTCCACGTTCACCTCCAGCCGCAGCTGGGTCAGGTCTTCGGCAATGGACAGCAGCGTGACGGCCTGCAGCGAGGCCGCGACTGCGTTGCCCGGCTCCACGCTGCGCGCGAGCACCACCCCGTTGATGGGGGAACGGATGGACGCCTTGGCCAGGTTGGTTTCATTGGTGGACAGCGTGGCCTGGGCCTGCGCCACGGCGGCACGGGCGCTGTTTTCACTGGCCACGGCACGGTCCAGGTCGGCGCGGGCCACATCGAGTTCCGTCGCCGAAGGCACCTTGCCGCCCGACAGCCGCGCCACTTCCTGCAACCGCGCCAGGCTGGCCTGTGCCTCCTTCAGGGTGGCAGTGGCTTGCGCCAGCTGGGCCTGGCTGGCCGCCAGACCCGCGCGGGAAATGGCGACTTGGTCCTGCAGTTTGGCCGTGTCCAGCACCACCAGCACCTGGCCTTTTTTGACACGGTCGTTCACGTCCACCAGCACCTCGCGCACGGTGCCCGACAGTTCGCTGCCGATGTTGACCGAGCGCGTGGGTTGCAGGGTGCCGTTGGCCGCCACCGACAAGGTCAGGTTACCGCGCTTCAAAGTTTCGGTGACGTAATGCGCCACAGCGGGACGGCTTTGCCTGACCAGCCAGACATACCCCGCGCTGACCAGCAGCAGGCCTATGGCCGCCGTGACCCACCAGCGGGGCCGTTGCCACCAGGGGCGCGGGCGTTCAGTGCCCAGCAGGGAAGTGGCGCCAACGGCCTCAGAAGACTTGGTTTCGGAATTCATGACTGTCCAGTAGGCAAGGGTTCAAGGTTGGGCGGTGTCTGGGGTCCAGCCGCCACCCAGGGCCTTGTACAGGCGCACGTGGTCGGCGCTCCAGGTGGCGCGCGCGGTTTCCAGGTCGCTTTGCGCGGTCAGCCAGGTTTTTTGCGTGTCCAGCACGGTGCGGAAATCGATCAGGCCGCTGGCGTAACGGTGGCGCGCCAGCAGGTCGGCGTTGCCTGCAGACTCAGCCGCGGCTTGCAGGCGGTCCAGCCGCTCACGGTCGCCGCGCAATGCGGCCAGGGTGTCTTCCACATCCTGCAAAGCGCCCAGAACCGTGGCTTCGTGGTTGGCACGTGCTTGTTCCCACACCGCCTGCTGCGCCTTGACCTGGGCCTGGGCCGCACCGCCGTCGAACAACGATGCGGTGGCACTGGCCAGCAAGCCACGCACCATGGACGCGGCGTTGGTCAGGTCACCCAGCCGGGCGGCGCTCAGCCCCAGCGAGCCGGACAGGCTCAATTGCGGGTAACGCGCTGCGTTGGCCTGCGCCACCTGGGCCCAGGCCGCACGCACTTGCTGTTCGGCCACATGCACGTCGGGGCGTTGCCGCAGGGTTTCGGCGGGGAAGCTCAGCGCCAGCACGGTAGGTGGCTGCGGCACCGTGCCAGCCGCCAGCTGGGTCTGCAGACTGCCTGGGGTTTGTCCCGTCAGCACGGCCAGGCTGTTGAGCTGCTGTGCCAGGTCGGTTTCCAGCGCCGGGATCTGGGCCTGGGTCTGGGCGCTGGCGGTTCTAGCCTGTTCCAGGTCGAGCGAAGATGCCAGCCCGGCCTGCACCCGCCAGTCGGTGATCTGCTGGGTTTCCAACTGGGCCGCCAGGTGGGTGCGGGCAATGGCCAGCCGGGCCTGCAAGCCACGGCTGTTGATGTACGCCACGGCCACCTCGGCCGCCAGGCTCACGCGCACATGACCCAGGTTGGCGCTGGCCGCCTGCAGTTCGGCCTCGCGGGCGGTTTCTGCGGCGCGCAGACCACCGAACACATCGGGCTCCCAGCTGGCGTCGAATCCAGCCTGGAAGGTGTTGCCTGGCGCTGCCTGGCCCACCTGCTTGCGCTGCGCCAGCAGCGTGGCCCCCACTTGTGGCAAGCGGTTGGCACTGGCCACATCACGCAAGGCCCGCGCCTGCTGCAAGGCGGCGTGGGCGCTGCGCACGCTGGTGTTGGCCTGCAAAGCCTGCACCACCAAAGCAGTGAGCGCAGGGTCGTTGAAATGGTTCCACCATGCGGCCATGCTTTGGGCCGTGGCAGGGCCTGCCGTGGCTTGGCCTGGCACAGCCTGGCTCCACTGGGCGGGCAAGGCCATGGGCGGTGATGGGGGCTGCACCAGTCCCGGACTGGCACACCCCGTCAGGGCGGCCAGCAACGCCAGCAGCGGCACCCGGCTCACGGACAACACTTGGGAGAATTGCACACTCATGGTGGATAGTGTCACTGACGCGCCGCAGGTTCCTGCAAGTGCCGCGTGAAGCTTATGTAAAGTCAGGGCAAACCAGCCACCACGGTGCGTTCCACGGTGCGGTCATCCCCCAACACGATCAGGCCGAACAGCCACTCGTCCAGGCTGTTGGCTTGTGCCATTTTGCGTGCCAGCAAAGGGGTCGCCTGCGGGTTGAGGACCACAAAATCGGCTTCGGCACCGGGTTGCAGGTTGCCCACCACGCCTTCCAGCCCCAACGCCCGTGCGGCACCGGCCGTGTGCTGCCACCACAGTTGGCTGGGCGCCAGACTGACCCCGGTTTTGGCTGGGCCGCCCCCGGTCACGCTGGCCCGGCCGGCCTCGTAAGCTGCCAGCATGGTGCGGAACGGGCTGAAGCTGGTGCCGCCCCCCACGTCGCTGGCCAGGCCGTAGCGGAACCCTGTGCGCGCCGCGCTGGCGTAGTCGAAAAAGCCGCTGCCCAGAAACAGGTTGCTGGTGGGGCAGACCGCCGCCGCCGCGCCTGTGTCACGCAGCAAGGCGCGGTCGGTGTCGTCCAGGTGGAGGCAATGCGCATACACAGCTCGCTCACGCAGCAGGCCGAAATCGCCATACACGCTCAGGTAGCTGCGGGCCGCCGGATACAGCTCACGCACCCAGCGCACCTCGTCCACGTTTTCGGCCACATGGCTTTGCACCCAGACGCTGGGGTAGCGGGCCGCCAGTTCACCGGCACCACGCATCTGGGCGTCCGAGCAACTGGGCGCAAAACGCGGCGTGATGGCGTAACCCAGGCGCGCCACCCCATGCCAGCGCTGGATCAGGGCCTCGGTATCGAGCAGGCTTTGTTCGGTGGCATCGCGCACCCCGTCGGGCGAATGGCGGTCCTGCAAGACCTTGCCCGCCACCAGCCGCAAGCCACGGGCCTGGGCGCGCGTCATGAGGGCGTCAACCGATTGCGGGTGCGAGGTGGCGAAGGTCAGCGCCGTGGTCACGCCGTGGCGCAGCAGTTCGTCCAGGAAAAATCCAGCCACACCACCTGCGTAGGCGGCATTGGCAAAGCGCGCTTCGTGCGGGAAGGTGTACCGCTCCAGCCAGGGCAGCAGCCCATCGGCGGGGGAGCCGATCACATCGGTTTGCGGGTAATGGATGTGCAAGTCCACGAAGCCGGGCGCCATGACCCGGCCCGGCCAGTGCTGCACGGGCACCGCCGGAAAACGCGGTGCCACTTCGGTGTATGGCCCCACTGCATGCACCACGCGCGGGCCGCCCGGCCGTGTGGGGTGGGGGCCCGTGACCAGCAGCCCGTCGGCATCGAAAATGACCTGCGGGTGAGCCGGATCGCAACCCGGCGGGAAGCGGAGGATGGCGGCACGGTAGGCTTGCATGACCGTTAGCTTAGCGGCGAATCAACATTCCCAACATAGTCGCGGCTGGCCAAAGCATAAAACCCTGCCGCGTAGAAAGTCACCATTTTTTGGACGGCGGCATCAATGTCCGTCACCTGCACCCGCCAGTTGGGGAAGTCGGGGGCGTGGTGGTCTTCGTTGTTGATGCGCGTGGAAACTTGCTCAATGCAGTGGAAAGCCCACTTGATCGATTCGAGCGACGCACCGGGCAGCGCTTTTGCAAAAGCGTCGATGAAAAGCTCATAAACAGGCCGGTAGTGCTCTGACAGCAAAGCCACATGTTCCTTTTGCGGACCACCGGCCAACTGGTACTGAAGCTTCTGGTAGTGCTGCCAACCCTTGTCTGGGCTGAGCGCCAGTTCCAGCGAGGGACGCACCCACGCCTCCACAAGGGCTTCCACAGGCAGTGCCCGCCCAGCGGCCTTGGCCAGCGCAGCATCCAGGGAACTGCGCAGCACCTGCATGAAGACATCGACCCGGCGCAGCAGCACTTGGCGCAGCAGCTCGTCTTTGGAACCGAAATAGTAGTGCGTGCGGTAGGAATCCACCCCCGCCGCGTCAGCAACTGCGCGCATGGAGGTTCCGTAGAACCCATGGCTGGCAAAAGCCGCCTCGGCGGCTTCCAGTATGCGGTCTTTGGCAGAAGGCTTGCTGCCTGCAACGGACTCCGTTAACGGGTCCGTCTCCGCCTTGTTGAGCGTGCGTTTCGTTGTCTTTGTCACCATCTTCCCAATCAAGAATATATCGATCGATATACAAAAATACACCAAATCACTTGACTAACATCACAAAAAACCCAAAATTGCTGGTTATACGGATTTTTTTGTATATCAATTGTTATATAAAATCCGCTGACCCATTTTTACAGGAGACACAACCATGCTGGAGTTGACCAAAGCCGCCACCCGCCCCGCGCACGTTCCAGAAAACCTGGCCTTCGAGTTTGACATGTATGTGCTGCCGGAGGCATTCAGTTCTGACCCGCACGCCTACTGGAAAGCCGTTCAGGACAGCTACCCGCCCATTTTCTGGACACCCGCCTACGGTGGCCACTGGGTTGCCGTGCGGGGCGAAGACATCAAGTACATCCAGTCCACGGCGGACAAATTCTCCAACACGGGTTCCTTCATCCCCCGCGAGAAGATGCCCAAAAACCTGATCCCGGTTCAACTGGATCCGCCACAGCACACCCCCTTCCGGGCCCTGATCCAGCCGTTCTTCCTGCCCAAGGCCATTGTTGAACTGGAAGCCAAGGCGCGCCAGATCGCCATCGACATCATCGAAAAGCTCAAGCCACAAGGCGAATGCGAGTTTGTGGCCGACTTCTCCAGCGTCATGCCCGTCATGGCGTTCCTGCAACTGGCCGGCCTGCCCACCGAAGACCTGGACATGCTCAAAAGCTGGGGCCACATGGTCACCCCGCCCAGCAACCCCCAAGCCCCGCAGGGCTGGGCGAACTTTGACCAGTACGTGCGCAAGTGGATGGCCAAATTCCGGGAGCAGCCCGGTGAAGGCTTGTTCAGCGCAGTGGTACACGCCAAGATCGATGGCAAGCCGCTGAGCGATGACGAGATCTACAACATCTGCCTGCTGGCCGTCACAGGCGGACTGGACACGGTGATGCTGATGACCTCTTACATTGCGCGCCATTTGGCCGAGCACCCTGAGGACCGCAAATACATCCGCGAACACCCGGAAAAAATGGCCGCCATGGTGGAGGAATTTGCGCGGCGCTATGGCACCTCCAACCTGGCTCGCGACGTGCGCGCGGACATGGAATACAAGGGCCTGACCTTCCTCCAGGGGGACCAGATCATGATGCCGTTCCCGCTCTACGGCCTGGACGACCAGATCTACGACAACCCGATGAAGGTCGACTTCACCCGCCCGACCTCGCGTCACACGGCCTTTGGCACCGGCCCGCACACCTGCCCTGGCGCCGTGCTGGCTCGGCGCGAAATCAGCATCTTCCTGGAAGAATGGCTGAAACGGATTCCCGACTTCTGGATCAAACCGGGCACTGCCCCCAAGTGCAGCATCGGGATCATCAACATCATCGAAAACGTGCAGCTGCAGTGGAACCCTTGAGCGGCAGAGGCCGCTGTGTCTGCGTTTACCAGCGCAGCACGCAGCGGTCACCGCTGGCGGGGCGCTCCACCTGCACCGCGCACAAACCTTGCACCGAAGGCGCCAGCGCGCGCCGGATGTAGGCGCACAGGTTTTCCAAGGTGGCCGGGCCCATGTCCGGCACTTCGTCCAGGAAGTGGTGGTCCAGCCGTTCGCGCAAACGGGCAATTTCAGCCCGCAGGTACGCCAGGTCGATCACCATGCCGCTGGCCGGATCGGCCGCGCCACGCACGGTCACTTCGGCGTGGTAGGTGTGGCCGTGGATGCGGCGGCTGCCTTCGGCCTCGATCGTGCGCCGCAAGGTGTGCGCGGCTTCGAAATAGAACTTTTGCGACAGTTCGCACACGGCGGATGTGACGGGGGCGTGCATCAGCGTATCTCCAGAATCTTGTGGGTTTGCAGCGACAGGCGCCACTGTGGGTGCGCCTGGCAGTACGCCACCGCCGCTCGGGTGTTGGCCGCCTGTGCCGGGCCATCCATGGGTTGCAGCAGGCAATGGTCAAAACCCGCGGTGTCCACCTGGCCGGGCAGCAAGCCTTCCTGCGGGAACACCAGCTTCAACTCTTGCCCACGGCGCTGCACCCAGGCTGCGCCCGCTTTGGGGCTGACACAAATCCAGTCAATCCCTTCGGGGGCTGGCAGCGAACCGTTGGTTTCCAGCGCAATTTCGAACCCCTCGGCGTGCAGGGCCTCCACCAGCGCTGCGTCCACCTGCAGCAAAGGCTCGCCGCCTGTGAGCACAACGTAACGGTGACCTTGTCCCTGCGGCCATTGCTCGGCAATGCGCCGGGCCAGCTCTGCAGCTTGCAAGAACTTGCCACCCAGGGTGCCGTCGGTGCCCACGAAGTCGGTGTCGCAAAAGCGGCACACGGCCTGTGCCCGGTCTTCTTCCCGCCCGCTCCACAGGTTGCAGCCCGCAAAACGGCAGAACACCGCCGGACGGCCCGCGCGCAAGCCTTCACCTTGCAGGGTGTAGAAAATTTCTTTGACGGCGTATGTCAACACGGCCCCCTTGCCGGGAGCCAGCCAGAACAATGCAGCCGCGTGTGCGGCAGCGAGGTTTTGAACATGGTGTTCCTCTACATGACCCCAAACAGAGCAAACGGCGCCTGGGGCGCGGCGCCGTTGCGTGATTTTACCGGGTCGCGCTCCAGGACAGCCGCTCAGTCGGTTTCGTGCAGGTGGTCGAAATAGGCTTTGAGTTCACGCTCCCAGCCGCGCTTGGTGGCTTCGTCGGCAAAACTGGCCTCGAAGCTGTTGAATGCCAATTGGTAAGCGTGCTTGGGCTCCAGTTCCAGCGCCTGGAACAGCTGTACAAAGTTGT
>CAYQTH010000072.1:0-9298 GCA_964420415.1 uncultured Macromonas sp. | reverse complement strand
TTCGAGGTGCGCCTGCAGCCGCTGGACGAACCGCAGGCCCACGGCCTGGACAACATCGAATTCCTGGTGGCTGGCCACGCGGGCAGCACACCGCGCCCGGTGGGCAAGGTGGCCTCGGGCGGCGAACTGTCGCGCATTGCGCTGGCCATTGCCGTCACCACCAGCCAGTTGGGCCAGGCCTCCACCCTCATTTTTGACGAAGTGGACAGTGGCATTGGTGGCGCCGTGGCACAGACCGTGGGCCGCCTGATGCGCCAGCTCGGCCAGGACCGCCAGGTGCTGGCCGTGACCCACCTGCCACAGGTGGCGGCCTGCGCCGACCACCACCTGTTCGTCAGCAAGGTGCAGGACGGCCAAGGCACCGCCAGTGAGGTGCGCGCCATCGACCCCGAAACCCGTGTGCAGGAACTGGCGCGCATGCTGGGCGGCGACAAGCTGTCCGACGCCTCCCTGGCCCACGCCCGCGAGATGTTGCAGGCATGAGCGACACCCCTGTAACCATGCAACTGGTGCTGATCACCGGCATGTCCGGCTCGGGCAAATCGGTGGCGCTGCACGCGCTGGAAGACTCGGGCTTCTACTGCGTGGACAACCTGCCGCCGGAACTGCTGGAATCCTTCATTGCTGTCGAGCAGGAACACCGCGCCGAACGCGTGGCGGTGGCCATGGACGTGCGCAGCGCCAAGTCCCTGCCCGGCCTGCCACAACGCCTGAAGCAGATCCGCCAACAGGGCCAGCCGCTGACCGTGCTGTTCCTGGACACCACCACCGACATGCTGGTGCGCCGTTTTTCCGAAACGCGGCGCATGCACCCGCTGTCGCACAAAGACACGCAGGACCAACACCGCGCCCTGGTCGACGCCATCGAACTGGAGCGCGAACTGCTGAGCGAACTGCGTGAACAGGCCCAGGTGCTGGACACGAGCCAGCTCAAGGCCTCGCACCTGCGCAGCGAAGTCAAAACCCTGCTGCACCGCGCTCCGGCCACGTTGACGCTGGTGTTCGAGTCCTTCGCCTTCAAGCGCGGCATTCCCATGGATGCCGACTTCGTGTTCGACGTGCGCATGCTGCCCAACCCGCACTACGAACCAGAACTCAAAGCCCTGACCGGGCAGGACGCCCCGGTGGCCGCCTTCTTGCAGACTGAGCCCGAGGTGCAGGTGATGCAGCACCAGATCGAAACCTTCCTGCAGCACTGGCTGCCCCGCATGGTGAAGGACCACCGCAGCTACGTGACGGTGGCCATAGGCTGCACCGGCGGGCAGCACCGCTCGGTCTACCTGGTGGAGCAATTGGCGCAAGCCTTCCGCATCGACTGGACGGTGCAGCACCGCCACCGCGAACTGGACGCGCTGAAGTTCAGCGGGCAGTGAGCCGGATTTAAACCGGCAACTGCGCTTCCAGCCAGCGCCGTACCGGGGCGGGCAACCCCAGGTCCAACGCACTGGCACGTTCCACCCACAGCCCAGCCCCCAACCCAGCGGGAACATCTTCCACCGGCCAAGGCAACTCCAGGGGGTGCAGCACCAGGTCGCGGTGCGTCAGGGCGTGGCGCAAAGTGCCATGCGCCACCGTGCCCGGACCTTGCTCCCATGCGCCCGGCACGGCGGCACACAATGCCTCTTCGCTTTGGAACACTGGCAAGCTGTACAGCCCGGCCCAGATGCCCCGCGCCGGTCGCTGGCTCAGCCAGATCGCGCCATCGGGCCTGCGCAGCGCCAGCAGCCACCAGGTTTCGGTGCGGCGTTTCAGCTTGCGGGTTTTGACCGGGAAATCGGTCGCGCGCTGCTGCGCCTGTGCCTGACACAGCGCCTGCACCGGGCACAGCAGGCACTGCGGCTTGCTGCGCATGCACAAGGTGGCGCCCAGGTCCATCAGGCCCTGGGTGTAGGCGGCCATGTCGTCGTGGCCAGGCTGCGGCGGCAACAGGTCCTGCGCATGCTGCCACAGCTGGCGCTCCTGTGCTGTTTCGGCCAAGTCGCCCTCAAACGCCAGCAAGCGTGTCAACACGCGTTTGACGTTGCCATCCAAAATGGAAATGCGTTCACCAAAGCAGAACGAAGCAATGGCCGCTGCCGTGGAGGGGCCGATGCCGTGCAACTGCTGCAATTCAACAGAGGTGCTCGGAAATGCGCCCCCCCACTGCTGCACCACTTCCTGCGCACAGCGGTGCAGGTTGCGCGCCCGGCTGTAGTACCCCAGGCCGCTCCACAGCGCCAGCACGTCGTCCACATGGGCGGCGGCCAAAGCCTGCACGTCTGGGAAACGCGTCAGGAAACGCGGGTAGTAGCCCAGCACCGTGACCACTTGGGTCTGCTGCAGCATGATTTCCGACAGCCACACCCGGTACGGGTCGCGTGTGTTTTGCCACGGCAAATCGTGCCGCCCGTGTTGCCGCTGCCACGCCACCAACTGCCCGAAGAATGCCTGCTGCGCTTGCTCTACCAACTCAAGCGGCATCTTGGGTACTGGGTTCAGTGTCAGGATCAGCCGTGGGCCAGTCTTCGGTGCTCGCCCGTTGCTCTGCCTCATCGGCCTTGGTCTCGGCAGGGGTTGCCGCGTCACTCAAGCCGGCCTGGGCTTGGGTCAAACGTTGCAGCGTGGCTTGGTCGTTTTGCACCTGGTCCACGCGAGCCTGCAGTTCTGCCAGACGTTCATCCAAACCGCCAGCGGCCTGCTGGATGCGGTGCACCGCTTCAATGCGGCGGGCAAAATTCTTGCGACGCTCACGCATCTGGGTGTCCAACTGCGCGGCAGCTGATTTGCTCCACAACTCCACGTCATTGGCGGCGGCATCGTACACCGCTTTCAGGCGCGACATAACTGCCTTGGCCAGGCGGTCGGCAAATTCGGGCTGGGCCAGCCGGAAGATATTGGTCAACCCGAGGTACTGCAGGTGGTTGCGTTCGATGATGTCGAGCTCCTGCCCGTGGCGCTGCAGGTCCACCCGTTCCGGCGTTTGCAAGGCAAAACCAAACTCGGCATTCAAGCTGCGAAAGCTGCTGGCCAGCATGTCCTGCACTTCGTTGGCCAGCCGCTGGGCCTGTTCCAGCCCGGCGCGCAGGCGGTCAAATGCGTTTCCATACACCTTTTTCACGCCCAGCTTCACGCCTGGCTGCTGCAGCGCCTCGCTCAACTGGGCCACTTCGGCCTTGAGCCGGTTGCTGCCCAGCAGAGCCAGCAGTTCTTTCAACAGTTTCAGGTGCACCGAACGCACCGCCTGGATCCGGGCACTGCTGGAATCGAAATCGGCCTGTTCCTGCTCGATACGCAAGCGCATCTGTTTGATGACGGTGGTGTTCTTGCCGCGCAGCCCTTCCAGCTCCTGCACCTGCTCCATCAGCTCGCGGCTGCGCCCATGCAGGTGCCGCCCTACCTCGTCGCGCAGCACCCGCAAGGCGGCGTCCACGCTGGACGACAAAATATGGCGGCGCTGGGCCAGCACATCGTCGGCCAGCGCCCGCTCCAGGTCGGGCAAACGGCTTTCCCGCAACAAGACGCCGTCCTGCTTCACCTTGGCCAGCAGGCCTTTTTGGGCCGACACGGCAATCACCTGCGCCGGGGCCAGCCCCAGCACCTGTGCCGAATCTTCACGCTGGCGCTGGATCTGCGCCTCGATGTACTGCGGCGTGCTGAGTTCGTCCCACAACGTGTCGATCTTGTTGAGCACCACCAGGCGGGAGTCCGTGCGTTCGGCCGCCGGGGCCAGGTGTTCGCGCCACAGGGCCAGGTCGGATTTGCTGACCCCCGCATCGGCCGCCAGAATGAACACCACCGCGTGCGCCTGCGGCAACAGGCTGACCGTCAGTTCGGGCTCCGCTCCAATGGCGTTGAGGCCAGGCGTGTCCAGGATAACCAGCCCCTGCTTCAGCAAGGGGTGCGCCATGTTGATCAGTGCGTGGCGCCAGCGCGGCACCTCCACCAGGCCATCCACCCCGGCCAAAGGGTTGTCTTCCGGCGCTTCGTCGTGCCAGAAGCCCAAAGCGCGGGCTTCATCCACCGTCACGCGGCGCACCTCGGCCACTTTCTCTATGGCTTGCGCCAGTTGCGCCGGGTCGTTCACATCCAGGTCCACGCGCTCCCATTGCTCGGGTGCGCTGCGCCATTCCAGCAGGGCCTGCGGCTGTAAGCGCGTTTCGATGGGCAACAGGCGCAAACAGGGCGGCACCTCGGCGTCGTAGCCCAGTTCGGTCGGGCACATGGTGGTGCGCCCCGCCGCCGCAGGCATGATGCGCCGCCCGTACCCGGCAAAAAACACAGCGTTGATCAGTTCCGACTTGCCGCGCGAGAACTCGGCCACGAAAGCCACCATCACCTTGTCGGACTTGAGCTGGGTCTGCAGCTGCTGCAAGCGCTCGCTCACACCGGCATCCAACAACTCCTGCCCGTCCAGCCAGTCGGCCAGGGCCGTCAGGCGCTCGGCGTATTGCTTGCGCCAAGCGCTGTGTTCGTCAAATTCTTGGTTGAAAGACATGTGTGGACCACGCTGCGCGCGCGCCTGAATTGCCGGAAAAGCCAATATAGCACTGGCATCTCTGCTTCCGTGCCCTCAAGCCTCAAGGCCTTTGGCAGACCGGGCAGTAGAAAGTGGAGCGCTGTCCTTGCCGCAGGCTTTTGACCGGCGTACCGCACACGCGGCACGGTTCACCGGCACGGTCGTACACATTCACCTCCAGCTGGAAGTGGCCGCTCTGCCCGTGCGCATTGGAAAAATTGCGCAATGTGCTGCCGCCGGACGCCAACGCCTTGTTCAATACTTGGCGTATGGCTTGGTGCAGCTTGGCCACACGGGGGCGGCTCAACCGCTGCGCCGCTACCGTGGGCCGTATCCCGGCCAGAAACAAGGCCTCAGACGCATAGATGTTCCCCACACCCACCACCACATCCCCCGCCAGCAGCACCTGCTTGATGCTGGCCCGCCGCTGGCGCAAGGCGTGGTGAAACGCCTCGACCTGGAAATCATCGGTCAACGGCTCCACCCCCAGACCGCCCAGCAGTTTGCGGGCCACGGGGTCGGCCTCGCCGGCCGCGTACACCACGGCGCCAAAGCGGCGCGGATCATGCAGCCGCAAGGTGCCGCGGGTGGTCACCAGGTCGAAATGGTCATGCACCCCAGGCGCGGGCAAGTCCGGCGCAAAATTCACGCTGCCCGACATGCCCAGGTGCAGCAGCAAGAGCCCCTCGTCCAGATCCAGCAACAGGTACTTCCCGCGCCGCCGCACACCCAGCACCGTGCGTCCCGCCAGTGTGGCCACCGGCACCCCCAGCGGCCAGCGCAGCGGCTTGCCCAGCCGGGCCGCCAGCACAGACGCGCCTTCGATCCGGTCGGCAAAACTCAGGCGTGTCACTTCAACTTCAGGCAATTCGGGCATGTTCGGCAGGCGGGCAACGAAAGGAGGCTTCCATTATCATCGTCCCATGCAGCTGGCAGCCTTATTCAAGACACGCAAAACCTTGCCGTTTTTCCTTCCCGCCTGGGTTTTCGTCAGCCTGGTCATCCCCTGGTATGCGCAGGCTCAGCCTCTGGCCCCCGCCTCCGGCCCAGCCGCCACGCCACCGGCCACCTCGGCCCTGGACGCCAGCCTGTTCTACCAACTGCTGCTGGGTGAACTCCAGTGGACACAGAACGATCCCGGCGCAGCCTATTCGCTGCTGCTCGACGCAGCCCACAAAACCCAGCGTCCAGAACTGTACCGGCGCGCGGTGGACATGGCACTACAGGCTCGCTCTGGAAACGCCGCGCTCACCGCCGCCAGCGACTGGGCCACCACCCTCCCCGCAGACGCCGACGCGCACCGCTACAAGCTGCAAATCCTTCTGGCTCTCAACCGCCCGGCGGACATCGCCCCCCCCCTGCGAAAACTGATCCAACTGGCCACGCCGGACGCACGGCAAGACATCATCGCGGCCATCCCGCAGCTCGTGTCCCGTGCCAGCGACAAGGCTGCTGCCTTGCAAGCCGCCCGCCAGGCTTTGGCACCCTCCCTCAAGGACCCAGACACAGCCACCCAGGCCAACGCCTGGCACAGCCTCGGACGCCTGCAGGCCAGCCAGCCCGACCTCAGCGCGGCGCTGGCTTCGGCCCGCCAGGCCTTGCAAGCCGTCCCTTCATTTCTGCCTGCTGCGGGGTTGGCACTGGAACTCATGGCCGCAGGCCAGACCGGTGCCGAAACGCTGGTACGCCAGTTCCTGCAAACTGCCAGCCTTTCACCCAACACCGCTGCACGCGACACCGTACAACTCGGCCTGGCGCGCGTGCTCACCGAACAGCGGCAACACGCCGCCGCCCAGCAAGAACTGGATGCACTGCTGTCCGCACGCCCAGGCAACGCAGAAGCCTGGCTGCTGCAAGGCGCCCTGTTTCAGCAGCAACGGCTCTGGCCCCAAGCACAGTCCGCCCTGACCCGTTACCTGGAACTCAGCCAGCCGCCTGAAGGCGACCACCAGCGCCGGGGACGGGTTCAGGCCATGCTGCAACTGTCCACCATTGCCGAACAACAAGGCGACTACGCCAGCGCCCAGCGCTGGCTGGACCAGATCACCGATGCCCCTGACCCGCTGTTGGTTCACATCCACCGCGCCAACCTGCTTGCCAAAGAAGGCCGACTGAACGAGGCCAGGTCACTCCTGCGCCAGGCTCCAGTCCAAAATCAGGACGATCGCCAGCGCCTTTTCATGACCGAAGCGCACCTGCTGCGCGACCAAGGCCAGCACGAGGCCGCCCTGCAGGTGCTCGCCGAAGCCCGCCAGCAATTCCCGAAAGAGCCGGATCTGCTCTACGAACAGGCCATGACCGCCGAAAAAGCCGGACAACTGGGCCGCATGGAGCAACTGTTGCGGGAGCTGATGGCGCTTGACCCCGCTCACCACCACGCTTTCAACGCCCTGGGCTATGCCTGGGCAGACCGCAACACCCGCCTGCCTGAAGCCAAGGCCCTCATCCAACAAGCCCTGGCACTGGCCCCCAACGACCCCTTCATCCTGGACAGCCTGGGCTGGGTCGAATTTCGGCTGGGCAACCTGCCGGAAGCCTTGCGGGTTCTGCAAACGGCCTTCAAACTGCGCCCGGACCCCGAAATCGCCGCCCATCTGGGTGAGGTCCACTGGGCCCTGGGGCAACAAGTCAGCGCACTGGCCATCTGGCGTGAAAGCCTGCAACTTCATCCGCAGAACGACACTCTGCGGGAAACCATGACGCGGCACCAGGTTCTGCCATGACCGTGCTGGCGAGACACACCATCGCGTACGCCTTCCGCCGTCGCATGCTTGTTGCCGGGCTGGGCACGGTCATGCTGTTCCCTGGGTGCGCTTCAGTTCCCCCGACCACCTACACAGTGGGCACCAACGACCGGTGGACAGGCCGCCTGTCATTACAAGTCAATGACAACCCAGTGCGCCACTTCGCCACAAGCTTCGAATTGAACGGCAACACCCAACAAGGAGAACTGGTTCTGTCGGGGCCATTCGGGCAGACGCTGGGCATCGCCCAATGGCAACCCGGCAGCGCCCGTTTGCAGCGGGGCGAAGACGTGTATGACTACCCGGACATGGACAGCCTGACCCTGGAACTCACTGGCGCAGCTTTGCCACTGCCTTCCCTGTTCGACTGGCTGCACGGCCACCCCAGTGAGACAACGGGCTGGCAGGCGGACCTGAGCCAATATCACCAAGGCCGTGTGCGGGCACAGCGCAGCCAGCCGCTGCCTGCTGTCGACCTGCGGCTGGTCCTGCAAGGCACCCCATGACGCTGAACGCCCTGTGGGACGTGCCCGCCCCCGCCAAGCTCAACCTGTTCCTGCACATCACCGGGCGTCGTGCCGACGGCTACCACCTGCTGCAATCGGTGTTCGCGCTCATCGACTGGAGCGACACCCTGCACTTCGAACGCCGCAGTGACGGCCACATCAGCCGTGCAGACCTGAACAGCTTGGCGCCGCCTCTACCAGAACACGACCTGGTCATGCGCGCAGCACAGGCCTTGCGGCAAGCGAGCGGCTGCACACTGGGCGCGCATATTTCACTGGACAAACGGATTCCCATGGAAGCCGGCATGGGCGGCGGCTCCAGCAACGCCGCCAGCACCCTGTTGGCACTCAACCGGCTCTGGAACCTGAACGTGCCCCTGGAACGCTTGCTGGAACTTGGCCTGCAGCTCGGCGCCGACGTGCCTTTTTTCCTGGGCGGCCGCAACGCCTGGGTGGAAGGCATAGGCGAACGGCTGACCCCCGTGAACCTGCACGCCGCCCGGTTCGTGGTCATCAAGCCCCCCACTGGCGCATCTACGCCACACATATTCCAAAGCCCGGCATTGAAACGCGACACAAAACACGCTACAATCGAAGACTTTGTTGCAAGTGACGCAGCCCAAATTCACGAATTCGGGCGCAACGACCTTCAACCCGTGGCACAAACGCTGTGTCCTGACATCAATACAGGACTGCAGTGGCTGCATCAACAAGGGTTGACAGGCCGTATGACCGGTTCTGGCAGCGCGATGTTCGCCAAAGTCGAACACGATGTGGATACCTCCACACTGCCGCCGGGCTGGATCGCAAAGCACTGCAACATTTTGAATGAGCATCCCCTGATTGGGTGGCAATAACGGTTACAATGCCGGACATTGCTCAAGCAGTGATGAGCATAAACTACATAACGGTGCGTTGCATCTGCAGCGAACCAGTGTAGGGGAGTCGCCAAGTTGGTCAAGGCACCGGATTTTGATTCCGGCATGCGAGGGTTCGAGTCCTTCCTCCCCTGCCAAATTTACTCATAGAACGAGACATCAGGCGGCCTTCGGGCCGCGAGTTTTTTGTTCCAACCAAAACCGTACCGGGTTTCGCCATGCAAACGTCCACCCCTGTGCAATCGCCGGACTTCATGATTTTCACCGGCAATGCCAACCCGGTACTGGCTGCTGAAATCGCCCAGCACCTGGGCACCCAGCTCGGTTCCGCCAATGTGGGCCGCTTCTCCGACGGCGAAGTCACCGTCGAGATCACGCAAAACGTGCGTGCCCGCGACATCTTCATCATCCAGTCCACCTGCGCCCCGACCAATGAGAACCTGATGGAACTCATCATCATGGTCGACGCGCTGAAGCGCGCTTCCGCTGCGCGCATCTCGGCCGTGATTCCCTACTTCGGTTACGCCCGCCAGGACCGCCGCCCGCGTTCCACCCGCGTGCCCATCTCTGCCCGCGTGGTCGCCAACATGCTGGAAGCCGTGGGCGTGGACCGCGTGCTGACCATGGACCTGCACGCCGACCAGATCCAGGGCTTCTTCGACATCCCGGTCGACA
>CAYQTH010000071.1:0-9356 GCA_964420415.1 uncultured Macromonas sp. | reverse complement strand
ACCTGGACGCCGGTCTGCGCTACGTCATCATCGGCACCGCCGCCGTCAAGAACCCCGGCTTCCTGCAGGACGCCTGCACCGCTTTCCCCGGCCACATCATCGTCGGCCTGGACGCCAAGGACGGCAAAGTGGCCACCGACGGCTGGAGCAAGCTGACCGGCCACGAGGTGGTGGACCTGGGCAAGAAGTTCGAGGACTACGGCGTTGAATCCATCATCTACACCGACATCGGCCGCGATGGCATGCTCTCGGGCATCAACATCGAAGCCACCGTCAAACTGGCGCAGGCGTTGACCATTCCCGTCATTGCTTCCGGCGGCCTGTCCAACCTCGAAGACATCCGCAAGCTGTGCGCGGTGGAGGACGAGGGCGTGGAAGGCGTGATCTGCGGCCGCTCCATCTACAGCGGCGATCTCGACTTCGAAGTCGGCCAGAAGCTGGCCGACGAACTCAACGGCTGATTGAGACAGAGTCACATGCTGGCCAAACGCATCATCCCCTGCCTGGACGTGACCGGTGGCCGCGTGGTCAAGGGCGTCAATTTCGTTGAGTTGCGCGACGCTGGCGACCCGGTGGAAATTGCCGCCCGCTACAACGAGCAGGGCGCCGATGAACTCACCTTCCTCGACATCACCGCCACCAGTGATGGGCGCGACCTGATCCTGCACATTATCGAGGCGGTGGCTTCGCAGGTGTTCATTCCGCTGACGGTGGGCGGTGGGGTGCGCACCGTGGACGACGTGCGCCGCCTGCTCAACGCGGGTGCCGACAAGGTCAGCTTCAACTCGGCGGCCATTGCCAACCCGCAGGTCATCCGCGATGCCTCGGCCAAGTATGGCGCCCAATGCATCGTGGTGGCCATTGACGCCAAGCGCCGCACCGCCGAAGACGAACAGCGCCTGGGCGCCAATGGCCAAGCCATCGGCCCCGGCTGGGATGTGTACAGCCACGGCGGCCGCAAGAACGTGGGCCTGGATGCCGTGAGCTGGGCGCGCCAGATGGCCGAGTTCGGTGCCGGTGAAATCCTGCTCACCAGCATGGACCGCGATGGCACCAAGATTGGTTTTGACCTGCCACTGACCCGTGCCGTGAGCGACGCGGTGCCGGTGCCGGTGATCGCTTCCGGTGGCGTGGGTGCGTTGGAACACCTGTCCGAAGGCATCCAAAAGGGCGGCGCCGACGCGGTGCTGGCCGCCAGCATCTTCCACTATGGCGAATTCACCGTGGGCCAGGCCAAGGCCATGATGCGGGAACACGGCATTCCCGTGCGCTTGTGAGGGCAGGGCAATGAGCTGGCTGGACGACATCAAATGGGACGCGCAGGGTCTGGTGCCTGTGATTGCGCAGGAAAACAGCAGCGGCGACGTGCTGATGTTTGCCTGGATGAACCGCGAGGCGCTGCAGAAGACTGCCGAACTGGGCCGCGCCGTCTATTTCAGCCGTTCGCGCGGCAAGCTCTGGTTCAAGGGCGAGGAATCCGGCCACGTGCAGCAGGTGCACGACATCCGCCTGGATTGCGACAACGACGTGGTGCTGCTCAAGGTCACACAGCTCGGCCACGAACCGGGTATTGCCTGCCACACCGGGCGTCACAGCTGCTTCTACCAGCGCTACGAAGCCAGCCCCGAAGGCGGCGCCTGGCAAAGCGTTGATCCGGTCTTGAAAGACCCCGAATCCATTTACAAATAGCCCATGAGCGCCTCCTCCACCGACACCCTGGACCGGCTGGACGCCGTGATCGACAGCCGCAAAGCGGCCAATGGCGGCGACCCGGAGAAAAGCTATGTGGCCCGCCTGCTGCACAAAGGGCCCGACGCCTTTCTGAAGAAAATTGGCGAAGAGGCCGGTGAAGCCATCATGGCCGCCAAGGACCTGCAGCACGGCCAGGGCAGTGCGAAACTGCTGGTGGGTGAAGTGGCGGACCTCTGGTTCCACAGCATGATCGCGCTGGCGCATTTCGGCCTGACTTCGGCGGACGTGGTGGCCGAACTGGCGCGCCGCGAGGGCCTGAGCGGCCTGGAAGAAAAAGCCCTGCGCAAAGCCCACATGCGCGAAGCGGGCGAGTAAGCACTTACAACCTGGGAGATGGACATGAACGACAACACCATCATCGATGTCAATGGCAAGACCGACGAGCAAATGCAAAGCCTGCGGCAGCTGACGCTGATCGTTTACTTGCTTTACGCGGCTTCCTGGCTGTTGGGCGGTATCCCGGCCATCGTTGCCATTGTGGTGAACTACATCAAGCGCGAAGATGTGTGCGGCACGCTGTACGACAGCCATTTCACTTGGCAGATCCGCACCTTCTGGTGGAGTCTGGTCTGGTGCATTGTGGGCGGTATCACGATTTTCATCGGAGTGGGCTTCTTTGTGCTTGGAGCTGCCGCCATCTGGGGCATTTACCGCGTCGTCAAAGGCCTGCTGTTCTGGAACGACCGCAAGCCCATGCCTGTCTGAAACGAGCGTATCACCATGTCTCAAGACCCGAATTGCCTCTTTTGCAAAATCGTCGCTGGCCAGATTCCCAGCCGCAAGGTGTACGAAGATGATGATATCTACGCCTTCCACGACATCCATCCCTGGGGGCCAGTGCATTTTTTGCTGATCCCCAAGCTGCATATCCCGTCCATGGCGCACTTGACGCCGGAACACGAACGGCTGATGGGCAAGATGATGGTGCTGGCCCCCAAACTGGCGCTCGAGCAGGGGTGTGGGCCTTACCCGGATGGCGGTTTCCGCACCGTGGTCAACACCGGCGCCCATGGCCGCCAAGAAGTACACCACCTGCATGTGCATGTGGTCGGCGGTGCGCACCCCTGGCGCGTAGACCTGTCGGTACAAGGACACTGAAATCCGGTCTGCCGCCCGGTTTTGAACAGGGATGAACTTTGTGTGCGGCGTACAATCTGACCCAATCAGCTGGGGCGCGGCCCCGCATGCAGGAGTGACACACCATGGGTGGTTTATCGATTTGGCACTGGCTCGTTGTTCTTTTGATCGTGGTGCTGGTGTTCGGGACCAAAAAGCTCAAGAACATTGGCGGTGATCTGGGTTCTGCCGTCAAAGGTTTCAAGGATGGCATGCGTGATGGCAACCCTCCTGCCGATGCACCTGCGGCTGGGCAGGTGACGCAGGACAAGGTGGCAGAGAAAACCACCATCGACGTCGAGGCCAAAACCAAAAGCTGACAGGTAGTCAGGCGCTGTCGGCGGTTCTGTTCCTTGATTGAAAGTGTCCCATGATCGATTTGGGCATCTCTAAACTCGCCCTGATCGGCGCCGTGGCCCTGGTGGTCATCGGTCCGGAAAAGCTGCCGCGCGTGGCTCGCACTGTGGGTGCCTTGTTGGGCAAGGCGCAGCGTTACGTGGCCGATGTCAAAGCGGAGGTCAACCGCAGCATGGAGCTGGACGAGCTCAAGCGCATGAAAGACACGGTGGTCTCAGCTGCGCAGGAGGTGGAAACGTCCATTCACCAGACGATGTCCGAAGCTGGGCGTGCCTGGTCCGAGGATGAGGCGTGTTCCACCGTTTTTCCGCAATACCACCACCCCCGCAAGAATTTCCGACTCAAGCAACAAGCCGTGCCCCAGTGGTACAAAGCGCGCACAGGCGTGCGGCGCCAGGCCTTGTCGGGTGCGGCACGCGTGGCCCGTTTTCGTCCCAAATAATCCCGTTTGTCTGAAACATTGCCATGCCAGCCCCACATGAACAGCACGACGAGCTGGCCGGTACCGAGCAGCCCTTTGTCCAGCACCTCATGGAGTTGCGTGACCGATTGCTGTATGCCTTCGCCGGCGTGGGCGTATGCATGTTGCTGTTGGCCATTTTCCCCGGACCGTCCGCGCTGATCGATCTGATCGCCCTGCCGATACGTGCCCACATGCCCCCGGATGCCAAACTCATCGCGGTGGGTGTGTTCACGCCCTTCTTTGTGCCGATCAAGGTGCTGATGATGGCTGGTTTGCTGCTCGCCTTGCCCTGGGTCATCTACCAGGCCTGGGCCTTCATCGCGCCAGGCCTCTACAGCCACGAAAAACGTTTCGCCTTGCCGCTCATCGTCATGGGCAGCATGTTGGCCTACGTAGGCATCGGGTTCGTCCAGTTCTTCGTGCTCGACAAAATGTTCGCGTTCATCCAGAACTTCACGCCGGCCAGTGTGAATGCCACGCCCGATATTGCTTCGTACGTGGAGGCCATCTTGTCCCTGTACCTGGCATTTGGCTTGGCGTTTCAGGTGCCCGTTGTGGTCCTGTTGCTGGTTCGCTTCCGCATGGTCACCATCGACCAGTTGAAGTCATTTCGTGGTTATTTCATTGTGGTGGCCTTCATCATCGCGGCCGTGGTCACGCCGCCCGACGTGATTTCACAGCTGGCGTTGGCCATTCCCATGTGCCTGCTTTACGAACTGGGCATATGGGGTGCGCGCTGGTTCCAGCCGGACACCGATCCGCAAACACAGACCGAGTCCTCAGACCACTGACCCACGTCAGCGTTCGGCGCTAGGCGGTGTGCGTTTGCCGGGAACGATTTTGAGGTTGCGGCGGGCCTGTCCGCGTAAGACCTCAATTTCCGTGGATTTGCCGGGTGACAAGGAGGCGACGACGCTCAGCAGGCTGCTCACATCGTGAACGGGCTGGCCCGCTACCTGAGTGATCACATCTCCTGGCTGCACTCCAGCCTGAGCGGCCGGACCGTTTTGCAGCACCCCCGTGATGATCACACCGGCGCTTTCCTCTGTGCCGAAATACTGGGCCAGTTCCGGTGTCAGTTCTTGCGGTTCGACGCCGATCCAGCCCCGTGTGACCGTGCCGTCGCGCACAATCGCCTCCAGCACGCTGCGTGCGGTCGAGGTGGGAATGGCAAAGCCGATGCCCATGGAGCCGCCCGAGCGTGAGTAGATCGCGGTGTTGATGCCCATCAGGTGGCCGTTGATGTCCACCAGTGCACCGCCCGAGTTGCCGGGGTTGATGGCCGCATCGGTTTGTATGAAATTTTCGAAGGTGTTGATGCCCAACTGGTTGCGGCCCAGGGCGCTGACGATACCGCTGGTCACGGTCTGGCCGACCCCGAACGGGTTGCCGATGGCCAGCACCACATCGCCCACCTCCAGCTGATCGGAGTTGCCCAACAGAATCACGGGCAGGTTGGGCAGTGCAATTTTCAGGATGGCCAGATCGGTTTCCGGGTCGGTGCCCACAATGCGGGCTTGGGCACGGCGGCCATCACGCAATTGCACTTCGATCTGGTCGGCTTCCGACACCACGTGGTTGTTGGTCAGAATGTAGCCATCGGGGCTGACAATGACGCCCGACCCCAGACCCACCTGGGGCTGCTTCAGGGCCTGGTCGCCATAGAAGAAACGGAACCAGGGGTCATCAAGGTCAGGTTGAGCTGAGGCTTTGCTCGTGTTGATGCTGACCACCGCAGGCGCCGCCTGTTTCGCCGCCAGGCTGAAGCTGCTGGCCTGCACAGCAGCAGAGCGTGCAGGTTGGACCGTTTCTTGGAGCAAGACCGCAGAAGTTCTGCCTGGCCGTGGTTCAAACCATTGCGGCTTGAGCGTGGTCAGCACAAAATAGACCGCCAGTGCGACAGTGACGGTTTGGGAAAAAAGCAACCAGTAGCGTTTCATGGGCAGTTCGGCACGGAATGAAACCCTCTTGACATGGATCAAGCAGGCCGGATTGATTGTCGGCTGGAATGGAAGCCATCACAACCAAGAGAGGAGCAATGCATGAAAGCGATTGTGGACCTTTTTTCCACCGATTATGGTTTGTTCAGCGTGGGGGTACTCGCGTTCATACTGGTCATGGCGGGCTGGTTTTGGCGGTTCTTTCAACGCAAAATGAACGAATCGGACCCTGAGCAGCCGGGCTGATCTGCTGCCCACAAGAGGGGGCAGCAAGGGCAAGATGGTGTGACAATCGGCCTTTTGGTCATCGTCGAACATTCCGCCATGTCATCTGCTGTTTCCGAATCGCTATTTGATCCGCCAGACGGCATGCAAGGCTGCTCACGCGCCGCATTGCTGGAGGCTTGCAATGGGCTGCTGGAGCCCGCCAGATTCAAAGACTATGGCCCGAATGGCTTGCAAGTTGAAGGCCGCGCGCGCATACGCAAACTGGTCAGCGGTGTCACCGCCAGCAAGGCCTTGATCGAAGCGGCCATTGCGGCGGGCGCTGACGCCATTTTTGTGCACCACGGCCTGTTCTGGCGTGGGCAAGATGGGTGTGTCACCGGCTGGATGAAACAGCGCTTGGCCTTGCTGTTGCAGCACGACATCAACCTGTTGGCCTACCACCTGCCTCTGGATGCCCATCCTGTGCTGGGCAACAATGCTCAACTGGGTGTGCTTTTGGGCATGCAGCCTGGTGCCCAGGGGTGGGAGCGTTTTGGGGAACAGGAGCTGGGTTGCCTGGGGTTCCCGCCGGTGGATTCGGCTGCGGGTCTGGCCCAGCACGTTGAGCGCGTGCTGGGTCGCTCGGTCACACTGCTGGATACGGCTGGGCGCCCGCTGCGCCGCGTGGCTTGGTGTAGCGGGGGGGCTCAAAGCTACTTTGAAGCCGCCATTGCAGCGGGTGCTGATGCCTTTCTGACGGGTGAAATTTCCGAGCCCCAAGCGCACCTGGCGCGTGAGTGCGGTGTGGCATTTCTGGCCTGTGGGCACCACGCCACGGAACGGTATGGTGCACCCGCCGTGGCGGCCCAGATGGCGGTCCAGTTGGGGTTGGAGCACCAGTTCATCGACATTGACAATCCCGCATGAGCGCCCCTTCCACTCCGCAGGCTGCACCACCTGTTCTGCCCATCGCTATCACCATGGGAGACCCGGCGGGCGTGGGACCCGAGATCAT
Source organism: uncultured Macromonas sp. (assembly GCA_964420415.1). Classification (GTDB taxonomy): domain Bacteria; phylum Pseudomonadota; class Gammaproteobacteria; order Burkholderiales; family Burkholderiaceae_C; genus CAYQTH01. Next base: position 2,506 of record CAYQTH010000071.1, on the reverse strand, counting down.
TGCCCACCTTTTTCGCCACCGGCCCTTGTGGTCGCAACGGTGCTTTGTGGTAGGCGACACGGCCACATTGCGGCGCGCGACCGAGGTCACCGGGGGCATGTTACCTGTGGCCGAAATTGAGCATCCGGGCAATGTGTTTGGCCTCCCGCCCCGTTGTGTGCCTGTTCTGCCCGTGGTGAGGCTGGCCGAGCCGGTGGCCTGGGGCCGGGTCAGCGCCGTGGCCGGTCGTGCGGCCGCACAGGCCATTGCCTGGGCCGCCCAAGCCGCTTTGCGCGGCGAAATTGCGGCCGTGGTGACGGCACCCATCCACAAGGAGGCATTGGCTGCCGCCGGGGTTGATCACCCAGGGCACACCGAGTATTTGCAGGCTTTGGCCGCAGAGCACCTGGGTTGCGCCGTGGCCGATGTGCCCGTGCGCATGATGCTGTCCAACGACGAACTGCGCACCGTGCTGGTCAGCATCCATGTCAGCTTGCGGCAGGCCATCGAGGGGGTGACGTTCGACAATGTCTTGCAGACTTTGCGCATCACGGACCGGCATTTCCGGCGTTTGCTGGGGCGTGCCGGCCGTCTGGCTGTGGCCGGGCTCAATCCGCACGCGGGGGAGGGTGGGTTGTTTGGCCGGGAAGAAATTGACACCATTGGCCCCGCCGTGGCGCAAGCACAGGCCGAGGGCATCCTGGCCAGCGGACCGTTCGCGCCCGACACGGTGTTCATGCGCGCGCGCCAAGGCGAGTTTGATGTGGTGATCGCCATGTACCACGACCAGGGCTTGATCCCGGTGAAATACCAGGGGCTGGAGCATGGCGTCAACACCACGCTCGGTTTGCCGTTCGTGCGCACCAGCCCCGACCACGGCACGGCATTTGACCTCGCTGGCACGGGGCGGGCCGATCCCGCCAGTATGCTGGCGGCGGTCGCGGCAGCCATGGGGGCCGTGGCGGGACAGACCCCACGGCGCTGACCCATGCCAGGCACTTGGCCTGACATGGAGCAGGCAGCTTACTTTTTCAGGCTGTCACGGATTTCGCGCAGCAGCACAATGTCCTCCGGTGTGGGGGCTGGTGCTTCGGCGGGTGCTGGCTCGTTGCGCTTGAGGCGGTTGATCTGCTTGATCATCAGGAAGATCACGAACGCCAGGATCAGGAAGTTTAGGGCAATGGTCAGAAAGTTGCCGTAGGCGAGTACTGGCACGCCCGCTTTCTTCAATTCGGCCAGGGTCATGGCCGTGCCTTCAGGCACGTTGCCCAGCACCAGAAACAGGTTGGAAAAGTCCAGGTTGCCCACCATCTTGCCCACCACAGGCATGATGACATCTTCCACCAGCGATCCCACGATCTTGCCGAAGGCGCCACCAATGATCACACCGACGGCCAAGTCGATGACATTGCCTTTCACGGCAAACTGTTTGAATTCCTGCAACATGCTCATGCGTATGCTCCTTGCTTGTGTTGGATGAAACGGCTCCCATCGTAGCGGCAATTACCAAGCTTCGATGGCGCTCCGCTACAATGCAGAATTGACCCGACATGTTGCAGGGTCATGCAATCGTCCAGCCTAGTCATTGAAAGATCCTCATGAGCGAAGCAACCGTAGACAACGGCCGCCGATCCTGGCTGATCACCTCGTGCGCCATGGGCGGCGTGGGAGCAGCTGCCGTCGCCGTCCCTTTTGTCAGCACTTTCCAGCCCTCCGAGCGCGCCAAGGCCGCTGGTGCTGCGGTGGAGGTCGACATTTCCGCGCTGAAGGCCGGTGAGAAGGTCGTGGTCGAATGGCGTGGCAAACCCGTCTGGATCATGCGCCGCACGCCGGAGCAGTTGGCCTCACTGGAAAAGTTGGACGCTGAGTTGGCCGATCCCAATTCCGAGCGCAAAGCCTACCCCACGCCGGAATACGCTCAAAACCGTCACCGCTCCATCAAGCCTGAATTCTTTGTGGCTGTGGGTATTTGCACCCATCTGGGCTGCTCGCCGTCCGACAAGTTCCAGACCGGCGCTCAACCTTCGTTGCCCGACAACTGGACTGGCGGTTACCTGTGTCCCTGTCACGGTTCCACCTTTGATCTGGCTGGGCGCGTGTTCAAAAACAAGCCTGCGCCCGACAATCTGGAAGTTCCGCCGCACATGTACCTGTCGGACACTGTGCTGCTGATCGGTGAAGACAAGAAGGCCTGAGCCACACACCCAGAGGAACATCATGGCTGAATTCAAAGAAGTCGCGCCGAACGCTACTGCCGGCGAAAAACTGACCAACTGGTTCGAGAACCGTTTCCCCTCGGCGTTTGCGGGCTACAAGCAGCACATGTCCGAGTACTACGCGCCCAAGAACTTCAACTTCTGGTACATCTTCGGTTCGCTGGCGCTGCTGGTGCTGGTGATTCAGATCGTGACGGGTATCTTCCTGGTCATGCACTACAAGCCCGATGCTGGTTTGGCCTTCGCGTCCGTGGAATACATCATGCGCGATGTGCCCTGGGGCTGGCTGATCCGCTACATGCACTCCACCG
>CAYQTH010000070.1:8155-9394 GCA_964420415.1 uncultured Macromonas sp. | reverse complement strand
CACCATGGCCGGCAGGCTGGTCACGTCCGGGTTGTAGCGGAAGCGCATCTCGATCTGGAACGCGCCCGTGGGGGTGACCCCGGTCCGCTCCTGTGCCTGCTGCACCAGCCACAGTTGGTGCATGCCCTGCACATAGCCTTGGATGGTTTCAGCCCGCTGCGGCATGGCGCCGTCGATCCAGGCCCCGACCTGCACCGGGCGGCCACGCTCGGCGTTCTGCGCAAAACCCGGCGGGATTTCCAGCGCCAGGGAAATCTCGCCGCTGCGCATGCGGCGGTCCAGGTCGGCGTGGTCGGTGATGGGCGCGAGCTCTTTGAAGTAGCGCGAGCCCGCCAGGTTGAGGGCATAGTTCTGGCTCAGCACCGTCTGGTCGCGGTCCAGCACGGCGTAGCGCAGGTCTTCCACATCCATGGTGATGCCGAACCCCATCACGAACATCAGCATCAAAGAACCCAGCAAGGCCAGGGTGGAGCGCACCGGGTCGCGCTGCAATTCCAGCCCTTCGCGCCATTGGTAGCTCCAGATGCGGCCCAGGCTGCGACGCAAGCGGGCGGGCCAGCGCTGGTCTTGCTCCGGCACCGGGGCGGCTTGCAGCAGGGGCGTTTCTGCCAGCGGGTGTTCACCTCCGCCACCACCGGCTTCCAGCAGGTAGTCGATGAACGCCTCTTCCAGCGTGGCCTTGCCGCGCTTGGCCACCAGGGCCGCGGGCGTGTCGCTGTCGAGCACGCGGCCAGCGTGCATCATCGACATGCGGTCGCAGCGCTCGGCCTCGTTCATGAAGTGGGTGGAAATGAAGATCGTGACGCGGTCGCGCCGCGACAGTTCAATCATCAAACGCCAGAAGTTGTCGCGCGCCACCGGGTCCACCCCCGAGGTCGGCTCATCCAGAATCAGCAGGTCCGGCTTGTGCACCATGGCCACCGCCAGCGACAGGCGCTGCCGTATACCCAGCGGCAACTGGTCGGGCAGGCTGCCGGTGCAATCGGCCAAATCGAAACGCTGCACCATCTCGGCCACGCGCGCGGAAATGTCCGCCTCTGGCACGTGGAACAGGCGCGCGTGCAATACCAGGTTCTGCTCCACCGTCAACTCGCTGTAGAGCGAGAACGACTGCGACATGTACCCCACACGGCGGCGCGTGGCCATGTCTTTCGGGTTCACCACCTGGCCAAACAGGCTGGCCTGCCCTTCGCTGGCGGGCAGCAAGCCGGTCAGCATTTTCATGGTGGTGGTCTTGCC
>CAYQTH010000070.1:0-8145 GCA_964420415.1 uncultured Macromonas sp. | reverse complement strand
GCCGCAGCCGTTGGACCCCAGAAAGCCGAAAATCTCGCCGCGCCGGATGCGGAAACTCACGCCATCCACCGCCACGAAGTCGCCGAAACGCATGGTCAGGCCGCGTGCCTCGATGGCGATGTCGTCCTCGCCATCGGTCAACAGCGGCGGAATCTCCACCACCCGGTGGCCCGCGCGTTTCTCCGCTGGCAGCAAGGCAATGAACGCGGTCTCCAGGCTGCCGGTGCCGGTCTGGGCCAGCAAATCAGCCGGTGTGCCGCTGGCCAGCACGCGGCCATCGTCCATGGCCACCAGCCAGTCGAAACGCTGCGCCTCGTCCATGTAGGCGGTGGCGACGACCACACTCATGGCGGGGCGGTCACGCCGGATGCGGTTGATCAGCTCCCAGAACTGCGCGCGCGCCAGCGGGTCGACACCGGTGGTGGGTTCGTCCAGAATCAGCAGGTCGGGGTCGTGGATCAGGGCGCAGCACAGCCCCAGTTTCTGCTTCATGCCGCCCGAAAGCTTGCCCACTGGCCGGTCCAGAAAGGCATGCAAGCCGGTGCGTTGCGTCAGTTCGTCGATGCGGCGGCGGCGCTCCCCCGCGTCGTGCCCGAACAGGCGGGCAAAGAACTGCAAATTCTCCTCCACCGACAAGGTCGGGTACAGGTTTTTCCCCAACCCCTGCGGCATGTACGCAATGCGCGGGCAGACCCGCTGGCGGTGGCGCCTGCGGGTCATGTCGCCGCCCAGCACCTCGACCCGGCCTTCCTGCACCGCACGCGCGCCCGCAGCCAGCGCCAGCAGGCTGGATTTGCCCACCCCGTCCGGCCCGATCAAACCCACCATGCGGCCTGGCGGCACATCCAGTGTCACGCCGTCCAAAGCGGTGACCCGGCCATAGCGCAGCCGCACCTCCTGCAGGCGCACCACCGGCACGGCCTGAGCGTCCAGTGTCATGGCAGCGTCTGGAGCTGGAGGTTGGCGGGCCAGGCGGCCTTCGCATCGGTCTTGACCCAGGCCACGCCAGGCAGGCCCGTCTTGACCTGCTCCGGGTGCTGACTCAGCAGTTCAGGGGCAATGTGCGCCTTGACGCGGAACATCATCTTCTGCCGTTCGCTGGCGGTCTCCACCGTCTTGGGTGTGAACTGCGCGGTGCTGGCCACGAAACTGACCTTGGCCGGCACCACCCGCTGCGGTGCCGCGTCCAGCACGATGCGCACTTCGCTGCCCAGCGCGACCTGTCCGGCCAGTGCTTCAGGCAGGAAAAAGGTCATGTACACATCGCTCAGATCGACCAGGTTGAGCACCTTGCCACCGCCACCCAGCACCTCCCCCGGCTGGGCCACGCGGTACTGCACCCGGCCAGCGCGGGGCGCCTTGAGTGTGCTGTCGGCCAGGTCGGCATCGATACGCGCCAGGGTGGCCTCGGCGGCCGCCACATTGGCCCGCGCCACCGTCACCTGCGTCCGCGCGGCCTCCACCGCGGCCTGCGCCGCCCCTACCTGGGCCCGTGTGGCCGTCAACGCGGCCTGGGTGCCACGCACCCGTGCCCGGTCATCGTCCAGCTCCTGCCCGGAAGCTGCACCTTCCTGGGCCAAGGTTTCAGACCGGGCCAGACGGCGCTGCGCGGCATCCACCTCGGTATCGCGTTGGACCACCAGCGCCTGCACCGCCAGCACATCGCTTTCGCGCAAAGCCACCTGGGCTTGTGCGCCAGCCACGCTCTGCTGGGCCTGCTGCAGCCGTGCCATGGCCTCATCGCGCTGGGCCTTGAGGCCCTGCACATCCATGTGCCCCAGCACCTGCCCCGCCTGCACCAGTTCGCCCTCGTCCACCAGAATGTCGGCCACGCGCCCTGGCAACTTGGTCGCGATGTCGATTTCAGTGGCCTCCAGCCGCCCATTGCCCGCCGTCAGGCCGGGCCCTGGCCCCTGGTCGCGCCAATGGCCCCACGCGTAGTAGGCCACTCCCGCCACAGCCAGCAAAGCCACCGTGACCACGGTTTTTCTCAATTGCAGCTTCATGCTCAGTTCCTGTCAGGTGAAATCATGGGCCCGCATCAGCGGCGTCTGGTTGGGTGGCGCCGCCCAGGGCCGCGTACAGCGCCACCTGGGCCGACCACGCCACGCGCTGGGTTTGCACCACCTGCTGTTGCACCGCGAGCAAGTCGCGTTCGGCATCCAGCACCTCCAGGTAACGTGCGGCACCGCTGTCGTAACGCAATTTGGCCAACCGCGCACGTTCGGCTTGCACCGTCTGCATGGCCTCCAGCAAGCGCACCTGTTCGCCCAGCCAGCGCCGCGCCGCCAGAGCGTCGGCCACGTCGCGGAACGCTCCCTCCACCGCTTGCTCGTAACGCACCACGGCCTGTTCGCTGCGCACCTCAGCCACATCCAGGGCGGCCTGCCGCCGCCCGCCGTCAAACAACGGCAAACTCACGTTGGGCGCAAAGTTCCATGCCGTGCTGCCCGCCTTGAACAGCCCATCCAGTTCGGCGCTGGCCGTTCCGTAGCTGGCGGTCAACCCAATGCGGGGAAAGAAATGGGCCCTGGCCGCGCTCACGTTGGCGTGGGCCGCGCGCAGGGCATGTTCGGCCGCCACGATGTCGGGCCGCTGCAGCAACAAATCCGATGGCAAACCAGGCTGTACTTCCACCAGCGGCGGCGCCACAGCAGCTGACGCGCTCCAATCATCGGGCAAGGGACTGCCCATCAACAGTACCAGCGCGTGTGCTTGCTGAGCGCGCGCCAGTGTCAGTTGCATCACCAGCGCCTGCGCCTGCTGCTGCAACAGCTCCACCTGGGTCAACTCCAGTTTGGACGCCGCCCCCAACGCCTCACGGCGGCGGAAGATGCGCAGGCTTTCGTCCCGGCTCGCCGCCGTGCGTTGCGCCAGCGTCAAGCGTTCGTCCAGCTCACGCAACGTCAAGTAGCTGTTGGCCGTTTGCGCCAGCACACTCAAAGTCACGCCGCGCCGCGCTGCATCGGTGGCCAGGAAGTTTTGCAGCGCCGCCTCGTTCAAGCTGGCAATGCGCCCCCACAGGTCCAGCTCCCAACTGGCAAACCCCACACCGGCCTGGAACTGGTTGCCCAGCACGGTACGGCCCGTCACATTCAGGTCGTGCGGCACCTGGGCCCGTGCAGCTTCCAGGCTGACACCCACGGTGGGCAACCGGTCAGCGCGTTGTATGCCATACGCGGCACGCGCTTCCTGCACCCGCAACACGGCAGCGCGCAAGTCGCGGTTGTGCGCCAGCGCCTGGGCCAGCACGCTGCGCAAGGCGGGATCCTGTGCAAAGTCCTGCCAGGCCACCCTGGGCACCGTCACCGCAGGAGCAGACGGGGCATCGGCACCGTAGCCCGCTGGCAAATGCAGCTGCGGGTTGGGCGGCGTTGACTGCAACGGCGCACAAGCCGCGACCCACCCACCCACGAGCACGACGGCTCCCAACTTCGCGCCGTACCCACGGCCCGCGTTCTGGCTTTCTTGCGTCAAGCAGCACCTCCCTGCGCAGAAAACGGTGTTTCCTTCATGTCTTCAAGCATACACGTTGCACCGCAGCATGGGTCTGACCCGGATCAAACCTCGTCATTGGTGCGCCGCAGCAATAAACCCCGTGCCAGCCTCTGCGGCCAGCGGCGCCGGAGTGCGGCCGACGCCAAGCCAAGCTATGATTAACCTTTGGCCGTTGGCATTCTGCACTGCACAACGGCAGCCACCCAACCCGGAGAACCCCATGAATTCCCAGGACATTTTCGTTGTTGGCGCCACCCGCACCGCCATCGGCACCTTTGGGGGTGCACTCAAGGATGTGCCCCTGTCGCAACTCGCCACCCTCGCCGTCAGCGAAGCCATCAAGCGCGCCGGGGTGGACCCCACCCGCGTCGGCCAAGTGGTGATGGGCAATGTCGTCCCCACCGAGCCGCGCGATGCCTACTTGTCGCGCGTCGCAGCCATCGATGCAGGCATCCCGCAAACCGCCACGGCCTTCAACGTCAACCGCCTGTGCGGCTCTGGTCTGCAGGCGGTGGTGTTGGCCGCCCAAGCGCTGCAGTCTGGCGACGCCGAAGTGGCCATTGGCGCCGGTGCCGAATCCATGAGCCGCGGCGCTTACCTCATGCCGTCCGCCCGCTGGGGTGCGCGCATGGGCGACACCCAGATCCTCGACTACATGCTGGGCATCCTGCAAGACCCCTTCCACAAGATCCACATGGGCATCACCGCCGAAAACGTGGCCGCGCAGGAAGGCATCACCCGCGAAATGCAAGACGCCTTGGCGCTGCAGAGCCAGCAGCGCGCCGCCCGCGCTATTGCCGAAGGCCGTTTCAAGTCACAAATTGTTCCGGTCGAACTGGTCAGCCGCAAAGGCACCGTGCTGTTCGACACCGACGAACACGTGCGCGCTGACGTCACCCCCGAACAGCTGGCCAAGATGAAGCCCGCCTTCAAGCCCGACGGCAGCGTCACCGCTGGCAACGCCTCCGGCATCAACGACGGCGCCGCCGCCCTGGTGCTGGCCACCGGCAACGCGGTCAAATCGCAAAACCTGCAGCCGCTGGCCCGCCTGGTGAGCTGGGGCCATTCGGGCGTGGAGCCGACGCTCATGGGCCTGGGCCCCGTCCCCGCTTCCCGCATCGCGCTGGAGCGCGCCGGTCTGAAGGTCAGCGACCTGGACGTGATCGAAAGCAACGAAGCCTTCGCCGCCCAAGCCTGCGCCGTCACCAAGCTGCTGGGCCTGGACCCCGAAAAGGTCAATCCCAATGGCTCGGGCATTTCGCTGGGCCACCCGGTCGGGGCCACCGGCGCCATCATCGCCACCAAGGCCATCCATGAGCTGCAACGCATCGGCGGCCGCTACGCGCTGGTCACCATGTGCATCGGCGGCGGCCAAGGCATTGCCGCCATCTTCGAACGCGTCTGAGACTGAGCATGAGCCTGAATCTCCAAACCATCGGCATCATCGGTGCGGGCACCATGGGCAACGGCATCGCCCAGGTCTGCGCGCAAGCTGGCCTCAACGTGGTGATGATCGACATCAACGACGCGGCCGTGCAGCGCGGCCTGTCCGCCATCGCGGGCAGCCTGGACCGCCTGGTCAAGAAAGACAAGCTGAGCGCCGCTGACCGCGACGCCGTGCTGGCCCGCGTCCAAGGCTCCACCAGCTACGACGACCTGAAGGTCGCCCAACTGGTGATCGAAGCCGCCACGGAAAACCTGGAACTCAAGCTGCGCATCCTGCGCCAGATCGATGCGCTGGTCGGCGCCGACACGGTCATTGCCACCAACACCTCCTCCATCAGCATCACCCAGCTGGCGGCGGTGGTGAACCACCCAGAGCGCTTCATCGGCATGCACTTCTTCAACCCGGTGCCGGTGATGGGCCTGCTGGAAGTGATCCGCGGCCTGCAAACAGGGGATGCGGCGCACGCGCTCGCGCTGGCGTTTGCCGCCCAAGTGGGCAAAACCGCTGTCACGGTCAAAAACGCCCCTGGCTTCGTGGTCAACCGCATCCTGGTGCCCATGATCAACGAAGCCATCCAGGTGCTGGGCGAGGGCCTGGCCAGCGCAGAAGACATCGACAACGGCATGAAGCTGGGCTGCAACCACCCGATCGGTCCGCTGGCCCTGGCCGACATGATCGGCCTGGACACCTTGCTGGCCATCATGCAAGTGTTCTACGCCGACTTCGCCGACCCGAAGTACCGCCCGGCCGCCTTGCTGAAGGAAATGGTGGCGGCTGGCCGCCTGGGCCGCAAATCCGGGCGCGGCTTCTACAGCTATTGACGCCCACCACCAGCGTTGTGGCTGTGGACCCACTGACCGCCGGGTACTTGCTCCCGTTGCGGTCAGTCCCGGTCAGCCGCACAGCTGCGCTGGACTTCTGATAAATCCGAACTGCTCGGGCACCGCCTCGTAACGGCACGCCTGCACGACCCAGCGGCCGGCTTCCACCGCCTCTGCCGCGTATGTCACGTCCTGGCTGTACACCACACCCAGCCCCAGGGGGGTCTGCAAGTACACATGCCCCAGTTCATCGGCCCAGCAGCCCACTGGCTCGACCTCCTGTCCGCAGTGCGTCACCCAGGCGCCTGATACCGACTGCCGCAGCACCAGCGGCGCCAGCTCCAGTTCTGCGTAGACACGCTGCGGTCCATTCTGGAAAAACCAGCGTCCCTGCGCATCGTGCTCGTAATTGCGCTGTATGAACGCCAGCAACTTCTCATGCCGCAACTGTGTGCCTTTGCTGTCCACCCTGGCGCCTTGCCCGGCAAATGGACCCACCTGCTGTGCCGCGTCATCACGCAGCCACCACTGGCCTCGGGCATCCAGCCCTAACCAGCCAAAACAATCCGGCACATTCGGCCATTTGACCATGGCCTCTTTGACAATATCGTCCATTCAACATCCTCCTGCTTGTGCCAGCCAGTCTGCCACGGCGGTAGGCATGGCCCGCACATGGCCTGGCCAGTCCCACCCATGCTCGACCGCCGGGAACCCGCAATGCCCGCCGTTCCGGGGCTGCCACAGAGTCACCTGTGAACTCACTTCACGCTGTTCCGGCAAGCTGCGCGCGGGCACCAAAGGGTCGTTGCGGGCATTCAACACCAGCGTTGGCACGTGTATGCCCCGCAAGCCCGGCTTGGCCGACGCGCGCCGCCAGTAGTCATCCACCCCCAGAAAACCGTGCAACGGGGCCGTGAAGGCGTCATCGAACGCGCGCAGCGTGGTGGCACGGTTCACCGCCGCCAAGTCAAACAGGCCGGGGAACTGCGCCCACTTGGCTCGTGCCTTGCGCACCATGGTACGCAAAAACATGCGTGCGTAAATCCAGCGGTTCAGCCCCTGGTCTATCGCCTGGCCAGCGGCGGCCAAATCCAGCGGCGCCGACACCGCAGTCAAGGCGTGCACATACTTGGTCGCCTCCTGTCCCGCCTCCCCGGCCCAGCGCAGCAGGGCGTTGCCGCCGAGCGATACGCCACACGCCAGCACGGGCTGTCCGCCCTGACGCTGCCTGAAAGTGGCCAGCAGCCATTCAATTTCGGCATGATCGCCACTGTGGTACGCCCTGGGCGCCCAGTTGTTCTCACCAGAACACCCTCGGAAATGGGGCACGGCGAACCGCCACCCTCGCGCTGCCGCCACAGCGGCCAGCGCCTGTGCATAGTGGCTCTGCGCCGAGCCTTCCAAGCCGTGGAACAGCACCAGCAGCGGAGCCGGGGCAGTGGCTGGCGTGACTGGCACCAGCCAGTCCACATCCACAAAATCCCCATCGGGGGTTTGCCAGCGTTCGCGCCGGAACTGCGGCACGTCACCGCCATGCGGCCGGGCGGCGCAAGCGGCCCAAATCGTTTGCGCATGCCCGCCGGGCAGCCACCAAGGCACCCGGCCCATGGCCTGGCCGCCCATCATGCCCCCCTCCGCAAAAAACAAAAAACCGCCCCTGAGGCGGTTTTCCGTCGTGTGCTTGGGCACCCGGTCATTTCTTCTGGCGGTACTTGCGCAACGCGGCAATCTGAGCGGCCATGATGGACAGCTCGGACTGGGCCTTGGCCAGATCGACATCGCTCTTGGCGTTCTTGAGGGCCTCTTCCGCCTGCTTGCGGGCTTCGGTGGCCTTCGCCTCGTCCAGATCGCGGCCGCGGATGGCCGTGTCGCTGAGCACCGTGACCACCTTGGGTTGCACTTCCAGAATGCCACCGGCAACGAAGACAAACTCCTCTTCGCCGTCAGCCTTCTCGATGCGCACCGCACCAGGCTTGATGCGCGTGATCAGCGGCACGTGACCCGGCAAAATGCCCAGTTCACCTGCTTCACCAGGCAGCGCCACAAACTTGGCCTGACCGCTGAAGATGGATTCTTCGGCGCTCACCACCTCGACTTGCATCGTGCTCATCATTACTCCTTGTTCGAACTGACTTCAAGCAGCGGACGCTTGGCCGAAATTGCCAGGCGCCCGCAGGTTGCCTTAGGCCAGTTTCTTCGCCTTTTCGAAAGCTTCGTCGATGGTACCCACCATGTAGAAAGCTTGCTCGGGCAGGTGATCGCACTCGCCAGCCACGATCATCTTGAAACCACGGATGGTTTCCGACAGCGGCACGTACTTGCCAGGCGAACCCGTGAACACTTCGGCCACGTGGAACGGCTGCGACAGGAAACGCTGGA
>CAYQTH010000069.1:0-9443 GCA_964420415.1 uncultured Macromonas sp. | reverse complement strand
TGCTGGGCAACATCGGCTGCAAGCACGACACCGAGGACGTGTACCTGGGCGCGCGTGGCATCAAGTTCCACCGCCACCCTGGCGCGCATTTGAGCAAGCGGCCGGGGCGCTGGATCGTCTGCGCCGAACTGGTGGAAACCGCGCGCCTGTTCGGTCGCGGCATTGCTGCCATCGAACCGCAGTGGCTGGAGCAGGTGGGGGCGCACCTGTTGAAGAAGCAGACGCTGGACCCGCACTGGGAAAAGAAAGCCGCCGAAGTCGTGGCCTACGAGCGCGCCACTTTGTATGGCCTGGTGGTCTACAACCAGCGCCGCACCAACTTCGGCCGCGTGGACCCGGCTGGCGCGCGCGAAATCTTCATCCGCGAGGCCATGGTCAACGGCCTGCACGAAGACACCTGGCCCGAGGGTTTTGCCCAGCGCCTGCCCTTCCTGCACGCCAACCGCAAACTCATCCACCAGGTGCAGGAGCTGGAACACAAGTCGCGGCGGCAAGACGTGCTGGTAGACGACGAGCTGTTCTACGCCTTCTACGACAGCCAATTACCGGCGGACCTGTGCAGCGGCCGCGAACTGGAACGCTGGTACCGCGACGCCGTGCGCAGCCACCCCAAACTGCTGCACCTGACGCGCGACGAACTGATGCGCCACGAGGCCGCGGGCGTCACCACCCAGGCCTTTCCCAAAGTGGTGAAACTGGGCGGGGTGGACTGTTCGGTCAGCTACCTGCACGAACCCGGCCACCCGCGCGACGGCCTGAGCGTGACCGTGCCTCTGTTTGTGCTGAACCAGGTCAGCGAGGAACGCTGCGAATGGCTGGTGCCAGGCATGTTGAAAGACAAGATCCAGGCCCTGCTGAAAAGCCTGCCGCAAAAACCGCGCGCCCGGCTGGTACCGTTGCCGGAAACCGCTGCCGACTGGGCCGAGGCCATGAGTGCGCCGGAACAGTGGGCGCAGGGCAGTTTGACCGACGCGCTGCACAAACGCGTGAAGGCGCACACCAGCCTGGACGTGAAGCGTACCGACTTCAAGCTCGACATGCTGGCGCCGCACCACTTCATGCACCTGCGCGTGGTCGACGAGCATGGCCGCCAACTGGGCCAGGGCCGCAGTCTGGCCGCACTCAAAGCCGAGCTGGGCGCACAGGCGCGCGGGGCGTTCCAGGCGCTGGCGGCGCTGCGCGTGGGGGCAGGCATGCCTTCCGAACAGGCACAAGATGCCGCCGCAGGCGGAGCCGTTGCCACACCCAGCCGTGCGCCTGCCCGTAAAGGCCAGCCTTCTGGCACGGCCGCTCACACCAGCGAACCGGGGTGCACGGCCACCGCACAGAGCCCATCCGGCCAGTCATCCCACGCCCCCACCGCCGATGCCACCCAACGCCACACCGCCTGGACCTTTGGGGAACTGCCCGAACTGCTCGAAATCCGCCAGCGCGGCCAGACGCTGATCGGCTTCCCGGCCCTGATCGACAAGGGGGACGCCGTCACGCTGGAGGTGTTCGACGACCCGGACGTGGCCGCTGCCAAGCACCGTGCCGGGTTGCGCCGCTTGTTCGCATTGCAGGTGCGCGAAGCGCTGAAATACCTGGAAAAAAACCTGCCCGACCTGCAGAAAATGGCCGTGGCCTACATGCCGCTGGGCACGCTGGAGGAGTTGCGCAACCAGATCATCGATGTGGCGCTGGACCGCGCTTTCCTGCTCGACCCGCTACCGGCTGACGAGGCTGCCTTCAAACAACGGCTGGACGAGGGCCGAGGCCGCCTGACCTTGATCGCCAACGAGGTGGCGCGTCTGGCGGGCCAGGTGCTGACCGAATTTGCCGCTGCTGCGCGCAAAGTGAAGGACAGCAAGGCCGCCGCCGATGCCGTGGCCGATATCCAGCAACAGCTGCCGCGCCTGTGTCCCAAACGCTTTGTGCTGGAAACGCCTTGGGCGCAGCTACAGCACCTGCCGCGCTACCTCAAAGCTATCGTGCTGCGGCTGGACAAGTGGCGGGCCGACCCTGCCCGTGATGCCGCCCGTCTGACCGAACTGCGGCCGCAAGAGCAGCGGTTTTGGCGGCTGGTGGCCGAACGCAAGGGCGTGCTCGATCCGCGTTTGCAAGAACTGCGCTGGTTGCTGGAAGAGTTGCGCGTCAGCTTCTTCGCGCAGGAGTTGCGCACGCCACAGCCCGTGAGCCTCAAGCGGCTGGACAAGGTGTGGCAGCAGATCCAGTCGGGCAGCTGAGTCGGTTCTGGCTCACAGCCCGTCGTCTTCCGGGCCATGCCCCTGCATGGCTTTCAAGATCAGGTTGCGTGACAGCCGGTCGCTCAGTTGCTCGGCAAAGCGCAGCACAAACTGCCGCAGGTAGGCACCGCGTTTGAACGCCACGCGCGCCACGTTCGTCCCAAACAGGTGACCGGCGGCACGTGCCACCAGTTCCGGGCTGCGCTCGTCACCCTGCATGGCCATTTCCGCCACGATGCCCACCCCCATGCCCAGCTTGACGTAGGTTTTGATCACGTCCGAGTCAATCGCCTCCAGCACAATGTTCGGCTTGAGGTGGCGCTGCGCAAAGGCTTGGTCGATGCGCGTGCGCCCGGTGAACGACGGGTGGTAGGTCACCAGCGGCACCTGCGCCAGGTCTTCCAGGCTGATCCGGTCCTTGTCCAGCAGCGGGTGCCCGAACGGCAGCACCAGCACGTGTTGCCAGTCGTAGCAGGGCAGGGTGATGAGGTCCTCGTACTGCACCAACGACTCGGTGGCAATGCCAATGTCAGCCACGTCCTCCAACAGCATGCGGGCCACCTGGTCGGGCGACCCCTGGTGCAGGCTGACATTGACTTTGGGGTAGGCCTGGCGCAGCTTGGCCACCGGGCCTGGCAGCACGTAACGTGCCTGGGTGTGGGTGGTGGCAATGCTCAGCGTGCCACTGTCCTGGGCCGAGAACTGCTCCCCAATCCGTTTGAGGTTGTTCACCTCGCGCAGGATGATGTCGATGCTTTTGAGCACATGCAAGCCCGGCTCCGTCACCCGTTTGATGCGTTTGCCGTGCCGCGCGAAAATCTCCACGCCCAGTTCGTCTTCCAGCTCAATGATGGCTTTGGACACCCCAGGTTGCGAGGTGTGCAGCGCCTTCGCGGCTTCGGTCAGGTTCAGGTTGCGGCGCACCGCTTCCTGAACAAAGCGGAACTGGTGCAGGTTCATGCGCTTTCCCCCAGGGCCAGTTCGGCCAGCAGCGCGATCACGCGCGGGTTTTCGCCCACGGTGGGCAGCAATTCGAACTGCACGCCAGGGTGCTCGGTTTGCAGGTTTTGCAGCAACAGCGGCAAATCGTGCCGGGCGTGGCGGCCCACCCCCAGAAACAGCGGCAGCACCCGTATATGCCGGGCGCCATCACGAACCAGTTCCGCCGCTGCGGAGGGTAAATCCGGCTCACACAACTCCAAGTAGGCACAGCGTACGTGAGCATCTTGGGCCGCTTGCGCCACGGCCTGAGCCACGGCCTCCACCGGCGCACGCCACAGCGGGTCACGTGAGCCGTGGGCAAACAGGATGACAGATTGCATCGGGTTTCCTAGCGTTTCAAAACCAGCCACCCAAAGGCACCCAGTGAAATAAGCGAATACAGCAACGAAGGCGCAGCCGCTGCCAGCCAAGGTTCCCAATCCTGCAAATTACCCATGTAGCCGAACACATTGTTCAGCAAGAAGAAACTGATGCCGATCATGACGCCCATGAACACGTAGGCTGAAATGCCGCGTGAACGGAAATGCAAGTAAGCGAAGGGCAAGGCCAATACCACCATCACCAGGCAGCTCATGGGATAGAACACCTTGCGCCAGAATTCGATCTCATGTTGCTGTGCGCTTTGCTGGTTCGCTTGTAAATGCTGGATGTAGGAAAACAGGTCCACGGTACGCATGCGTTCCGGTTTCAACAAGGCGGCAGAGACCATCTCGGCACTGATCGCGCTGGGCCAGACCCATTCAGACAGCACTTCCCGTTGGATTTGTGCATGCTCCCGGTCCACGCTCGAGAAATCCCGTCGCTCCACCTTCTGCAGCACCCAGCCGGTGTGTTCGGCAATCTCCCCTCGCTCGGCGCGCACCACGGACGACAGATGTCCCTCAGTGCTGAACTCGAATATCCGGATGTTTTCCATCATCCCCTGGGCATTGATGGCATGGATGTTGACTGAAAACTGCTGTTCGCCCTGGCGTTCTTTCAGCCAAGCCCCGGTTTGTCCCACGCTGATGCGGCCCTTGAACTGGGCTTTCAGCAATTGGCTGGTGCGTTCGGCCGCCGGAGCCAGGTAGTCCCCGGTCACGAAGGTCAGCACCACAAAAGCGACCCCCAGTGTCAGTAAAGTGCGCAGCGCGCGCCAGGGCCCCAGCCCACTGGTGCGCAAAATGGTGTATTCCGAGCTTTGCGCCAGCCGTGCCAGCACAAATACACTGCCGATGAGCACGGCAATCGGCAGCAGCTCGTACACCCGGCTGGGAACCAGCAGTAACACATACAACAGGGCATGTCCCATGGTGTACACCTTGCTGGGGTCCAGCACCGAGGCACGGCCCACCATGGGCAGTTCATCCACGAAATCGAAGAACAGGAACAGCGCCAAAAATGCCAGCAGCACAAACAGCAC
Source organism: uncultured Macromonas sp. (assembly GCA_964420415.1). Classification (GTDB taxonomy): domain Bacteria; phylum Pseudomonadota; class Gammaproteobacteria; order Burkholderiales; family Burkholderiaceae_C; genus CAYQTH01. The sequence continues at coordinate 4,814 of CAYQTH010000069.1, read as the reverse complement.
CGCCCACAGAATTTCGCCGTAAATCAGGCGTCGCAACGTTTTCATGTGGGAGCTCCCACCTGCCGAACACGCCGCCCAGGCCACAAACTGAAGTTGTGGTGGCGTTTGAGCAGCCACAGCATGGACAGCAAGAACATACCACCATGCAGGGCCAGCATGAAGGGCAGCAGCGCCAGCCAACCCGACGCCACCCAGCCCTGCCCTAAGTTCAGCAGGTTGTAGTAGAACACGAACGCGAACAGCATGAAGATCAGGTTGCCACTGCGTCCAGCGCGCGGGTTGCCCGCAGAAACGGCCAATGCCAGCAGCACGAAATTCAGGGCCGTCAGGCCCATGCCCAGTCGCCAGCCCAGTTCTCCCAGGTAGGCCCGCTCAGGGCTGCGCAACAGTGTCAGTGTTGACACGGATTTCAAACTGCTAGCGGTGCCGTCCACCTGCTTCGACTGCCCAATTTGCAAAGCGTATTCCTGAAATTTGCTGATTTTCAAAGTGGCGTCTTCACCTTGGCCAGTCTGCTCCAGGCGCTGGCCATGGTTGAGTTTGAGGTATTGCACGTCGTCTACCCACTCCACCCGGCCGGAACGGGCCGAGGTGATGGTTTCACGGCCATCATTTTCGATTGTGGAAATGAAAATGTTTCGTCCTTCCTTGCCGTTTTGGGTGTCTTTCTCAATGAAAAACACCCGACGGCCCCCAGAGGATTCCTGGAACTCGCCTGGCGCAATGCGTTCCAGATCCCCGCGTCTCTCGTAGCGGTCACGCAATTCATCGGTTTGCTGGTTGGCCCAGGGCCAGACGAACAGCACCATCAGAACGATGACCAGCAGGATGGGCCACGAAAAACGCAAAACCGGGCGCAGAAAATGCAGCAGCCCTTGGCCGCTGCTGAACCAGATCACCATTTCACTGTCCCGGTACATGCGTGACAAGGTGGACACAATGGCAATGAACAGTGCCAGTGTCAGCACCGTGGGTAGCCGACCCAGCACGGTGTAGGTCAGCACCAGCATGATTTCCTGCGGGTTCACGCTGCCCTTGTTGGCCAGGCCCAAGGTGCGGATCAACAGCATCGTGATGACGATGGTGAACAGCACCAGCAACGTGGCGACAAAGCTGCGGGCCAGCTCACGCCTGATCGAAGAATGGAATAACATCGAAAGAAGATAAATAACTCTCGACATTATGAACTTCGAACTCAAAACTTTGGGCCGCGGCCAATTGTGTGAAGTGTCTGCCGACGTCTTGCTGTTGCTGTGGCCTGATGCTGCTGACGTCTCTTTGCCCCTGCCTGCAGACGATGCGTTGAGTTCATGGGTCCATGAGGCCTTGACGGCCAAGGACTTGGAGACTGGCGCAGGCAAATACTTGTTGGGCTACAAAGTCTCCGGTGTGCGTGCCAAGCGTGTGCTGTTGGTTCGCACGGGCGAAGCAAACGCGTCCAGTACCCGCAAAGCGGTCCTCGCCGCCTTGGCAGCCCTCAAGGGGTTGGTGTGCAAAACCTTGGTGGTTCATGCAGGTGGGGCGACTGGCTCGGGTGTGGCGGCTGTCGTCCAGGCGGTTGCCGAGGCCACCTACAGCTACACCACCACCAAATCCAAAGGCGAGCCGCGTACGCTGCACAAGGTCGTACTGGCCGTGGACAACGCCGACGCCGTGCGCACCGCTGCTGACCGTGCGCGCAGCATCGTGCAAGGGGTGGAACTGGCTAAAGAGTGGGCCAACCGGCCGGGCAACCATGCGACTCCCAGCCATTTGGCCGATGTCGCTCGCCAGCTCGGTAAGCACCGCCGCATCAGCACCGAAGTCCTGGGCCCCAAAGAAGTGGCCAAACTGGGCATGGGTGCGTTTCTGGCGGTCGCCCAAGGGTCTGAACAGCCATTGCGTTTCATTGTCATGAAGTACCAGGGGGCGGCCAAAACCAGCGCTCCCGTGGTGCTCGTCGGCAAAGGCATCACGTTCGACACGGGCGGCATCTCCCTCAAGCCCGGCCCGGAAATGGACGAAATGAAGTTCGACATGGGTGGCGCAGCCAGCGTGTTGGGGACCTTTGCGGCATTGGCTGAACTGCAGCCTGCCATCAATGTGGTGGGTCTCATTCCTGCCACCGAAAACATGCCGGATGGCCGTGCTATCAAGCCCGGCGATGTGGTCTCCAGCCTGAGCGGCCAGACCATCGAAATCTTGAACACCGACGCCGAAGGCCGCCTCATCTTGTGTGACGCGCTCACCTACGCCGAGCGGTTCAAGCCGCGTGCGGTCATTGACATTGCCACGTTGACCGGGGCTTGCGTCATTGCCCTGGGCGGTGTGCGTGCAGGCATGTTCGCCAACCGCGACGACTTGGCCCAGCATCTGCAAGAAGCTGGCGACGTGGCGCTGGACCCATGCTGGCGCATGCCGCTAGACGATGAGTATGCCGAAGCGCTGAAATCGAATTTTGCCGACATGGGCAACGTCGGCGGGCGCCAAGCGGGGGTGGTAACTGCGGCCAAATTCTTGCAAAAATTCGTCAAAGACATGCCCTGGGCTCACTTGGACATTGCCGGCGTGGCCTGGAAGAGCGGGACGGCCAAAGGCTCCACTGGCCGTCCGGTGCCGCTGCTGGTGCAATACCTGCTGGACGAAGCCGACCGCATCGTCGCGCAGGCGCCTGCCCGCGTGGCCAAGCCCGCTGTGTCCAAACGCAAGCGCCAGTCATGACCGAGGTTGCCTTCCACTTCAACTTGCCCGACCCAACGCATTACCTGTGCCGTTTGTTGCGCAAGGTGGTGGGGGTGGGCAAGAAGGCGCTGGTTTTGTTGCCGCCAACGCGTGTGGCGGAGCTGGACCAGCTCCTGTGGACGTTTTCACAGGAAGATTTTTTGCCCCATGCGCGCAGCAGCGACGTCGCATCCGTTTGCCAGCGTTCACCGGTGCTGCTGGCCACGGGCATGTGCGATCCTGGCCACAGCCAGGTGCTGATCAATACTTTGGCAGGTGTGCCCGAGGGTTTTGAGCGGTTTGAACGTGTGATCGAACTTGTTGGCCCGTCGGACGAAGAACGGCTGGCCGCCCGCCAGCGTTGGCGGGCCTATGCCCAGCAGGGTTACGGCCTGGTGCGGCACGATCTGGCCCATGCCAAGGGGACGCAGGCATGAACACCGCCGTTCCGCGCCAGCCGCCACGTTTTGTGCCCACCTTGACCGAAGTGGTGTCCGCATCGGCAGCCCCTGCCGAGGTTCCCGAAGCGGGTCCGGTGTCGCCCGAGGCGGTGCATGCGGTGGACCTGGCCGCTCAAATCGACCAGAAAATCAACGAGTGGCTGGACCGCTGGCTGGCCGAGCAGGCGCCTGTTTTGGTAGAGCAAATGCTGGCACAGTTGACCGCTCAGTTGCGCCTGTCGCTCCAACAGCAGGCACTGGAAACCGTGGCCCAGGTGATTCAGCCCGCGCATCCAGGCGGCAACGCTGGCAGCACCGTTGGTTGATTTGTTGCGCCGCAGCACGCAGGGTAAACCCGTTGCGTTTTGCCGACGCCTTCTTCCTACAATGGGCACATAGCTTCTACTGGGAGTCCACCCTGTGCAAACCGAGAAGGCCGAAACCGCTAGCCAGTTCAGCGGTCAAGTGCGTGTCATCAAAAAATACCCGAACCGCCGTCTTTACGACACGGACACGTCCTCCTACATCACCTTGGCCGACGTGAAGGCACTGGTCATGAAGGCCGAGCCCTTCGTGGTGCGCGACGCCAAGACCAACGATGACCTGACCCGCAGCATCCTGTTGCAGATCATCCTGGAAGAGGAAACCGCTGGTGTGCCGCTGTTCTCGGAAAACATGCTGGCCAACATCATCCGGTTCTACGGCCACACCATGCAGGACTTCATGGGTTCCTACCTCGAGAAGAACATGCAGATCTTCATGGATCTGCAAAAGCGCATGGCCGACCCCACCAAAGCCCTCACGCCAGACGTGTGGCAGCAGTTCATGGGTATGCAGCCTCCCATGATGCAAAGCGCCATGATGGGCAACTATTTCGAGCAATCCAAAAACGCCTTCAGCCAAATGCAGGAGCAAATGCTGGGGGCCTTCGGCGTCAAACGCTGAAACCCTGGTCATGGCCAGCCGGTGTCTGACCTGAGACAATCGGGGCCATGACTGCAATTTCTTCTTCCCAAGCGGCAGCTGGCAACGCGGCCGTCCCCAAAGTCGGCTTTGTGAGCCTCGGGTGTCCGAAGGCACTCACCGACTCCGAGCTCATCCTCACCCAGCTCAGCGCCGAGGGCTACCAGACCAGCAAAACCTTCGAAGGCGCCGATATCGTCATCGTCAACACCTGCGGGTTTATTGACGATGCCGTCAAGGAAAGCCTGGACACCATAGGCGAAGCCTTGGCGGAAAATGGCAAGGTGATCGTGACCGGCTGCCTGGGTGCGCGCGCGTCTGCGGACGGCGGCAACCTGGTGAAGGAAATGCATCCGTCGGTGCTGGCGGTCACGGGCCCGCATGCCACACACGAGGTGATGGAGGCCGTGCACCAGCACCTGCCCAAACCGCACGACCCATTCCTGGATCTGGTACCTGCAGCTGGTATCAAGCTCACGCCGCGTCACTACGCGTACCTGAAAATCAGCGAAGGCTGCAACCACCGCTGCACCTTCTGTATCATCCCGTCGCTGCGCGGCGACTTGGTCAGCCGCCCCATTGGCGATGTTTTGACCGAAGCCCGCAAGTTGTTCGAAGGCGGCGTGAAAGAGTTGCTGGTGGTCAGCCAGGACACCTCGGCCTATGGCGTGGACGTGAAGTACCGCACCGGTTTCTGGGACGGCAAGCCGG
>CAYQTH010000068.1:0-9500 GCA_964420415.1 uncultured Macromonas sp. | reverse complement strand
GGGAAGTGCTGGCCGAACCCATCCAGACCGTGATGCGCCGCTACGGCGTGCCGGGCGCCTACGAAAAGCTCAAGGAAGTGACGCGCGGCAAAAGCGTGACCAAGGAAGCCCTGCACGCACTGATCGTGTCGCTGGACATTCCACAGGCGGACAAAGACCGCCTGCTGGCCATGACGCCGGGCAGCTACATCGGCAAAGCCGTGGAACTGGCCAACAGCGTCTGACCCAGCTTCACGGAAGGGGGCTCACGCGCCCAAAGTGCACACGCCTCCGCAACCGCGGAGGCTTTTTTCTGTGCAGGCCTCACCGGCGCAGCCCCCGCCGCTGCCGACCCGGTTTTCCACCGCACGTTCGGCATAGGTGTTGAAGCGCCAGGCGGTGTTTTCCTGCGTGATGCGGCGCCAGGTCGCGCGCTTGGCCGCAGGCGGCATGGCCTGCCAGCCCTGGATCTCTCCGAACGTGCGGCCACAGCCTTTGCACACCTCGTCGCCCTGGCTGGTGGTGCAAATGGCGATGCAGGGCGTGTCCGGCATGGTGTCGTACCAGGCCAGCCAGGCTTCATGCGCGGCAGGCGACAGGCTGTCCACCGCCACCTCGTCCTGGTTCAGGTACACCAGCCGGGCGTACACCTCGGCCAGCACGCGCGTCGGCTCGGCCAGGGTCACGCCGTCTGGCGAGGGTTCGCGTTCGCGCCAGTGGTTGATGGCGGCTTCAAGGTCGGTGATGTGGATGGCGGCCATGGTGTGCTCAGAGGAACCGAATCATAGCCCGGCACCATGCTGACCACACTGGCGCAACCATGAGGCTCACCCTTGCGGGCCATATTCTTCGCGCCACTGTTCATTCAGTTGCGCCTCCACCTGCCGCACCCTGGCATCCAGAATGGACATTTCGACATGGTCGGTGTCACGGTATTGCTGCGCAATGCGCTGTGCCGAACGGAAACGGTCCAGCGCGCCTTGCAGGTCCAGCAGCGCCACACGGGCCTCCGCCTCGGACCGCGCGGCCTGCACGGGCTGCTGCAATGCCGTGTGCAGGGTGGCCAGGGTCTGCCACACCAAGGCATCGCGCGGGTACAGTGCGCACCACTCTTGCATCTTTTTGGCGGCGCTGCGCTGTGCCGCAGCACTACCCAGCAAGGCCGCGCGTGCCCCCAGTACCAGCGCATCGCGGCGGCCTTGCAACAAAGCCTCGTCCCGCAACGCCGCCAAGGCCTGCTGCTGCTCGGGCTGCCGCGCCTGCGGCGTGCCTTGCAGCTCCAGCAACACCTCCAACCGCAACCAATGTATGGTTTGGCGCACGGCATCATCGGCCACCGGCATGGCCTGCAATTGCTGCCAACCGCGCAAGGCAGCTTCACCATCGCGCAACCGGGCGGCTGCCAGGGTCGCCGCGTAGCGCGCGCCCAGCAGCGCGTCACCCGACACCTGTCCCACCTGCAACAGCACGCGCAGCCGGTCCACGTGCGACTCAGCCAGCACACGTGCCCGCGCGGCCATGAGCGCGTGGTAGGCGGACGGCATCCCTCCCCCGGCAGCATCTGGGCCGTGGGGAGGATGCACCGGCAAGCGCGACCGCATGTCGGCAATCCGCTCTGTGGTCAGCGGGTGGCTGCGCAAGTAGGGAAAGGCGCCGTCGTCGTTCAACCGCGAGGCTTGCTGCAGCTTGTCGAACATGGTGACAAAACCCATGCCGCTGAACCCGGCCTCGGTCATCACGCCAAAGCCGACGCGGTCGGCTTCGCGCTCCATGTCGCGCGAGAAATTCAGCTGCGACTGCAGTGTCGCGGCCTGCCCACCCACAATCGCCGCTTGAGCGATGTCGGCATTCTTGGCCGCGCTGGCGGCCATGGCGCCCAGGATCATGGCGGCGACCATCCAGGGCATCTGACGGCCCTGGCGCGAGACGAGACGGGCGATGTGCCGCTGCGACACGTGGCTGAGCTCGTGCGCCATCACCGAAGCCAGTTCGTCGGCCGAAGACACGGCGCCCAGCAACCCCAGGTTCACCCCCAGGTAGCCGCCCGGCAGTGCAAAGGCGTTGATGGCACGGTCGCGGTTGATGAGCAGCGTCCAGGCAAAGCGTTCTGCCAGGGCCGGGGGCACGTCACCACGCGCCTGGGCCGACTGCAGCAGGGGCTGCCAAAGGGCCTGCAAATAGGCCATCAGCGCCGGGTCGTCCAGGTAGTCCGGGTCGCTGAAGATGGCGCGGGCAATCTGGTCGCCCAGGCGGCGCTCGTCGCTCAGGCTGAGCTCGTCGCCATCGCCCAGCGCGGGCAGGGCATTGGCACCCGGCGCCTGGGCCTGCGTCAGGGTGGCGGGGGCCAGCCACAGCGGGGCTGCCAGCAGCAACGGAAGGCATTTCAGGGCAAATCGGGCGCGCATCCCCGTATGATGCCCGCACTCTGTAAAGATTCCCCGCACATCCATGAGCGCTTCACCCCTCACCCATTTCGACGCCGCTGGCCAGGCCCACATGGTGGACGTGGGCAGCAAAGCAGCCACCCACCGGGTGGCGGTGGCGCAAGGCCGCATCCGCATGCAGCCCGAAACCCTGAACCTGGTGGCTTCTGGCAATGCGAAAAAAGGGGACGTGCTCGGCGTGGCCCGCCTGGCTGGCATCATGGCGGCCAAGAAAACCAGCGACCTCATTCCACTGTGCCATCCCATTGCACTCACGCGGGTGACGCTGGACTTTGAACTGCTGCACGGGTCTGCCGAGGTGCTGTGCCGCGCCAGCACCGAAACGGTCGGCCCCACTGGCGTGGAAATGGAAGCGCTCACGGCCGTGCAAGTGGCCCTGCTCACCATTTACGACATGCTGAAAGCTGCCGACCGGGGCATGGTCATCACCGACGTGCAACTGCTGGAAAAACACGGTGGCAAGAGCGGCCGCTGGGTGGCAACGTCAGCCGCCGGATGAGGCGTCATGGCCGGGCCGCTCCCGGTGCGGCAGGCGCAGGCCCAGGGCCACATTGGCCAATTGCGCCACTGCAGCCACGAACAACGCCCCGCTGATCCCCAGCCATTCGGCAACCATGCCCCAGCACCAGGCACCCAGACCAATGGCCGCGTACATGGCCATCAACGCCACCGACACCACGCGGCCGCGCACAGCGGCGGGGGTCAGCATCTGAATGATCGATGACGGTGCGGACAAGAACACCATCCAGGCACAGCCACCTGCCACCAGGGCAGGTATCAGCCAGACGAGGCGGCCCGTCCCGGCAGCCACCAGCAGCACCGCGACATACAACAGGGTCGCGCGCAACAGCAGCCGGTCCACGCCCATGCGCTCCATCCAGGCCGGAATGAGCACCGCGCCGATGATGGAGCCCACCCCCTGGCACGCCAGCAAGAGACCGAGCGACAGGGCGCTGCCGCCCAGGTTGTGTTTGGCAATGAGCGGCAACAGCGCCCAAATTGCGACAGCGCTGAAAGAAAGGCAGAAGATGCGGATCTGGAGCTTGAAGATGTCGCGGTGGTGCACGCAGTAGCGCACCCCTTCGGCCATCATCTTGGCCAATGGCATGTGCGTGGGCGGACGCTCCACCGCAGGCGCCCGCATCGTCAAACTGCTGCAGATGGCCCCACCGAGGCAAAGCATGTTGGCCGCGAACGCGCCGACTGCACCGAAAGCCGCGACCAGCAACCCGCCCAGCCCCGGCCCGGCGCTGCGGCCCAGGTTGGCACTGATGCCGATGATGGATACCGCTGCGGGCACGTCGTGGCGGCTCACCATGTCGTTGGCCAGGGCGGACTGAACCGGCATGCGCAACGCGCTGCCGCAATTGAGCAGAAAAGTCAGCCCGAGCAACAGCCAGGGCGTCATCGCACCCGAGTACTGCACCAGCAACAACAGCCCGGCGGCGAGCAGCATCAATACCTGCGCCAGCATCAAGACGCTGCGGCGGTCGAACTTGTCGGCCAAGGCGCCTGCCGGAATGGCGAACAACAGCGCGGGCAAGGTGGACGCACTCTGCACCAGCGCCACCAGCGTTGGAGAAGGCGTCAGGGACATCATTTCCCAGGCCGCACCAACGACCTGGATATTGGCGCCAAAAAAGGTGAGCAGCGACCCGGTGGAAAGCAGCAAGAAGGGCCTGTGGCGCAGCGGCGCCAGGGTGGAAGGCAAAAACATCAGCAGGAAATCAGGTGGCGAAAGACGGGTCGGCGGCGTACAGCATCCGCAACAAGGCGTTCCACTCCAGGCGCCCATCGAAAGGGTGCTCGGCGGCAAAGCGTGCCTGATCGTAACCCGCGGCCGTTTGCTCTGCCACTGTGTGGGCTACTTGCCGTGGCTCGCCAGCGGCCAGGGCATCGACCTGGTAACGGCACGCCATTTCAAGAAAGTACATGGCGTTGTAAGCCTCGGCAACGGTGCGTCCGCAGGCCAACAGGCCGTGGTTGCGCAACACCATCGCCTCATGCCCGCCCAGGTCACGCACCAGGCGCTCGCGTTCTTCCAGGTTCAGCGCCGGGCCTTCGAAATCGTGGTACCCGAGGCGGTTGTAGAAGCGCAGCGAGGTCTGGTTGAGGGGCAGCAAGCCGCACTTCATCGCCGACACCGCCACCCCCGCGCGGGAATGGGTATGGATCACGCAGCCCACATCGTGGCGCGCGCCATGCACGGCGCTGTGGATCACGTAGCCCGTGACGTTGATGCCGAAATCGCTGCCCGGCGCGAAGCGCGGCTTCGTCACCACGTGGCCGTCGAGGTCGATTTTGTAGAGACTGGATGCGGTGATTTCCTCGTAGCGGAAGCCGAAGGGGTTGATCAGGAAATGCCCTGGCTCGCCCGGCACCCGCGCCGTGATGTGGTTGTAGATCATGTCCGTCAGGCCGTCGCGGGCGATCAGGCGGTAGCAGGCCGCCAAGTCCAGGCGGGCTTGCCATTCGTCCGGGCTGACGTGGTCACGCAGGGATTCGACGGCGACGGAAGGCACGGCGTGCATGTGAACTCCTTGATCGGAAACGGGGTGGCTGACGGCGGCTGTGGGCCTCACCTGTCTTCGGCTTGGACCATAACTTCGATGCGCACCGGAATCGCCGACAAGACAGGCATGCCATTGATCGCTTCCACACCAGCCGCCGTGCTGGTGAGCCGGTTGGTGGAGGCGCCGTCGCGACGGTAGTCCTCTGCCTCGCCAGGCAGGCCGCCCCAGCCATGGGTCATGGAGACAACACCACGGCGCAGCGCCTCATCCGCTTTCACAACGGCCGGGATCGACCCGTGGGCAGAGCTGATGCGCACCTCGGCGCCGTCGTTGCCACCGAGGGCGGTGATGTCGTCCGGGTGCAGGTAAGCCGGGTTGTAGGGGTGCCGGTGGCGGATCAGCGGCAAGTGGCGGTACATGGTGTTCTGCACGTCGCGCATGCGGCGGCCTATGAGGCGATAAGGAAAAGCGCCATCGTCACCGGCGGTTTCCCTGACGACCGCAGACAGCTCCGCCGCCACATCCGTCGGCATCACCTCGAAACGGCCCGCGCTCGCCGGGTCGGCAGGCAGCACGACCTGCGGTTCCACCGCGTACACCTTGCCGCCCTCATGGGCGCGGATCTCCTCGAACGGCACCTGGCCATGGCGGGCGATCAGCGCCAGCAGCGCATCGTTGTCCGGCGGGGTGGTCATGTCCAAAGCCACGCCATCCAGCGCCAGCGTTTTGCCCAGGCGCTGCGCCAAAGCCCAGAACACGTGGTTGGGGTCGGCCAGCTCCGCCCCGGCGGGCGGCGCCAGCACGGCAGGGCCGTAGATCGAATAGGGCTCGGGAATGACGATGGTTTCGTAGTCGCGCGGCGGCAGCGCCGGGCGTTCCAGCAGCATCGGCGGCGGCAGGATGTAGTCTGCCAGCCGCGCGGTGGTGGTCATGAACGGCTCGATCACCACCAACAACTCCAGCGCGGCCATGGCACGGGCGGTCTTTTCCTGATCGGGCAGGGCGTTCACCGGATTGGCCGCATCGACGATCAGGGCCTTCACCTGGCCGGGACCGGGAGTGAGGATTTCGTCGCAAAGGGCGCCGCTCATCTTCTCGCCGAACAGCAGGCCGTGGCCGCTGATGGCGCTGCGGTAACCCTGTTCCCAGGAACGCCGGGGCGAGACCGCCTGGGCCAGGCGCGGCTGGCGCGGACCGATGACGCCCGGATTGGCCACCCGGTCCCCGGCGCGGGCGTAGCGCCCGCACACCACGTTCAGGCATTCCAGCAGATGCTCGGCCAGGTTCGAGTGCGGCGCCATGTTGGGCCCCACGCCAGAAGCGGCCGATCCGCGCTTGCGTTGGCCGTTTTCGCGGCGGGCGAAGATCTCTGCGGCGCGGTAGAGCTGATCCGCCGCCACACCCGCCCGCTGCGCCACATGGTCCGGCGAGAAGGGGGCCAAGGCCGCACGCAAGGCCTCCAGACCGGCCACGTGATCGCGGCAAAACGCCTCGTCGTGCCAGCCTTCCCGCAGGATGATGTGCAGCAGCCCGGCCAGCAGCGCAGGGTCTTCACCCGGCTTGGGCTGCAGGTGCAGATCGGCATAACGGGCCGTTTCGGTGCGGCGCGGATCGATCACCACCAGTTGCATGCCGCGCGCCTTGGCGGCACGCATCGCCTCCACCGGGTGCGGGTTCCTGAAGTTGAAGGTGGACAGCGAAACCAGCGGATTGGCCCCCACCAGCAACATCACGTCGGCGCTGTCGAAGGGCTCGCGGCCTGCGGCCCAGACGCCGAGCCGCTCCACGGTGACCCACTTGGCCGACTGGTCCACCGTCATCGTGGAATAGAAGCCGTGCGAGCCAATGGCGCGCACCCAGGCTGGCAGCATGTAGTTGGAATAACTCAGGGTGCCACGGAAGGCGCCCACCGCCTCGGGCCCGTCACGGTCGAGAATGGCCTGGAGTTTGGCCCCGATCTCGTCCAGCGCCTGCTCCAGCCCGATCTGGGCAAAACTGCCGTCGGCCTGGCGTTTCAGCGGGTGCAGCAGGCGCTCCGGGCTGCGGTGCGCTTCGGGCAACTGCAGGCCCTTGATGCAGGCATAACCCTTGGTGAGCGGGTTGTCGCGGTCGCCGCGGATGTCGGTGACCTGGCCCTGGTCATCGAGCGTGATGCTGAGGCCGCACATACCGGCACAAATGCCACAGAAGGTTTTGACCGTGCGCACACCCGGTTCGTTCATGACAGCGTGCTTTCAGACAGCAAGGCCATGGCATCACGCCAACCCGCCAAAGAGATCAATGGGAACATAAAAGGACTGTGCCAAGCACCGTGAGGGAACATCTGTGCGCCAGTCTAAAGACGGGCGCACAGACACGTAACCCGTGCTTGCCCTGAGCCCGCCCGCTTGGCCTCAGCGCTGGAAACGCTGACGGGCCCAGGACGTCAACCGCTCGGTTTGTCGCATCGCCGGGGCTTCGATATAACGGAATGAAAAGAACGCCAACGACACGACCACCGGCGTCAGGGCGGCCACCACCAGCCAGTGTTGCAACGGGTCCAGGCTGGCTGCGGCCTCCAGCCCCAGCACGAAGCGGAAACACAGGAACAGCGTCAACCCGTGCAGCAGGTACAGGCTGTAAGTGATTTCGCCAAACACCCGCGACAGGCGCGCGCTGAGCAAACCAAACACGTCAGTACCGTGGGCAATGTGCACAAACGCCAGTCCCAGCAACGCCATGGGCCAGGGTTGGTAGGCGCCATCGAAACCCGCCACCACCCCCACAATGAGCGCCAACACCAGTGCAGAAGCCGCACGCGTTCGCGACCATTCTGGCAACCACGCCCAACGCCCCAGCACGGCGGCCGCCATTCCACCCAAGAACGCCAGGGCATAGATGTTCACCACTTCGGCCCACCCATCGCGAGCCAGGTACAGCACACCGACCAGCAACCATGGCCACGGCACCTGCCGCCTCATCAGCAAGGCGAGCACAGGCAGGCAAAAATAGAAGATCCATTCGTACTTCAGGGTCCAGGTCACACCCGCGGTGACGTACAGCTTACGTGCGGTGTTGGGCAACACGCTAGGGTTGAGGCTGTCCAGCCCCTGGCTTTTGATGACCCAGATCACCAGCGCCCCCACCAGTGACAGCAAAAAGAACACAGGCAATATCCGCAAGCCGCGCGAAATGTACAACTTCAGCCAGTCCACTGGCTTTGCCTTGGCCTGCAGCAATTTGCCGAAGAACAGGTAGCCGGTGATCATGAAAAACAGCGTCACCGAGGTTTGCCCCAGATGCACATGCACGCGCGAAGGAGAGTCCTGCCAGACACCGCTGCGCAGGAAGAAATACCAGATGGTGGCGTGGTGCAGGAACACAGCAAACGCCAGGTAGCCGCGCAAACCATCGATGGTGCTGGCACGGCCCTCATGTACCTGCACCGGGAACCGTTGGTCCAGCACATACACCGTCAGAAAGGCCAGCCCCAGGAGCATGGGCAAGGGAACAAGGCTGACGGGATTCATGCGGTGTAAGGGTTCAACAGGGGCAAACAAGAGCGGCGCGGCATCTTAGCAGCGCCCTGGTTTCGCCTCTTCATTTACCGCATCACCTTTTGATACGGAGCACCCCTATCGTCCAGACAACGGGTCGCGCTTGCCGAACCGCCAGACGAAAGGACACCCCATGTTGCACGCACTTCAATGGCTGAATCGCCAGCTCCGTGGCCACGGCATCTCCTTGAACCGGCCCCGCACCGGCCGCCCGAGCCCGTCCAGCACACCACATATTTTTGCCGCGCCACTGAGCCCGGACTGGCAAATCCCGGCCTACCTGCGCCGCCATGCGTCAGGGGATGCCTTGGGCTGCCCCTGGTCACCCCGCCCATGAAGCGGCCAGTGCCGAACGCACACCCAACACCCGAGGCCCGGTAAAATTCGGGTTTTCACCCTGGCCGTTCGCCAGGCAAACCCATTTCTCAGGCCTCCCATGACCGACGCCGCCAGCCTCAACACCACCCCCACCGTTTCCGCCCACACCATGGCCAACGCCATCCGCGCGCTCGCCATGGACGCGGTGCAGGCAGCCAACTCGGGTCACCCCGGCGCCCCCATGGGCATGGCCGACATGGCCGTGGCGCTGTGGGGCCGCCACCTCAAGCACAACCCCGGCAACCCCGGCTGGGCCGACCGCGACCGCTTCGTGCTGTCCAACGGCCACGCCTCCATGCTGATCTATTCGGTGCTGCACCTGACCGGCTACAAGTTGCCCATTCAAGAGCTGAAGAACTTCCGCCAGCTGGGCAGCAAGACCGCCGGCCACCCCGAAGTGGGCATCACCCCCGGCGTGGAAACCACCACCGGCCCGCTGGGTCAGGGCATCACCAACGCCGTGGGCTTTGCGCTGGCCGAAAAGCTGCTGGTGGCCGAGTTCAACCGCGACGGCCATGCCATCGTTGACCACAACACCTACGCCTTCCTGGGCGACGGCTGCCTGATGGAAGGCATCAGCCAGGAAGCGATTTCGCTGGCCGGCGCCTGGAAGCTGAACAAGCTGATCGCCCTGTACGACGACAACGGCA
>CAYQTH010000067.1:0-9515 GCA_964420415.1 uncultured Macromonas sp. | reverse complement strand
ACGATGCTGCCGTAGGCCGGGTACTGCGAGCCGTGCTGGCGGAATTCGTGCAGCAGTTCGGCGTCCAGGTGGTATTCGCGCACTTCCTGACCGGCGCGGATCATGGCGGCGCTGCGCTGCATGGCGCGCACATGGGCCTGGGCGCTGATTTGCGCGGCACGGCGCATCACGTCGATTTCGTGCGCATCCTTGAACAGGCGCATTTCGTCCAGCGGGCCGCACAGGTCGCGCTGCGCGTCGGGGCAGACAGCGCCGTAGCGCACGCGGGCGCGCACCTTCTGCAGCCAGCCGTCCACCTGGCTTTCCAGCCCGGCGTGGATGGCGAAGGGGGTCCAGACGGTGCTGCGGTTTTCCAACAGCTTGGGCAGGCGGGTGTTCAGTTCCTCGACCGAAAAGGCCTCGTCCACGCCGAGCGCGGCGGGCGCGGCCTGCGGGCCCAGGCGGTAGCCGTCCCAGATCTCGCGTTCCAGGTCTTTGGGTTGGCAGAACAGGGCGGTGTGGCCTTCGGCGGTCAGCACCAGCCAGGCGCGCGGTTCGGTGAAGCCGGTCAGGTAGTAGAAGTAGCTGTCGAAACGGAACAGGTACTCGCTGTCGCGGTTGCGGGTGCGCTCCGGCGCGGTGGGGATGATGGCGATGTCGCCCGGCCCCAGCTGGGCGGCCAGGCGGGTGCGGCGGTCGGCGTAAATGGCTGTGCGGGGAAGGGCGCTCATGCGGTCAGGGGTGTGGTGTATTCAATTGCGCTAGCCGTTCGGGCGTGCCGACGTCGGTCCAGCGGCCGGTATACAGCTCGGCACTGACCTGGCCCGCGTCCATGGCGTGGCGCAGCAGCGGCCCGAGCGCGGCTTTCACGCCTTGCGGGTTGCCGGGTGGTATGTCGCACCACGGTGCCTGGAACAGGGCGCGCTTGTACAGGCCGATGGTGCTGTAGGTGTAGCGTGGTCCAGGGTGTTCGGCGGGCAGGTTCAGCGCCCGTCCATCATCGGTCAGGCCGAAATCACCTTTCGTGTGGTGCGGCGGGTTGGGTACCAGCCACAGGTGGGCCACATGCGGGTTGGCGGCAAAGCGTGCCAGCGCGGCAGAGTCGAAACGGAAGCCGGGCACGAACACGTCGCCTGCCACCACCCAGAACACGTCGTTCAGGTGCGGCAGGGCGCGGGCAATGCCGCCTGCGGTTTCCAGTGCCCCGCCAAAGTCCTGGCCTTCCAGCGAATAGTGCAGGGCCATGCCCTCGGTCTGGTTGCCGAAGTAGTCGGGAATCTGCTCTTCGAGCCAGGCGGTGTTGATGACCGCCTGACGCACCCCACTGTGGGCCAGCGCTTCCAAATGCCAAGCCAGCAGGGGCTTGCCTTGCACCGGCAGCAGCGGTTTCGGGGTGTGGTCGGTCAGTGGGCGCATGCGCTCACCGCGGCCGGCGGCGAGCACGATGGCTTGGGCGGTCAACCCTTATTCCTCCAGCAGCGAGCGCAGCATCCAGGCGGTCTGTTCGTGCACGGCCAGACGCTGCACCAGCACGTCAGCGGTGGGTTCGTCGCTGGCCTTGTCCACCAGCGGGAACAGGCTGCGCGCGGTGCGTGCCACGGCTTCGTGCCCTTCGGCCAGGATGCGCACCATGGCCAGCGCTTTGGGCGGGGTGGCGGGGGCGTCGGGCAGGGAGCTGAGCTTGCTGAACTGGGCGTAGGAGCCGGGCGCCGGGTGGCCCAGGGCGCGGATGCGCTCGGCGATCGGGTCCACCGCGTTCCACAGTTCGGTGTACTGGGTCATGAACATGGCGTGCAGGCTGTTGAACATCGGCCCGGTCACGTTCCAGTGGAAGTTGTGCGTGGTGAGGTAGAGGGTGTAGGTGTCGGCCAGCAGGCGGCTCAAACCCTGAGCGATGGCGGCACGGTCTTTGTCACTGATGCCGATGTCCATTTTCAGGGATTGGGCGGGGGCGGCAGGTTTCTTGGCCATGGTGGTGTCCTTGTGGTGTGGCAATCGCAACAGCTCCCGAAGGCGCTTGTGAACGATCTTAGCGATTTCTGTGCTGGGAGGTTTTGATTTTAGTTTTTGACTATGAAGAATGAAATTCGATTTTGATGATTGAGGGTTTAGCCGTGCGCTATGCTGAAGCCTGGTTGCACCTGAACGGCATGCGGTTTGCGTGTCACAAGGTGCGGCGACAATTGACACACCATGAACGCGACTTACGTTTTGACCCTGTCCTGCCAGGACAAGCCCGGCATCGTGCATGCCGTTTCCGGTTTTCTGCTGGAACTGGGCGGCAATATTGAGGAAGCCGCCCAGTACAACGACCACGACACCGGCCTGTTTTTCATGCGGGTGCAGTTCGTTTGTACTGCAGTGCCTGCCAGCGTGCTGCGCCAACGCGTGCAAGCCTTTGCCGAAGAGGCGCACCAGATGCAGTGGGGCCTGCACCCCCTGAACGAGCCGATGCGCACGGTCCTGTTTGTCAGCCAGCAGGGCCATTGCCTGAATGACCTGCTGTTCCGCTGGAAGAGCGGCCTGCTGCGGCTGGACATCCGTGCCATCGTCAGCAACCACCGCGACTTCTACCAGCTGGCCGCCAGTTACAACATCCCGTTCCACCACCTGCCCGTCACGGCAGGCACCAAAACTCAGGTAGAAGCACGGCAACTGGACATCATCCGCGAGGAACGGGCCGACCTGGTGGTTCTGGCGCGCTACATGCAAATCCTGTCGGACGACATGTGCCGTCAGCTGGCTGGCAAAGCCATCAATATCCACCACAGCTTCCTGCCCAGCTTCAAGGGCGCCAAGCCTTACTACCAGGCGCACGACCGGGGCGTGAAGCTGATCGGTGCCACCGCGCACTACGTCACCGCCGACCTGGACGAAGGCCCGATCATCGAACAGGACGTGGCGCGGGTGGACCACAGCATGACTGTGGACGATCTCACTGCCAGCGGGCGCGACACCGAAAGCCAGGTGCTGGCGCGCGCGGTCAAATGGCACAGCGAGCACCGCGTGCTGCTCAACGGCCACAAGACCGTGGTTTTCAAGTAAGCGCTTATTCGATACTCAGGCGCTGGCTGCCGTTGCCGGTTTTTTTGGGCAGGGTCAGCGTCAGCACGCCGTTGTCGTACTTGGCTTTCGCGGCGGCATTGTCAATGTCCACCGGCAACTGGAAACTGCGGGCCACAGACCCGAAGTAGCGCTCGCTGCGCAGCAGTTTCTCGTCGCTGGTTTGCGCGTCCTGCTGCTTCACCTCGGCGCGCAGCGTCACCACGTTGCCGTCCACGGTCACGTGGATGTCCTCCTTGGCCACGCCAGGGATTTCGGCCTGCACGGTGTAGGCGTTGCCGTTTTCCTTCACGTCGACCTTGATGCTTTGCGGCAACGGGTCGCCGTGCAGCGGTTTGACATAGAAGCCGGGCGCCATGTCCTTGAAGAAGTCGTCGAACAAACTGCCACGGGTGATGAGACTGTTCATGTTGTGCTCCTTGATGCGGTGGTGCGGTTTTCGCTGCCAAGGGCCGTGTCCGTCACGGCCCCGCTTCAGGAAAATAATGGCTGAGCGCTGCATTTTCAAGAGGGCTGACCCCTGTGGATGAACGCATCTTTGATGCTCCAAGGGCGGACAGCTTGGTCAGCAAAGACACGCAGCACCTGTGCAAGATCGCGTAAAGTTCAGCCATGAGCCTGACGCCCTCGGACGACTTCCTGCCAGAGTCGTTTTTTACCACTTTGTACCCTGTGCTGGACGTGCCGCCGCCTGCGGTCGAACCTGTGCTGGGTGCTCGGCTGGCGCGGTTGGTGGAACAGTGGCCGGGTGGCGTGATATGCCTCGACCTGACGGGGCAATGCCTGCTGCTCAACCGTGAAGCGCGCGGCTGGCTGCGTGCCGGTGTGGCGCCCGAAGCGGTGCCGGGGGCACCGTTGCATGAATGGTTGGATGACGCCTTGCTACAGGCCTTGCTGCCCTATCTGGCGGCGGCCAAGCGTGGCATGGAGCACTGTTTCGAAGGTGCTTTCAGGCACGCGCAGCACGGGCCGCGCTGGCTGCGTGTGAGCGTGCAGCCAGACCACGACCTGGATGGCGTGGCAGGGGTGTTTGTGCATTTGCAAGACCTGACTGCGCAACACCAGGCGCAGCAGCAGGCCAGCCAGCACCACCACCAGTTGCAACAGGAGGTGCAACGGCACGCCGAGCAGCTCGATGCCAGTGAAACCCGTTTCCACCTGATGACAGAAGGTTTGCGCGACGCGGCCATTTTTTTCCTGGATGCGCAGGGCTGCGTCACCGACTGGCCCTTGAGCGCCCACCGGCTGCTGGGGTACCCGGCGGCGCAGGCGCTGGGCCAGCCCGCCCAGCGGTTCGACCCAACCGACACCACCGCAGACGAAATGAGCACCACCTTGGCGCTGGAGCGTGCGGCGTTGCTGGGGCAATGCGAAAGCACGGGCTGGCGCGAACGCGCGGACGGCAGCCGGTTCTGGGCCCAGACGGTGTTCACCGCGCTGTATGACGAAGCCAGCGGCGAGTCCCGTGGCTACTCCTGCCTGATGCGTGACATGACCGAGGTCAAACGCCTGGAAGACCTGCTGCGCCAGATCAACCAGGAACTCGAAGACCGGGTGCACGAGCGCACACAGCAGCTGCAGGAAATCAACCAGGATCTGGAGGCGTTTTCGGCCTCGGTGTCGCACGACCTGCGCGCGCCGCTGCGCCACATCAGCAGCTTCGTGACCATGCTGCGCGAGGAACTGGGGGATGGCGCCGACGGCACCGTACTCAGGCACGTGGGCACCATCGCGCAGGCGGCCGAACACATGGGGCAGCTCATCGAAGGGTTGCTGGCGTTTTCGCGCCTGGGCCGAGCACCGCTGGCGCGGCGCAGCGTGGCCATGGGGGCGTTGCTGCAGTCCAGCGTCAACCGTGTGCAGCACGACCCCGCTTTGCAGCGCAGTGCCGATGCGGTGAACTGGTCCCTCCCGGCCGATTTGCCCGAGGTGCAGGGCGACGGATTGCTGCTCAGCCAGGTCTGGGACAACCTGCTGGCCAACGCGCTCAAATACAGCCGCCCGCGTGAGCAGGTGGCCATTGAGGTGGGCTGGCGCGCGCAAGCCCACGAAACGGTGTTCTGGGTGCGCGACAACGGGGTGGGTTTTGATCCGCGCCGGGCCGACAAGCTGTTCGGCGTGTTCCAGCGCCTGCACCGCGCGCGCGATTTCGAAGGCACGGGCATAGGGCTGGCCTTGTGCCGCCGCATTCTGGAACGCCATGGCGGGCGCATCTGGGCCGACAGCGTGCTGGACGCAGGCAGCACGTTCTATTTCGCATTGCCCGCCGGCTGAGGCGCGGCCAGCAAAGCCGCATTGCCACCGGCGGCAGCGGTGTTGACGCACACCGTTTGCTCGCGGCAAAAGCGCGGCAGGTACAGTGGCCCGCCTGCCTGGGGTCCGGTGCCGCTCAGGCCCGTCCCGCCAAAGGGTTGCGAGCCCACCACCGCCCCCGTGATGTGCCGGTTCACGTACACGTTGCCAGCCTGGGCTTGTGCCGCCCAGGTTTGCGCGCGGCTGTCTATGCGCGTTTGCAGGCCCAGGGTGAGGCCGTACCCCAGTGCGTTGACGGCTTCGATCACCGACGCCGGGGTCGGCAGTTCCCCGCTGCCCCAGCGCACCACACACAGCACGGGACCGAAGACTTCTTCCTGCAGATCGGCCAGGCGCCGCAGTTCGAACAGATGAGGTGCCACAGCGTCCGGGGGCAGGGTGCCGTGGTCGGTCCACAGCAGGCGGGCGCGCTGGCGCAGGGCTTGGATTTGCGCCTGCACACGGGCTGCCGCTTCGGTGTCGATCAAGGGGCCCACGTCGGTGTCGAAACGGGCAGGGTCGCCCACGCGCAGTTCTGGCAGGGCGCAGCACAGCAAGCCGATGAATGCATCGGCCACGGCTTCGTGCACACACAGCAGGCGCAGCGCCGAACAGCGTTGCCCGGCGCTGCCGAAGGCGCTGTGCAGCACGGCGTCGCACACCTGCTCGGGCAAAGCGGTGGCGTCGACCAGCATGGCATTGATGCCGCCAGTTTCGGCGATGAGGGGCACGATCGGGCCGTCGGACGCGGCCAGGGCGCGTTGGATCTGTTTGGCGACCGCTGTCGAGCCGGTGAACACCACGCCCGCCACGCCAGGCAGGCGCACCAGGACCGCGCCCACGGTCTCGCCGGGGCCGGGCAGGCATTGCAGCACGTCCGGCGGCACCCCGGCGGCGAGCAGCAGCCGCACGGCGGCCTGTGCCACGGCGGGGGTCTGTTCGGCGGGTTTGGCCAGCACGGTGTTGCCGGTGACCAGGGCGGCCGCCACCTGGCCCGTGAAAATGGCCAGCGGGAAGTTCCAGGGGCTGATGCAGACCCACACACCGCGGCCGCGCAAGCGCCAGGTGCTGTGTTCGCCGGTGGGGCCGGGCAGGGTGCGCGGCACCAGCAGAACCTCGGCTTCGCTGGCGTAGTAGCGCAGAAAGTCCACGGCCTCGCGCACTTCGGCCACGGCGTCGCCCCAGGTTTTGCGCGCTTCACGCACCAGCAGGGCGCTCAGTTGCGGGAGCTGGTGCTGCATCTGGTCGGCGGCTTGCCGCAAGATGTGGGCGCGTTCGGCCACGGGCCGGTCGCGCCAGCCCGGCCAGGCAGCATGTGCGCGCTGCCAGGCCGGGGCCAGGGCGCCGGGAGGTGTGTCTGGTATGGGGGGCAGGGGTGTGTTGGCCAGAGTGGCCACCAGCCCGGTTTGCTCCTGGGGAACGCTCAGGTCCAGCCCCTGGCTGTTGAGCCGCAACCCGAAAAGCGCCGGGGGCAATGGCAGCCCCGGTTCGGGTGCGACATGCAATGGCGACGCGAGCAGCACATCCAGGGCCACGTCCGGGTTGGCCAGCTGGTGCACGAAGGACGCGTTGGCGCCGTTTTCCAGCAGGCGGCGCACCAGGTAGGCGAGCAAATCCTGGTGCGGGCCCACCGGGGCGTACACGCGCACAGGTGGAGCCAGACTGGCCTGCAGTGCCTGGTACACGCCCTGGCCCATGCCGTGCAGGCGCTGCAGTTCGAAGGCGGGCGCGGGGGTGCGGCCATGGGGGTTGGCCAGCGCCAGCACGGCGGCCAGGGTGGCGGCGTTGTGGGTGGCGAATTGCGGGGTCACGGCATCGGGGGCGGCCAGCAGGGCTTGGGCACAGGCCAGGTAGCTCAGGTCGGTGTGGTGCTTGTGGGTGAACACCGGGTAGTGCGGCAAACCCAGCTCCTGCGCGCGTTTGATTTCGCTGTCCCAGTAGGCACCTTTGACCAACCGGCAGGTCAGGTGCGCGCCGTGGTGGCGCGCCAGGCCGATCACGTGGTCCACCAGGTCCAGCGCGCGGGTCTGGTAGGCCTGCAGCGCCAGGCCGAACCCGGTCCATTGCGGGTGCTCGGCAGCCACCTGTGCCAGCAGGGCCTCGAACACTTCTAGCGTGAGCTCCAGTCGGTCGCTTTCTTCGGCATCAATGGTGAGGTTGAGGCGGGCCTGCGCGGCGCTGGTGCACAGCCGCCAGACACGGGGCACCAGTTCGTCCAGTACCCGTGTGCGTTGCGCCGCTTCGAACCGCGGGTGCAAGGCGCTGAGCTTGATGGACAGGCCGTCTTGCGTGAGCGGGGAGGCGCCGGGGCCGTGGGACGCGGCCAGTGCGAGCAGCGCGGCCTCGTACTGTTCCAGGTAGTGTTGCGCGGCGGCGGCCGTGCGGGCGCCTTCGCCCAGCATGTCGAAGCTGAAGCGCAGGCCCGCGCTGTGTTCGCGTTGCCGGTGCGCTTCGCGCAGCGCCTGCGGCAGGGTCTGGCCCAGCACAAACTGGTGGCCCAGGGTCTGCACGGTCTGACGGGCCAGCCGCACCAGACTGTGCGCGCCCAGTTGCTGCCAGGCTGCGGGTGTTGGGCCATGGGCCGGGGGCAGGGTTTGCTGCACCAGTTGCAGCGCGCGCCGTGCCAGCCGGGCCCAGCCCTTGCCAGCGGGCGCAGGGACGGCGGCCGGAGCGGGGGCGATGTGCTGCAACAGGTCGGCGAGCAAGGCCGTGGCGGTGGGGGTGTCGGGCACGCGCAGCAAGGCCTCGGCCAGGCGCATCATGGCCTGGCCTTCGGGGCTGTGCAGGGGGTGTTGCTGCAGCAGGCTTTCCAGGAGCCAGAACGGGGCTGGCTGGCGCCGCACGGCCTCCACCCAGGGCGTGGCCAGCGCCATGGCCGTTGACCAGTCCAGCGTGTCCTGCAGGCGTTCCAGGGCCGCCGCGGCCACCGCAGGTTCTGGCCGGTAGGGGCTGGGCAGGCGTTGTGGCCACGAAGGCGATGGCATGTGCTGAACCCTCCTGCGAACAACGATGGCAGGTGCGCGCACAGGGGCGCACGAGGCAATTAAACCGGCGGCGGGTAAGTGCGGCGCCCGAAGATGGCGCTGCCCACCCGCACCAGGGTGCTGCCGCTGGCCACGGCGGCTTCCAGGTCGTCGCTCATGCCCATGGACAGGGTGTCCAGCGGCAGACCGGCGGCCTGCAAGGAGTCATACAAGGCGCGTGCCAGGCCAAACACCCGGCAGGCCGAAGCGAAGTCCGGCGCGGGCTCGGGGATGCACATCAGCCCGCGCAGGCGCAGGCGGGGCAGCGCCGCCACGGCGCGCGCCAGGGCCAGCGCTTCGGGCGGCGTCACGCCCGATTTGTTCGGCCCGCCATCCACATTGATTTGAATGCACACCTGCAGCGGCGGCAGGTGCGCCGGACGCTGCTCGCTCAGGCGCTGCGCAACCTTGAGCCGGTCCACCGTGTGTACCCAGTCGAAATGCTCGGCCACCGGGCGGGTTTTGTTGCTTTGCAGCGGGCCAATGCAGTGCCATTCCAGCCCGGTCACGCCTGCGGCGTGCAGGGTGTGGATTTTCTCCACGCCTTCCTGCACATAGTTCTCGCCAAAGGCGCGCTGACCGGCCGCCACGGCCTCCAGCACCGCGTTGGCGTCAAACGTCTTGGACACCGCCAGCAGGCGCACGCTTTCCGCGGGGCGGCCCGCCTGAACGCACGCCTGCTGCAGGCGCGTGCGCACTTGTTGGAGATTGGAGGAAATCATTGCCATAATGAAACCAATCGCACCTCACGGGAATTGGGATGGATATCACACAACTGCTGGCCTTCAGCACCAAGAACAAAGCTTCCGACCTGCACCTTTCCGCCGGTCTGCCCCCCATGATACGGGTGCACGGCGACGTGCGGCGCATCAATGTGGAGCCGCTCGACCACAAGCAGGTGCATGCCATGATTTACGACATCATGAACGACGCCCAGCGCAAGCACTACGAGGAATTCCTGGAGGTGGACTTCTCGTTCGAGATTGAAGGCCTGGCGCGCTTCCGTGTCAATGCCTTTAACCAGAACCGTGGCGCGGCGGCGGTGTTTCGCACCATTCCCAGCAAAATCCTGACGCTGGAACAACTGAACTGCCCCAAGATTTTTGCCGAGCTCGCCCTCAAGCCGCGCGGCTTGGTGCTGGTGACCGGCCCCACCGG
>CAYQTH010000066.1:0-9615 GCA_964420415.1 uncultured Macromonas sp. | reverse complement strand
GAGACAAGATGAAGGCAAAGCAGCAACACCTGCGCACAGCAGCGCAAGGGTTCAAAAAAACGGCGATCGCATTGGGCGTGGTGGGTACCCTCGCCGCCTTTGCACAAACGGCAAATGCGTTCGAAATCAAAACAGGTAACGACGACCTGGAAGTCCGCTGGGACAACACCGTCCGTTACAACGCCGCCTGGCGTATGGAAAAGACCAATCCCGCCTTAGTTAGCGCAGGTACGGATGAAGGCAACCTGACCTACGGTCGTGGTGATATGACCCTCTCGCGCGTTGATCTGTACAGCGAACTGGACGTTACTTACCAAAAGCGCATGGGCTTGCGTCTGAGCGCTACCGCTTGGTACGACCACAATTTCCCCAACCGCACGGTCTCTACTTCTGCTGCTACAGCCAACTACACCAACAACGAATTCACTCCCTACGTCAAGCGTTACTACCAAGGTCCCAGCGGCGAGTTCAATGACGCTTTCGTGTGGAGCAACATGGACATTGGCAGTTCGCAGCTGAACCTGAAAGTTGGTCGCTTTGCTTTCCTCCCCGGTGAATACCTGGTGGGCAATGGCGGTAGCGTTTCGTTCAGCATGGCCCCCAATGATGGTCAGAAAAGCGATCTGAGCCCTGGTGCCAACGCCAAGGAAACCGCCATTCCTCTGACGCAGGTTGGAGCAACCTTGCAAGTGAACGACGCCGTCACACTGTACGGTAACTACTCACTGGAGTTCCGCTCTTCCACCATCGTCGAAGGTGGTGCCTTTGGTGCTGTGGGTGACCCAGGTTTGAACGGCGCACAGTTCATCAGCGCACCCGCAATCCGCCGTGGCACCCCGATTGAAGGCGACAAGGGCGACATCGCCCTAGGCATCAAGCTGCAACCCCAGGCACTCGGGGGTGATGCCCTGAGCTTCTGGTACCGCAAGTTCAGTGACAAGAACCCAACTTGGGGCAACAACCTCACCGCAACTAGCACAGGCTTGGTCGGTCGTGCCGTTTACGCCAAGGACATAGAACTGTTCGGCGCAACCTACAACACCGTGTTAGCCGACTTTGCCACAGGTATTGAACTGAACTACCGCAAAAACATGCCTCTGGCCATGCGCTCCGGCTTAATCAGTGGCGTTACCCCAGGTTACAGCGACCCGACCTTGGAAGGCCCGCGTGGTGAAACCCTGCACTTCTTGGCCAGTGGTGTCAAAACCCTGAACAAGACTGACTTCTATGATTCTGCTACCATCGTGCTTCAACTGGATTACAACCGTATCCAGAAAATCACCAAAAACGCAGACCGTTATAACGGTGATTTGAGCGCCCACGCTGCAACAGCAGCGACCTGTAGCTCATATGAAGTTCTGCGTGGTTGCGGCACCCGTGACGCCGCCAGCGCAGCCGTCATCTTCACCCCAACCTGGCAACAAGCTCTGCCCAGCGTGGACATCTCGATGCCCGTTACCTTTATTTTTGGTTTGAAGGGTAACTCTGGCATCGTGGGCGCAGGCACCATGCCCGAAGGTTCCTACCTGTTCCGCCTCGGCGGCCGGATGGAATACTACGCAGGTTCTCAGAAACATCAGTTCGACTTGGCTTACACCACCCGCAGTGGTAAGTCTGGCTTCCTCCCCGGTGCCACCAGTAAGTCGTTTAGTGGTCTGGCCAACTTCAAAGACCGCGACTACATCAGCTTCACCTACGCCACCGCATTCTGATCATTGGACTTAGGACTCTCAACATGAAATTTCGCATGCATTCCATGGCTGTGGCCCTCGCAGCCATTTCGGTGGCCGGCGTAGCCCTGGCCCAGCAATCGGGCGACCGCCTGGCATCTGGCGCCCTGAAGGCCGGTAACAAAGACGGTTCCATCCCGGCCTGGACCGGCGGCCTGTCGAACAAAAACTTCCCCGCCGGCTTCAAGGCTGACAGCGGCAAGTACGTGGACCCATACGCCAGCGACAAGCCCCTGTTCACCGTGACGGCAGCCAACATGCAGCAGTACGCTGACAAGCTGACCCCCGGTCTGCAAGAACTGTTCAAGCGCTACCCCGACACCTTCAAGGTGGAGGTGTACCCGACCCGCCGCTCGGCCAACTACCCGGACTGGATTGTCGACAACACCCAGAAAAACGCTGCTGGCCGCTGCAAGATCATTGACGCTGGCAACAGCGTGGACGGTTGCTTCGGCGGCTTCCCTTTCCCGCAAGCGAAGGATGGCGCCCAGGCCGTTTGGAACTTCCAACTGGCGCCCGTGGGTTCCTCCACCTGGACTTACGGCCAAGGCTGGTACGTGGACGCCAACGGCAACAAGGTGATGACCTCCCAGGTCAACAACCGCAACAACAACGACTACTACAACCGCGAACTGACCGCAGAACAGTTCTACGCCCAAGGTGGTCTGTATTTCGCCAACAACAACCTGTACACCGCGCCTGCGCGGCTCGTGGGTGAAGGCAATCTGCAGCGTAAATACATTGGCACAGGCCGTGAAGACGACCGCACCTGGAGTTATTCGCCGGGTCAGCGCCGCGTCCGTCTGGCACCGAACACGTCCTACGACTTCCCGGTGGCCACCCAGGCTGGCACCATGCTGTACGACGAAATCTACGCTTTCTCGGGCAAGATGGACCGCTTCGACTGGAAGCTGGTGGGGCAGAAGGAAATGTTCATGCTGTCCAACAACTACAAGAACTTCAACGCCAAGGGCGAAGATGTCTTGCAAAAGGGCCACCCGAAGATGGATGTGTTGCGCTTTGAACTGCGCCGTGTGAACATCGTGGAAGCCACCCGCAAGGCGGGTATGCGCCACGTGTACGCCAAGCGCATGTTCTACTTGGAGGACGACATCCCAGTCACGGCCTTGATCGACGCCTACGACGATTCTGGCAAACTGGCTAAGGTCACCTTCAACCCGTCTGCCTGGGCCTACGACAAGCAGATCATCTACAAGTCGGGCACCTATTACATGGACCTGAAGACGGGTGCTTGGTCCAATTCGTCCCTGACGGCGGACTACAAAGGTATCTTCTTCGAGACCGACAAAGTGGATGTGAACAGCTTCTACAGCCCGGAAGGTCTTGCACGCCGGACCCAACGTTGATTGGGGTTTAATCAACCGAGTGGCCCCCCTGGGGCCACTCGTCATTTTTTCTCTTATGAACGCACGTCGCCTGATTCCGTTTGCCGCAGTTGCTGTGGCAGCCCTCGTGGGAGCAGCCATCGCCTCCCAATCCGCAACCACTGCGGGGTTTATTGACAATTTGGACCTGCCCGCGCGCATGTCTTCACTGGCCACCAAGGCGCCAGTGCTATCCCTGGCTCGCGTTGAAGGCGATGTGGTGGTGGGCATCGGTCAGCGCGGCCACATCCTGCGCAGCACCGACAACGGCCAGTCCTGGCAACAGGTGGCCTCGCCTGTCAGCAGCGATCTGGTCATCGTGCGTTTTCCTGCACCCAATGTGGGGGTGATCGTGGGTCACGACGGCGTGATCCTGCGCAGCACCGATGGCGGCCAACAGTGGAGCCGGGTGCTGGATGGCCGCACACTGCCTGCCATGCTGGTCAAGCATTACGAAGAACTTCAGGCATCCGGCGCCACGACCGAGCGCCTGGAACAAGTGCTGAACGAAGTGCGCATGTACGAACAAGACGGCATGACCCCGCCGTTCCTGTCCCTGCACTTCAAAAACGCTCAAGAGGGCTGGGCCGCCGGTCAATTCGGCTTGCTACTGCACACCACCGACGGCGGGGCCTCATGGACCCCCCGGATGGAGCACGCAGACAACCCCGACGGCTATGCCATCCATGACTTTTCGGACACCGGCAATGGTCTGTTTGTGGCGGGTGAGTTGGGCCTGTTGCTGAAATACGACCCAGCCACCCAGAAATTCGAACGTTTGCAGTCCGAATACCCCGGCACATGGTTCGGCATCATGGGCCAGGGTGACACCGTCGTCGCCTACGGCTTGCGTGGCAACGTGTACCGCAGTCTGGATGCCGGACAAAACTGGCAAAAACTGGACGTTGGCACCCAACGCTCCCTCAACAAGGGCTTGATGCTGCCCGATGGCCGCGCCGTACTGTTCAACGACCAAGGCAAGGCGTTTTGGGGCAAGGACCAGTTTGAACCGCTGGCACTGGCAGGCACCCAAGGCACGGTTTATGACGCTTTGACCACCTCTGGCGGCGATCTGATTCTGGCAGGCCCCAGGGGTTTGAGCCGATCTGAAGGCGGCGCTCTGAAACCGTAACCCCACGTCCCAGCACAGCACTTGTATCGGTCAGCAGGCACTTAAATCATGGCAGCATCATTCAATACGGACGAGGTTCAATTCCCTGTGGTACAGGACCTCACTCAGTTTGACAAAAATTCCGGCAACTGGCTGGAACGGTTGATCTTCAACAACCGCGCCGTCATTCTGGTTATTTTCGCGTTCGTCTCCCTTTTCCTGGGCTGGAAATCCACCCAGTTGGAAGTCAATGCGAATTTCTCGCGCATGATTCCCAACAAGCACGAGTACATCCAGAATTTCTTCGACAACCAGGGCAGCCTGCGCGGTCTGGGCAACCAGTTGCGTGTGGTGGTGGAGAACAAGTCCGGCGACATTTATGACCCGGAGTACCTGCAGATGCTCGCGGAAATCAACGACGCCATCTACCTGATGCCGGGCGTTGATGCTCCCTGGATCAAGTCACTCTGGACCCCGCTGACGCGCTGGACCGGTGTGACCGAAGAAGGTCTGGTCGGCGGCTCCGTCATGCCCGAACATTACGACGCTTCGCCCGCCTCCATTGAAGACTTCAAGGCCAATATCTCGCGCTCGAGTGCCGCCGGCCGTCTGATCAGCAAGGACCAGAAATCCTCCATGATCGTGGTGCCTCTGCTGGACAACTACGCCGACACCGGCAAACCCATTTCGTACGGCGCCATTTCGCAGTACTTGGAAGAGAAAGTCCGCTCCAAGAACAGCGACAAAATCCAGGTCTACATCGTGGGCTTCGGCAAACTGGTGGGCGACCTGATCGACGGCCTGACCACCGTCATTTCCTACTTCGCCATCTCGGTGCTGATTGCCGCACTGTTTGTGTACATGTACACACGCTGCGTGCGCAGCACCGTGGTGCTGACCATCACCGCCGTGCTGGGCGTGATGTGGCTTATGGGTCTGATGCAACTGCTGAATTACGAGCTGGACCCCTACTCCATTCTGGTGCCCTTCCTGCTGTTCGCCATTGGTTTGTCGCATGGCGCCCAGAAAATGAACGGCATCATGCAGGACGTGGGCCGGGGCACACACAAGTACGTGGCAGCCCGCTACACCTTCCGCCGTTTGTTCGTGGCGGGCCTCACCGCCCTGCTGTGCAACGTGGTGGGCTTCATGGTGTTGGTCATCATTGAAATCCCGGTGATCCGCGACCTGGCCATCATGACCAGTATCGGCGTCAGCGGTTTGATCTTCACCAAGCTGTTCCTCATTCCCATCATCCTGTCTTATGTGGGTGTGAGCCCCGTGGCCGCCAAGCGCTCGCTGATTGCCGAACAGGAAGAAAGCACCGGCAAGTCTTTCATGGGCCGGGTCTGGAAGGGCCTGGAAGCGTTCACCGAAAAACGCTGGGCCATCATCGGCATCGCAGCGGCCATCGTCGTCACCATTTTCGCCATCGCTTTGCGCCCCGGCCTGAAGATTGGTGACCTGGACCAAGGTGCACCCGAATTGCGTGCCGACTCGCGTTACAACAAAGACAACGCCTACATCACTGCCAACTATGGTTTGTCGAGCGATCAGTTTGCTGTGATTGTCCGTACTGAAGAAGGCAAGTGTGACCTGTACCCGGTGCTGGTCGATGCCGACCGCCTGGGCTGGGAATTGTTGCACGCCCCTGGCGTTCAAGCAGTCACGTCGTTTGCCGAGCAGTCCCGCAACACGGTCATGGGCATCAGCGAAGGCTATTTCAAGTGGGCCACTTTCGCCCGCAACCCAGCTACGCTGGGTTTTGCCACCAACCGGGTGATCCAGGACAACCCGGACACCATGAGCGCCAACTGCCAAGGCTTCCCTGTGATCGCCTACCTGGCCGACCACAAGGCAGAAACCTTGTCCGGGGTACTCAAGGTGGTTGAAGAATTCGCCGCCAAGAACAACCGCGATGAAGTACAGTTTTTGCCCGCAGCAGGTTCCGCAGGGATCGAGGCTGTGACCAACATCGTGGTGGAGCGCTCGTTCTACATCATGCATGGCGTGCTGTACCTGGCTGTGATCGTCCTGTGCTACATCACCTTCCGTTCCTGGCGTGCCGTGATCGTGGCCCTGATCCCCTTGATCATCACTTCTTTGCTGTGTGAAGCCATCATGGTGATGATGGGCATCGGCGTGAAGGTAGCCACGCTGCCGGTGATCGCGCTGGGTGTGGGTGTGGGTGTGGACTACGCGCTGTACCTGCTGTCGATTCAGCTGGCGGTGCAGCGGCAAGGGGGCGGCTTGCGCTATGCCTACAAGCGTTCGTTGGAGCTGACCGGTAAAGTGGTGGCTCTGGTGGGCGTGACCATGGCTGCTGGTGTGGTGACCTGGGCTTGGTCACCCATCAAGTTCCAGGCAGACATGGGCATCTTGCTGACGTTCATGTTCCTGTGGAACATGCTCGGCGCGCTGCTGCTGATCCCGGCCCTGTCGCACTTCCTGCTGCGCAACGTGGGCAACAAGGACAAAGCCGCAACGGCTGCATGACCACCCCACCCGCCCTTGGGCGGGTGGGTGAAAGAAAAAAGCCAGCGCACCGCGCTGGCTTTTTTGTTGTCTGGTGGGCCCCCCGAGAGTCGAACTCGGCACCAACGGATTATGAGTCCGCTGCTCTAACCAAGCATGAGCTAGAGGCCCTGAACCAAGCTTGGGATTGTAGCTTCCCCACCCGGCTTACTTGTGGTGGCTCAGCGCATTGCCGACCAGCTTGGAAGTGATATCCACAATCTGGATCATGCGGTCGTAGGCCATGCGCTGCGGTCCTATCACCCCCAGCGTGCCCACTACCTGGCCGTCCACCTCGTAGGAGGCACTCACCACCGACAGTTCTTCGTAGGGCACCACCTGGCTGTCGCCGCCAATGTAAATGCGCACGCCCTCGGCCTGGTTGGACACTTCCAGCAAGCGCATCAGCTGGGCCTTTTGCTCGAACAGGTCGAACATCTTGCGCAGGTGCCCCATGTCGTGCGAGAACTCGCTCACAGACAGCAGGTTGCGCTCCCCGGCCACCAGCACCTCATCCTGTGACTCCATGGCTTGCTGGCCCACTTCCACGGCCTTGACCATGAGGGACGCAATTTCACCGCGCAGGGTTTCCACTTCGGTCTGCAGCCGGTCGCGCACCTGCTCAATGGTCAGGCCCGAATAATTGGCATTCAGGAAGTTGGCCGCTTCCTGCAATTGCTGCTGCGTGTACTCCACCTGCGTGTGCATGATGCGGTTCTGCACATCGCCGTCGGGCGACACCAGAATGACCAGCACACGGCGGTCGGACAAATTCAGAAACTCGATGTGCCGGAACACCGTGGGACGGCGGGGCGCCATGACCACCCCCACAAACTGCGACAGGTTGGACAGCATCTGCGCCGCCTGGTTGAGCACCAGACGCGGTTGGTCGGAAGCCAGCGTGGCCGGCTGGAAGCGCTCCAGCGGCCCCACTTCGCCGCGCCGCACGGTGAGCATGGTGTCCACAAACAGCCGGTACCCACGTGCCGTGGGAATGCGACCGGCCGAGGTGTGGGGGCTGACAATGAGGCCCAGCTCCTCCAGGTCGCTCATCACATTGCGTATGGTGGCAGGCGACAGTTCCAGCCCGGCAGCCCGTGACAGGGTGCGGGACCCCACAGGCTGGCCGTCGGCAATGTAGCGTTCGACCAACGTCTTGAGCAGGAGTTTGGAGCGGTCGTCTAACATGCGGTCATTGTAAAAAGTCTGTGCTGTAATTTGAACATGTTCAAACACGTTGCCATTGTCGGCAAATACCACGCCGTGGGTTCGCGCGACGCGCTGGAACGCATCGCCCATTTTCTGCATAACCAAGGCTGCGATGTGGCACTGGAAAGCGATACCGCGCTGAACACCGGTTTGACCCAGTACCACACGCTCGATGTAGACGGCATTGGCGCTGAATGCGACCTGGCCCTGGTTATGGGGGGCGACGGCACCATGCTCGGCATTGGCCGCCAGCTGGCCCGCCACAACGTGCCGGTGGTGGGCATCAACCAAGGGCGCCTGGGGTTCATCACCGACATTCCGTTTGCCGACTTTGAAAAACACCTGCTCCCCATCCTGCGCGGCCAGTACGACGAAGACCGCCGCACCCTCATGCAAGCCGGGGTGTGGCGCGACGGTCGCTACATCTTCGAAACCATTGCCATGAACGATGTGGTGGTCAACCGCGGCAGTGCGCCCAGCATGATCGAACTGCGCGTGGAGGTGGACGGCCATTTCGTGGCCAACCAGCGCGCCGACGGCCTCATCATTGCCAGCCCCACGGGGTCCACAGCCTATTCGCTGTCGGCGGGCGGGCCGCTGGTGCACCCCTCTATTGCCTGCTGGGTCATGGCGCCCATTGCGCCGCACACACTATCGAACCGCCCCATCGTGCTGCCCTCGTGCGGCGAGATTGCGGTGGAGGTGGTCAATGGCCGCGACGCCAGCGCCAACTTCGACATGCAGACCTTCACCAGCCTGCTGCACGGCGACCGCATCACGGTGCGCCGTTCGCCGCACACGCTGCGCTTGTTGCACCCAGTGGGCTGGAGCTTCTTCGACACACTGCGCAAAAAGCTGCACTGGAACGAAGGGGTGGTGTCGTGACCCTGCGCCGCATGGAGTTGCGCGATTTCGTCATCGTGCGCAGCCTGGAACTGGACCTGAACAGCGGTTTCACCGTGTTGACCGGTGAAACGGGCGCGGGCAAATCCATTTTGATTGACGCGCTGCAGTTTGCCCTGGGTGCCCGCGCCGACACGGGCGTGGTGCGCGAGGGTGCGCCGCGTTGCGAGATCAGCGCCGAATTCGACGCTCCCCCCGCCGTGCAGCAGTGGCTGGCCGACAACGGCTTTGCCTGCGACGAAGGCGAACCGCTGCTGCTCAAACGCAGCATTGACACCCAGGGCCGCAGCCGCGCCTGGGTCAACGGCAGCAGCGCCACCGCCGGGCAGTTGAAAGCCCTGGCCGACGAACTGGTGGACATCCACGGCCAGCACGCTTGGCAAAGCCTGACCCGCCCCGACACCGTGCGCCAGTTGCTGGACGACTACGCGCAACTGTCCACCACCGAACTGCGCGTTTTGTGGAGCCACTGGCGCGAGGCCCAGCGCACGCTGGACAGTGCCCGCGAACGCCAGGCCACCGTGCAGCAGGAACGCGAGCGCCTGCAATGGCAGATTGGTGAACTGGACAAGCTCGGCCCCCACCCCGGCGAATGGGAAGAACTGAACCTGCAGCACGGCCGCCTGGCCCACGCCCAGGGCCTGATCGACGCCGCACAAACCGCCTTGAATGCGCTGGACGAAGCCGAACACAGCGCCACCAGCCTGCTGCACCGCGCCGTGCAGGCGCTGCAGGAGCACAGCCACATCGAACCGCGCTACGG
>CAYQTH010000065.1:8012-9634 GCA_964420415.1 uncultured Macromonas sp. | reverse complement strand
CCTTGCGGTAGTCCAGCACGTGGCTGATGTCGTCGTCGTGCGGCAGCAGCGGCTGTGTGCCCTGGTTCAGCTCGGCATCGACCTGGATCGGTTGCGGGCCGCGTTTTTCGTGGTCCAGGATGCCCAGGTTGGCGTCGAAGCGCAGGCCGGTCAGGGCCAGGATCTGGGTGCCGGCCTTGGGGGTGACAGACGGGGCTGTGGTCTGAAGGGTTTGGCTCATGGCTGGGCTTCTCTGGCGAAGGCGGGGGCCAGGTCCTTGACGTGGAACACCTCCACGCCCACGGCCTCGCAGTCGGGGTAAACGTCGGGCTTGCTGGTGGCCACGCGCACGGCGCGCACGCCGGGGTGGGCCAGCAGGCGACGCGCCAGGTCGTCGCACAGGGTTTCCTGCAGTTCCACATGGCCCTGGGTCAGGCGCAGCGCCACCTCGGCGCGCACAAAGTCGTAATCCACCACTTCATGCAGGCGGTCCAGGCTGGGGGTGGACTGGGTCAGCGGCACGTACAGGTCCACGTCTATCCACAGGCGCTGCGTCACACCTTTTTCAAAGTCGTGCGCGCCAATGTGGGCCTGCACCTCGTGGCGGCGCAGGAACAGCTTGCGGCAGTGCAGGCGCAAGTCGTCCATCAAGGACAGGTGCACGGGTGGGGTCACGTCCATCATGCTTGGGGTTCGCCTTTTCCGGGTTGGGCCGGCATCGCGGAGGGCTCTGTCAGGAACATCACATCGCGTTCCAGTGGCACCAGGTGTTGGCCGTTGTCCACCGCCAGCGTGCAGCCGGTGATGGCTGGGTTGTTGGCCAGGAACAGGCAGGTGCGTGCCACCTCGGCAGGGTCGATCGGGCGGCGCAGCAGGTTGACGCGGCTGGCGCGGTCGAAATTGGCCTGCGATTGCGGGCCGCTGGGGAACATCAGGCCCGGTGCCACGCCGCAGACGCGCACGCGCGGCGCCAGTGCTTGCGCCTGCAGGGCCACGGCGCGTTCCAGCGCCAGTTTGCTGACAGTGTAGGAGAAATAGTCCGGGTTCAGGTTGAACACCTTCTGGTCCAGGATGTGCAGCACGCAGGCCGGCGCCGCATCGGCGGGCGTCTGGGTGTTCTGTGCCGCCAGTTCCCGTGCCAGTGACAGCGGCGCCACCAGGTTGACTTCCAGTTGGGCGTGGGCCAGTGCGGGGTCAAAGGTGGCGCCGGTGTCGGGTTCGAAGGCCGAGGCGTTGTTGACCAGGCAGTGCAGCGGCCCGGCCAGTCGGTGGGCCTTGGACATCAAGGCCAGTCGCCCGGCTTCGGTCGTCAGATCACCTTCCAGCGCGGTGGCGTCCAGCCCCTGGTCGCGCAAACCCTCGCACAGCGACTGCGCTTCTGCGCCAGAGCGGCGGTACTGGCACAGCACGCGCCAGCCCGCCTGGGCGAAGGCCGTGACGATGGCCGCGCCCAGGCGCACGCCGCCGCCGGTGACGAGCACGGAAGGCCGGGCAGCGGCTGGGTGAGGTGCAGTGGTGCCGGTAGCGGGCATGGGGTCGTAGGGTGGCTGGGCAATTCGGGGACAATCCCCGCGTGAGCACGAACCCTGGAATTTTACCGACCCCCCTGTTTTCGCACATCGCCCAGGCCATTCACGCCGCAG
>CAYQTH010000065.1:3084-7912 GCA_964420415.1 uncultured Macromonas sp. | reverse complement strand
GGAATTTTACCGACCCCCCTGTTTTCGCACATCGCCCAGGCCATTCACGCCGCAGGCGGCTGGCTGCCGTTCGACCGTTTCATGGCGCTGGCGCTGTACACGCCCGGTTTGGGTTATTACGCCAACGACACCGTCAAATTCGGCGCCATGCCCAGCAGCGGCAGCGATTTCGTCACCGCGCCCGAGCTGTCGCCCTGGTTCGGCCGCACCCTGGGCCGACAGGTGGCGCAGGCGCTGCAGGCCACCGGCACCGCTGACGTGTGGGAGTTCGGCGCCGGCACCGGCGCCCTGGCGCAGCAGGTGTTGATCCAGTTGCAGGCCGAGGGCTTGGCCGGGGTGCATTACCACATCGTCGAAGTGTCTGGCACGCTGCGCGCACGCCAACGCGCCACCCTGGCCGCCTTTGTTGGGCAGGTGGTGTGGGAAGACACCTGGCCCGCCACGCTGGACGGCGTGGTGCTGGGCAACGAGGTGCTGGACGCCATGCCGGTGCAACTGCTGGCGCGCGTGGCGGGGCAGTGGTTCGAGCGCGGTGTGGCCCTGGAGGCCGAGCGTTTCATCTGGCAAGACCGCGCCACTGACTTGCGCCCGCCGCACGAGGTGCCGGGCGAGCACGACTACCTGACCGAAATCCACCCGCAGGCCGAGGCCTTCATGCGCACCCTGGCCGACTGCTGGCGGCGCGGCGCAGCCTTCTTCTTCGACTACGGTTTCCCCGAAGCCGAGTACTACCACCCGCAGCGCCACATGGGCACGTTGATTTGCCACCGTGCCCACCGCAGCGACGACGACCCGCTGAGCGACGTCGGCCTGAAGGACATCACCGCCCACGTCAACTTCACCAGTGTGGCGCTGGCGGCGCAGGGCGCCGGCCTGCAGGTGATGGGCTACACCAGCCAGGGGCGTTTTCTGCTGAATGCCGGCCTGCTCGACCTGGCGCAGGACGCGCCTTTGCCTGAACGTGTGCACTTGGCCAAGCTGGTGAATGAACACGAGATGGGCGAACTGTTCAAGGTGCTGGCACTGGCACCCATGGCCAGTGCCGATGGCTGGCTGCCCCTGGGCTTTGCCCAGGGTGACCGCACGCATACGCTTTGATCAGACCCGACCGGGTGCCCGTGGGGGTATCTTGAAAAGCCGGGGCCAGCAACCATCTGGTGGGCATCGCGCTGAAGCTATCACCTCATAAGGCCCACCCATGACCACTTCCGCACTGCACATTGTCTGCCCGCACTGTCACACCACCAACCGCGTGTCGGCGGAGCATTTGGGCCACGCGCCGGATTGCGGCAAGTGCCATCGTCCGCTGTTCAACGGCCACCCGGCGGCACTGGACGAAGCCGCCTTTGCCAAGCACATCACGCGCAGCGACGTGCCGGTGCTGGTGGACTTCTGGGCACCGTGGTGTGGCCCGTGCCGCATGATGGCGCCGGCTTTCGAGGCCGCAGCACAGCAACTGGAGCCGCAGGTGCGGTTGGCCAAGGTCAACACCGAGGAAGCGCAGCAACTGGCCGGTCAGTTGCAGATCCGCAGCATCCCGACCCTGGCACTGTTTTACCGGGGCCGCGAAATCGCGCGCCAGCCCGGTGCCATGGGGCAGGCTGACATCGTGCGCTGGACGCGGTCTGCGTTGGCGCAGCCACGCTGAGCGCTCATCCCGCTCCAGTGTCCGCTTCGTCGGCATCCCCGCTGGTTTGGCTGGGCTGGCACACGGCACGCAAGGCTTCCGTGCGCGCCTGGCCGATGGCTTGGGCAATCCATTCCCCGGTCTTGCGCGGGTCGGGGCATCGTGCCGCCGTGGCGGCTGCGATCGGTGCCGTTTCCACCGCCAGCACGGCGGCCAGGGCACGGCGCAGGCGCTCAGCCTGGGGGTAGGGCGCTTCCTCAAAACCCAGGCGGCCGCGGGCGTCGCATTCGCAGGCCTGTAGCACTTCTGCAAAGCGTTCCGGGCGACGAATCGCGTCGCAGCGTTCCAGCAGGCGCAAGGTGGCGGCGGCGCTCAGGCCCAGGCTCTGGTGGATGTGGCCGTGCTCGCGCGCCACCACCTCGGCCAGTTCGCGGCAGTCGCGTGGCACGCGCCAGTGCTCGCACACCCGCTGCAGCAGTTTCACGCTGCGCGCCTCGTGCCCAATGTGGCGCGGCAACACGTCGGCCGGGGTGGTACCTTTGCCCAGGTCGTGGCACAGGCAGGCAAAGCGCACTGTCAGCGGTGTTTGCAGGCGCGCGCTCATCTCCAGCACCATCTGCATGTGTACACCGGTGTCGATTTCCGGGTGGTATTCGGCACGCTGCGGCACGCCCCACAGGCGGTCCACCTCAGGCAGCAGCACGTGCAGTGCCCCGCAGGCGCGCAGCACCTCCAGCAGGCGCGACGGGCGCTGTTCCTGCAAACCACGCGACAGTTCCTGCCACACCCGTTCTGGCACCAGGTGGTCGACCTCGCCGTTGTCCACCATGTGTCGCATCAGGGCCAGGGTGTCGTCGGCCACGTGGAAGTCGGGCCAGCGTGCGGCAAAGCGCGCCATGCGCAGGATGCGCACCGGGTCTTCGTGGAAGGCGTCGGTCACGTGGCGCAGCACCTTGGCTAGCAAATCGCGCTGGCCGCCGTAGGGGTCCACCAGCGCCGGGCTGTGCGGGTCGAAGCGGCCGTCGGCGTCCAGCGCTTCAAGCGGAATGGCCATGGCGTTGACGGTCAGGTCGCGCCGCGCCAGGTCTTCTTCGATGGTCACGTCCGGGTGGGCCTGGAACTCGAAGCCGTGGTAGCCGCGTGCGGTCTTGCGCTCGGTGCGCGCCAGCGCGTATTCCTCGCGCGTGGCCGGGTGCAGGAACACCGGGAAGTCGCGCCCCACCGGCAGGTAGCCTTGCGCCACCATGGCCTCGGGCGTGGTACCCACCACTACCCAGTCGCGGTCGGCGTGCGGGGTGCCGTCGGGCAGGCGGTGCGCGGTGTGGAAGTGGCCTAGCAAGCCGTCGCGCACGGCCCCGCCCACCAGGTAGATTTGCATGGCGCTATTGTGGCTGCCTACTGGCAGCTCAGGCAGGGTCAGGCGTATTTTTCCAGGATGCTGGTGGCGCGTTCGATCTCGGCCAGTGAGTCGGCGCTGTGCACGGCTTCCATGACCGAGCAGGCCATCATGCGGTAGAAGGCCTTGTCCATGGCTTTGCGCGCAGCGGACATCTGCTGGGCAATGTCTTCGCAGGGGCGGCCACCTTCCACCATGTCCACCAGGGCGCGCACCTGGCCTTCAATGCGCCGCAGACGGTTGACCACGTCGCGCTGGTGCCCGCTGCGGGTGGGGTTGGTGGCGCTGGCGGGGACAGCAGAGGTTTGGGTGGTTTTGGCGGCAGCAGGCATGGCGGAGTTGTTCGGGTCGTTGGTCCACTAGTGTGCCGCAAACCCGCAGCTGGCGCAAAGACGGATGACTGGCAGGGGCTTCAAAGGTGGGCGTTGCGCTGGCGCACGGCCAGCAGGGGGTCGCTGCGCCCTGGGTTCAGGTAGCGTGCGGCAGTGGGTTCGAGCGTGGCGGGCCGAATGCCCAGCTCAGCCAGGCCTGGGCAGGTGCCGCTGGCCACGTTGTCCGTTTCCATGGAATGCACGTTGTCGGTGCTCATCAGTGGCGGGCCGGGCAGGCATTGCATCAGCAAAGCCTGGAAATAACCTGCCGCCAGGGGCAGGCCAATCACCGGGCGAGCGTGGCCCGACAGACGCCCGGCCAACTGCACCAATTCACCCAGCGTAAACACTTCAGGCCCGGCGCATTCGTAGGTCTGGTCCACGGTGCCGGGCTGTTGCAGGCAACGCACAATGGCTTCGGCCACATCACTCACCCATACAGGCTGGAAACGCGTGCTGGCACCGGCCAGAGGTACCACCGGCAAGCGGGTTTGCAAGCGCGCGAACAGGTTGAGGAACTGGTCCTCGGCGCCAAAAATCACGCTCGGGCGCAGCACCGTCAGGGCCAGGCCAGCCTCGCGCAGCACGGTTTCGCCTTCGGTTTTGCTGCGCTGGTAGTGCGACCGGGCGTGAGTACCTGCTCCGAGTGCACTCACATGCAGCAAGCGCTGTACGCCGGTGGCCTGCATGGCCCGGGCCAGTGTGCGTGGCAAGTCCACATGCACATGCTGGAAGCTGCGTGCATTGCCGTGCAGGATGGCCACCAGGTTCACCACGGCATCGTGGCCGGGCAGCAACTGGCGCAGGCTGGCTTCATTGTGAATATTGGTTTCCACCACGGTCACCGTGGGCAGGCTTTGCACTGCCGTGGCGTGGCTGGCACGCCGGGTGGGCACGGTGGCAAACATGCCCAGGCGGGCCAAGTGTTCGCACAGGTGGCGGCCTACGAAGCCGCTGCCTCCCAAAATCAGAACGCGTTTCATGGTGTGGTTCCCTTGTGGTTCAGGGCAAGTCGGTGTTGGAGGAGGGCGCAGTGGCCGGTTTGGGTCCAATGGTGCCGATCCGACTGCTCAGCCGCTGCGGTTGGCCAGTCAAGATGGCTGCGTAGTTGGTGGTGTTGGCCAGCACGTGCTTGACGTAATCGCGTGTTTCTTCGAACGGAATGTTCTCTACCCATATGGCACCTTCCAGCGTGGGGCCGTTGCGCCAGTTGCGTGGCCGATTGGGGCCAGCGTTGTAGCCGGCCGCGGCCAGGGGCATGGAGCCTTCAAAGTCGTCCAGCGCCAGTTTCAGGTAGGCGGTGCCTATGGTCACATTGGTTTCCTGGTCGGCCAACTGTGCCGGGTCAAAGTCTTTCATGCCGATGCGTTTGGCGGTCCAGCGGGCGGTGGCGGGCATCACCTGCATCAGGCCCGTCGCGCCCACATGCGAGGC
>CAYQTH010000065.1:0-3074 GCA_964420415.1 uncultured Macromonas sp. | reverse complement strand
AAACGGCTTTCCTGCCGGATCAGCCCATAGACATAGGCCGGGTCGAGCCCGATGGCCTGGGCCCGCCGCACCACCAGATCGCGGAACGGCATGGGGTAGCGCTGGGCCTGGTCGATTTCGGTGTTGGTGCGGGCGCTGGTGTTGATGCAGCGGTCCCAGACCTCGTGCTGGCAGGCCAGGTTTGCTGCGGCGAGCAGTTCACGTTCTGTCATGCCGCCTGGGTGGTGCAGGGCGATGGTGTAGTTCCATTCGCGCACCCCTTCGGAACGCAGGCCCAGGGCAATGGCTTGCAGGGCACGTTGCAGTCCGGGGTTTTGCTGGGCTTGGGTGGTTTCTTCTGAGGTCAAGGCCGCAGGCGGTGGCGGGCCGTCGACCGTTTGCCCAAGGGCTTCCAGGGCCAGCTGCTCGTAAAAACCGGTGGTGCCTGCTATGCGCTGGTACAGAGTGTGGGCCTGCTCTGCGGCCCTTGGCCCCTGGCGCGCCAGCAGTGCGCGTGCGAGCCAGTAGGTCCAAACCGGTTGCTGGCGCACAGTGTCGCTCATGGCGGTGATGCTGGTGTATACCGTGTCCCAGGCGCCTGCGCGCAAAGCAGCACGGGTTTTCCAGGCCAGGTGTTCGTCGCTCAGGAACGTGTCGCGGGTGTGGCCAAAGGCGTCCAGGGCATCGTCGGACAAACGCTGTGTCAGGCGTTTGCCTATCACCCCCCAGATCCAGCTGCGCTCCTCGGCGGTGAGCTGGGCTTTCCAGCGCCATTTGTTGAGCTGGGTTTGCGCGGCGTCGGCATCGGTGCTGGCCAGCCGCACCAGCGCCAGGGTCACGAATTCCTTGGTGTGGCTGCGCAAGGCCGTGAACTTCTGGTTCAGGTAGCGTTCCGGGTTGGCGTAGAGGGTGTTGACGGTGGCGATCCAGTCGCTGTCCAGCAGTCCCACGGCCTGGGTGGCCACGCCTTGCTGGCTGAATTCCATCGCCCAGCGGGCGCGTTGCCAGGCCACAGCACTGGGCAGGGCGTGGGTGGTGATGAGCTGTGCCGCTGCGCTGTTGCAGCCTTCGTCCGGCCGCCGCTGCGCCAACCACAGCGTGCGTACCTGTTCGGCCTGCTGTCGGGCGGCAGCGCTGCCTGGACGTGTGCGCTCGCGTTCGGCCATCAGGGCATAACACTGCACCTCGCGGTCGTCGTTCATGCGGTACAGTGCCAGTTCGCGGCGGAACGCAGGCCAGTCCCGTGCCTTGCCCAGCAGCAGCAGCCAATCGTTGCGCAGCCGGTCTTCGTGGTAGGTGCCTGCGTAGCGTTGCAGGAAGGCCTGAATTTCTTCTGCGCTGGCGGTTTCCAACCGTGCCTTCAGTTCCCAGTAGGCGGCCAGCGGCTCCAGGGTGTGGCCCTGCACCACAGGCAACAGGGCGCGCAACTGGTCGCGGTCACTCTTCTGGAACGCCTGTCGCATGTTCAGCAAAGCGCGCTCGGCCAAATCGTTGGTTTGCGCTGCAACAGGGGGCATGCACACCGCCGCTGCTAACATCAGAGTTGCACCGGCTTTCCAGTGCGGGCGAAAAAACGTCACCATCAGATTCATAAGGCCATTATGGACAACAAAGACCCCGCTGTGCCCCATGGGCAGGCCGAACGCAAGGCTTTGTGGCGCAAGCAGCTGGTGAACGACCGCCTGCACCTGGAGGACCGGCTGGCCCGCAGCGAGGCCTTGCAGCGCGTGATGCGCGTCTGGCTGGTGGACCGGCCCGACCAGGTGATAGGCGCGTACTGGCCCATCAAAGGGGAATTCGACCCGCTGCCCGCTCTGTACCGCTGGCAGGAAGCCGGGCTGGAGGCTGACGCCGTGGCCGCGCGCAATCGGCGGCGCATTGGCCTGCCGGTCATCAACAAGGTGGACAAGACGCTGACCTTCTACACCTGGTACCCCGGCTGCCCCATGGAAGAGGACGCCTTCGGCATCCCCAAGCCCAAGGACACCGAAATCATCCAGCCCACGCTGCTGTTCGTGCCCTGCGTGGGGTACGGGCCGGGCGGCTACCGCCTGGGTTACGGCGGCGGTTTCTACGACCGCACACTCGCCGCGCTCACCCCCCGCCCGTTCACGGTGGGGCTGGGGTTCACCAACGGTTTTTTGTCCGACCTGGAACCGGAACCCCACGACGTGCCGCTCGACGCCATCCTCAACGACAACGGTGTGGTCTGGCCCTTGCCCTGACCGTGGGGCATTTTCCGGGGCACAATCGCGTTCTTTTACCAGCCAGCCAAGTGGGGCAACGCATGTCCATTTCCCGCGAATCTTCGGTTTCTGTTGATGCGCCGCAACCTGCCCAAGGGTACGCGGGCAATGTGTCGCCAGCCTTGGCCTGGCAGTGGATGCAGTCCGGCGAGGCCGTGCTGGTCGATGTGCGCACCGACGCCGAACGTGCCTGGGTGGGTTTTGTTCCCGGTGGCGTTGCGGTGCCCTGGAAGCAATGGCCCGGCATGGCCATGAACCCCGGCTTCGATGCGGGTGTGCGGGCAGCTGCTGCCCATGGCCAGAAGGTGCTGATGCTGTGCCGCAGCGGCGTGCGTTCGGTGGCCGCGGCGCAACGCGCGACCGAACTGGGCCTGCAGGCCTACAACATCCTGGAAGGCTTTGAAGGCGATCTGGATGGCAACGGCCAGCGCGGGCACCTTGGCGGCTGGCGCCGCCGTGGGTTGCCCTGGTGCCAGAATTGATTCCGTCTCTCCCAACTCACTGAGGTCAAGGCATGACACTCCTCGTCTTGGATGTGGGCAACACGCGGCTCAAATGGGCGCTCTACGAAGAGCCCAGCCCTGGCGCGCGCGTGCTGGCGCACGGCGTGCAGTTTTTGGAAAACATTGAAACCCTGGCCGAAGGCGACTGGCACAAACTGCGCGCGCCCACGCACGTGCTGGGGTGCATCGTGGCGGGCGATGGCGTCAAGCGGCGGGTGGAAGAACAGCTCGAATTGTGGGACGTAATCCCGCAATGGGTGGTGTCCAGCAATGCCGAAGCCGGGCTGGTCAACGGTTACGACCACCCGGCGCGTCTGGGTTCAGACCGCTGGGTGGCCATGATCGG
>CAYQTH010000064.1:0-9662 GCA_964420415.1 uncultured Macromonas sp. | reverse complement strand
GCGGTGGGCTCGTGGCGCGCGTCAGCCAAGTAAGCGATCGGGCCGTAGGCTTCCTCGCCGTCGTCGCTGGGCGACGGGTCCAGCACCACGTCGCCGCCCGACAGGCGGGTTTCCATTTCCAGCACTTCCTCGCGCTTCACGTTCAGTTCGCGCGCGACCACGTCAATTTCGTGCTCGGTCAGCGTGTCGCGGTGGGTCGCGTCGTCGGCGGCGTCGGCCTTGAAGCCCTGCTTCATGCTGCGCAGGTTGAAGAACAGCTTGCGTTGGGCCTTGGTGGTCGCCACCTTCACCATGCGCCAGTTCTTCAGGATGTATTCGTGGATTTCGGCCTTGATCCAGTGCAACGCGTAGCTGACCAGGCGCACACCCTGTTCGGGGTTGAAGCGCTTGACGGCCTTCATCAGGCCCACGTTGCCTTCCTGGATCAGGTCGCCGTGCGGCAGGCCGTAGCCCAGGTACTGGCGCGACACCGACACCACCAGGCGCAGGTGCGACATCACCAGCTTGCCGGCGGCGTCCAGGTCGTTGTCGTGTTGCAGGCGGCGGGCGCAGTCGCGTTCTTCGTCGGCGCTGAGCATGGGCAGGCGGTTGACGGCGCTGATGTAGGCGTCCAGGTTGCCCAGCGGGGGCAGCACCAGCGAACGGCTGGACCAGCCATTCGCTGGTTGAGCCAAGGCATAGGTAGCGGTGGATGCGGTCATGGTCGTCCTCTCATTCCCTTGTGGGGTATTGGAATGTTAGCACTCTCTTTGATGGAGTGCTAACGGAGAAGTTCCTGGCGCTATCGGCTTCTTGTGATGCCACGGTCGGGCCTTGAATCGATCTGGTGAATCGATTCAAAGCTTGCTTTCCTCTCAGGAACGGTACACGCGCTTGTAATCAGTGCGGCCCACTGGCGCGAGCTCGCCCCAGGCAAACCAGGCTTCGGGCTGGCGCTTGTCGCCCACCTTGCGCCAGCGACCTTCGTTCTGCGGCGTCCACGACTGCGCTGCGCCACCCAGCATGTCGGGCATGCGGCCGCGCGGGTCGGGCAGGAACTCCCACTGGTCCTTGCCCGCGTTGACGGTGATGCGGGTAGGCCAGGTGCCCTTGGGGTCGATGGTGATGTCGCCGCTGACCTCCTGGGCCATCGTCACCTGCTGTTTCTCGTTGGTGTAGACGCCGAAGCCCACGCGGTCGGTACCCAGCACGAAGTGGCCGCAGTCATAGCTGCCGTCCTTGTACACCGTGCCCCAGGTGTACCAGCAGCGGTGGTGCAGCTTGTCGCGGAACAGCGGATCCTGGCCGCTGTACATGTGCATGCCTTCGGGCAGGTAGGACTGGTCGAAGGCGATGATGCCCTGCACCTTGCGGCCCTGGTACTGGCCCTTGACGTGGTAGATCTGCGAAACGTACAGCTCCGAGCCTGCCGGGTCGGGTGCATGCCATTGCAGGCCGGGGCCGATGAGCCGACCCTTGAGCTCCAGCAGCTTGTCTTCCTTCCAGGTCAGTTCGCTGCAATCGGCGTTGACGGTCACCTCACAGGCATTGCCCTGCATGCTGCTCTTGCTGCGGAAGACGGCTTTCTCGCTCACCATCAATGACTCATAGTCATGTGTCTGGGCGGCGGCCTGCATCACGTCGGGCACAGCGCGCAGGGTGTCCTTGCCCTTGTTGTCCTGCACGAAGAGCGTGGGCATGGGCAGCGCCCAGTCGGGAAAGTTGCGCACGATCTCGATCAGGTTGCCCTGCTCGTCGCGTACGCCGCCGTAAATGAAAGACATTTCGCGGGGCAGGCCGAAGATTTTGTCC
Organism: uncultured Macromonas sp.; assembly: GCA_964420415.1. Classification (GTDB taxonomy): domain Bacteria; phylum Pseudomonadota; class Gammaproteobacteria; order Burkholderiales; family Burkholderiaceae_C; genus CAYQTH01. Next base: position 7,871 of record CAYQTH010000064.1, on the reverse strand, counting down.
TTGCTCAGCATGGCTGCAGCGCTGGAGCGGTGGGGGCCCACGATGATCTGGCCACCAAAGCTGCCGCGCTCAGGCCAGGGCAAGTTGGACACGTCAGGATTGGTCTTGGTTGCGCCCAGTTTGTCGGCGGCCTGGGCTTCTGTCAGCGGCAGGGTCATGGCCGCGGCGGCACCCAAGGCGCCCATGAAGGTGCGGCGGGGCATCGCGGATGGTGGCAATTCGAGTTTGGAAGGGTTGTGCATGAGTGGTCTCCTGAAACAGGGTGGATCAGTTCCATGCAGGACGGCATGGAATTCCAAGCAGCAACTCTACCATAAAGGTACCAATCGGTACCTTTATTGGTGTGGGCAGTAAGGCATGATTGCCAAATGTCCTCTACACAATCACCGTCTGCCGTGGAAAAGCCTATGGTCCAAGGCCCAGAAAAGTTGCCGCCGGGACGGCGTGGGCGTCCTTCGCGCGCCGATGCACACCAGATTGAACGTCGCTTGCTGGATGCAGCCCGTAGCGTATTCGTACAGCGAGGTTTTGAAGCTACTACCATGGATGCCGTGGCGGGGCAGGCGCGTACATCGAAGCGAACGCTCTATGAGCGTTTTGCCAGCAAAGAGCAGCTTTTCGCGGCGGTGGTCACCGATCACACCGAGCGCAGCTTCGCCCCGGTACGCGCTGCATTGGCTGATGTGATAGCCGTCAGACGCTTGGGAAATGAGAGCAAGGCTTTGCGTGAATGCTTGGTGAGGTTGGGAAACGCCTTCGTTGCTCAAGCCGTTTCTCTGGAGTCTCAAGCCCTTGATCGGGCTGTTTTCTCGGTCGCTCACGTCTTGCCCGAACTGGCAGATCGATTGCACCAAGATGGTTTTGTGCGGGCGGTCGATATGGTCAGTGGTTTGCTGGAGCAGAGCGGGGCTAAACAGGCCAAGTTGGCAGCCCAAGCGTTCTACTCGATCTTGGTGTTGACGCCTATGCGCGGCGATTCACCCAGGTCCAGCCAGCCGCTGCCTGATGTGACCGCCGTGGTGGACTTCATCCTTGCAGGAGCCCATCGTGCTGAATGAACCATTCTGAGCACAGGGAATTGTTCGTAAGCAAAGCATACCCGCGCTGGGCGGTGTTGAATCTGCCTTACAAGCGATTCGGTCATGCTGTGTTAGAAAGCGAGCAGTGAAATGAAAGTCGGGTAGCAGACGCACTGTAAACCGTCATCACCAGGGAGCGTCATGGCAAATCCGCTACAAGGCGAATTGGGCAAGCAGAGTGGCTGGCCGATCCGGCTGACCATCGCGTCCGTGGTGGTGTTGTCCATGCTGCTGCTGTCGATGGTGATTCTGGTGCTGGGCTTCTATGGCGCGCAAAGAGAAGCCGTGGTTACCGCAACACGCACCGCCAGTGACGCAGGGTTGCTGGTGTCGGAGCGGGCGCGACGGATGCTGGAGCCCGCCGAAGCCACCCTGAGGCAATTGACGTTCGACCCGATCACGTCGGCCGCTGAGCTGGACGTGCGTTTGCAGCGGTTGCATGTGCTGTCGGAGGAATTGGCATTCAATGAACTGATCGCCTCCATCTACGTTGGTTACGACAACGGAGATTTTCTGATGGTCAGGCCGTTGGATCATCCCGAGATGCGTCAGTTTTTCCAGGCGCCGCCCATGTCCAACTTTCTGGTGCAAACCGTGACCACCACGTCCACAGGTGAACGACGTGGGGAATACCTGTATTTCAACGCCAACCGCGCATTGTTGACGCGGCGTGTGCAGGCCGACTACCGTTTTGACCCCCGCACCCGACCGTGGTACCAGGGTGCGCGCGATACCGCAGCTTCGGTGCTGTCGACGCCGTACGTTTTTTTACCACGCGGCAGATCGGCATCACCCTCAGCCAGAAAAGCCGCGCAGGCGGGGCCGTTGTAGGCATCGACGTGGTGCTGGATGATCTGGCCAACAGCCTGGACCGGCTGCGCATGACCCCCAACACCCGCATTGCCCTGGTGGACGCGCAAAACCGTGTGCTGGCCTATCCGGAGATGGCACGGGTACTGCAGCAGGACAACGGCCAATTCATATTCAAAGCACTGGACCAGTTGCAGGAACCCAGCCTGACGGCATTGCCCGCGGTCTTGGCCGACAGCGGGGACAAGGCGGTGCTGTACCAGGCCGGGGGGCAGGAGTGGCTCGGGGTGGCCTTGCCGTTCGACGTTTGGCGCGCCACTGGGCTGCGCCTGCTCCTGGCGCAGCCCAGCGACGACGTGCTGGGGGAATTGCGCCGACGCCGGAACCAGTTGGTCGGCTTGATCGTGGGTATGGTGGTGTTGCTGCTGCCGCTGGGCTGGATGGCAGGGGCCACCATCGGTCGCAGCCTGGACGGACTGTCACTGCGCACCTTGCGCATCGGGCGTTTCGACTTTTCGCAGGATGCCAATGCGAACAGCTGGGTGCGCGAGGTGAACACCCTGTCGGGTGCGCTGGACAGCATGGGGCACACCATCGAAACCTTTTTGCGTCTCAGCCAGACCATGGCTACCGAGCCCCATGTCGAACGCATGCTGGCTGCGGTATTGCAAGAGTTGCTGAGGGCCACGCGCTGCAGTTCCGCCGTGGTGTACCTGTGGCATGAGGAGCGACAGACCATGGTGCGCTCGGTGGCTGTGGGGCAAGCGGCGGCGGTTTTCGAGCCAGAAGTGCCCTGGCCATTGCCTGCAGACGCACAGACGCCTGGCCAAAACCACCGCTTGCAGCTGGAGTTGCGCGGGCGCACCGGGGAGTTGCAAGGCTTGCTGGTGCTGGTGCACAACGGGGAAGACGCTTTCCGCAATGCTTCTTTCCTGGAGTTCGCGCAGCGCCTGTCGGGTATGTTGGCCGTGTCGATTGAAACGCGCCAGTTGATCGAAGGACAGAAGCAGTTGCTGGATGCGGTGATCCGCCTGATGGCCGATGCCATTGACGCCAAGAGCCCTTACACCGGTGGCCATTGCGAACGGGTGCCTGAACTGGCCACGCAGATGGTGGACCGTTTGCAAGAGGAAACGCGTGGACCCTATGCAAGCTTCCGCTTGAGCGAGGACGAGCGTTACGAGTTTCACATGGGTGCCTGGCTGCACGACTGTGGCAAGGTGACCAGCCCCGAGCACATTGTGGACAAGGCGACCAAGCTGGAACTGATTTACAACCGCATCCATGAAGTGCGCATGCGTTTCGAGGTGCTGTGGCGCGATGCCCAGATCCATTGCCTGGAGCAACAGGCGGCGGGTGTGCCCGCCGCGACAGCGAAGGCCGAACTGACGGCGTGCCATCAACGTTTGCAGGACGACTTTGCCTTCGTGGCACGCTGCAACGTGGGTAGTGAATCCATGGCCGACGTGGACCTGGCACGGTTGCAGACCGTGGGACAGCAGACCTGGTTGCGCCATTTTGACGATCGCCTGGGGTTGGGGGCGGAGGAACTGCAGCGTCTCCAGCGTGCACAGCCCCAGGCGCCCGCGCTGCCAGCGACCGAAACCTTGTTGGCCGACCGGCCGGCACACGTGGTGCCCTGGGACGAGCGCAAACCGCCGGTGCTGAAAAACGACCCGCGCAACCGCTATGGTTTCGATATGGCGCTGCCGCTTTGCAAGCAGAACATGGGTGAATTGCACAACCTGGCCGTGCGCCGCGGCACACTGACCGCCGAAGACCGCTTCAAAATCAACGAACACATTGTGCAAACCTACATGATGTTGCACAAACTGCCCTGGCCGCGCCACATGCGGCGTGTGCCCGAGATCGCCTCCACGCACCACGAAAAGCTGGATGGCACGGGCTACCCCCGGCGTCTGGCGGCCGCGTCGCTGAGTATTCCCGACAGGGTGATGGCCCTGGCTGATGTGTTTGAAGCCTTGACCGCCGTGGACCGACCCTACAAGGCGCCCAAACCTTTGTCCGAGAGCCTGCAGATCATGGCCCGCATGTGCAAGGAAGGGCATTTGGATGGCGAGTTGTTCTGTTATTTCCTGCGCAACGGAGCCTGGGATGATTTCGCGCAGCGCTACCTGCGTTCCGAACAGCGAGACACGGTCGATGTAGCGGCGCTAGAGGCACAGGTTATGCCAGAGCCCTTGGCTGGGCGGGAGTGAATGCAGCGAGCCCGCACAGGGTGACTGGACAAGCGTCAGGCGGGTACCGCAGAATGGGGACGTGTTCCTCTTCGGAAGCGATTCCACTTGCCTACTTCATTGCGCTGGCGTGGCCAGCTTTCGACCAAATTCCTGGTGCTGGGCGTTGGCATGCTGTTGCTGGCTATGCTGTCCATCGGCCTGACGATGTGGATCACCCGGCAGCTCGACGGTGGAGCCGCCGCTGTCAACGAAGCCGGGCGCATGCGGATGCAGACGTGGCGCTTGGCCAGTGCCGTGCAGGGGGGGCGCAGCAGCGCGGAGGTAGAACGCCTGTTGCAAGAGTTCGACCAGAGCCTGACAGTGCTGAGAGACGGCGATCCGCAGCGCCCCCTGTTTGTGCCCTGGAACGAACAGACCCAGGAACGGTATCGGCAATTGGTTTCTGCTTGGCAGACATTGCGGCCGCTGTGGCAGGACGCGGGTCGGGTTGAAACCACCGTGCTGACCCACCGGGTAGATGCTTTCGTTTCGCAGGTGGATGCGCTGGTCAGTGCCATAGAAAACACCATGGCGCGGCTGACGGCCGTGCTCAACCTGTTCCAGATGGCGATGATGGCCCTGGCGGTGACGGGCGCTGTGCTGGCGCTCTACGTCGGTTACTTGTTCGTGCTCCACCCTTTGCAACGTTTGCACCAAGCCTTGCGGCAAGTGGAGGGCGGCGACTTTTCAGCCAGGGTGGATGCCGATGCCCCCGACGAGTTTGGCGATTTGGCGGTGGGGTTCAACCACATGGTGGCCACCCTGCAGTCGATGTACCAGGGGCTGGAGGCCAAGGTGCAGGACAAGACGCGGGCGTTGGAAGCCAAGAGCGAACGGCTGGCGGCCTTGTACGAGGTGACCGCGTTCCTGGTGCAGCCCTGCAGCCTGGAAGAACTGGCGCAAGGGTTTGCCCAGAAGGTGCGCCGCCTGAGCGGCGCCGACGCGGTAGCGGTGCGCTGGTCCGATGAAGCGACGCAGCGCTACCTGCTGCTGGGCAGCGATTGTCTGCCGCACGAATTCAAGGAACAAGAGCATTGCCTTGCGGCGGGTTGCGGCGCGTGTGGTCAGCCGGTCGAAACGGCCCATACCCAGGTCATTCCCATCCTGCCTGGCCAGCCTGGCCTGCACCTGTGCGAAAAGGCGGGCTACGTTACCCTGGTGAGCGTGCCTATACGGTCGCAGCAGCGTCTGCTGGGCGAACTGGACCTGTTCTACCGCCAGGACGCACGGCTGGCAGAGAACGACAAAACCTTGTACGACGCCTTGGCGGGGCACTTGGCGAACGCGATTGAGAACCTGCGCACCGAGGCGCTGGAGCGCGAAGCCGCAGTGAGCGAGGAGCGCACCCTGCTGGCGCAGGAGCTGCACGACTCCATTGCGCAGTCGCTGGCGTTTTTGAGAATCCAGATCAGCTTGCTGCGCACTGCCCTGGCACGCGGGCAGCGCGAGGAACTGAACAACATCGTCAACGAACTGGACACCGGTGTGCGCGAAAGCATGGGCGACGTGCGCGAACTGCTGGTGCACTTCCGCACCCGTACCAACAGCGACGACATCGAACAGGCGCTGCGCACCACGTTGCGTAAATTCGAACACCAAAGCGGTATCCAGACCCAGTTGTCGCTGCAAGGGCACGGCCTGTCGCTGCCGCCCGATGTGCAGTTGCAGGTGCTGCACGTGGTGCAAGAAGCGTTGTCCAACGTGCGCAAGCACGCCCAGGCCAGCGAGGTGGACCTGACGGTAGAGCGCGGGCCGCGCTGGCGCTTTGTTTTGCGGGACAATGGCTGCGGATTCCAGCCACGCAGCAGGGCTGTGGACGACACCCATGTGGGCTTGCACATCATGCGCGAGCGCGCCCAGCGCATCGGGGCCGAGGTGCGGGTGGTGTCAGCGCCGGGCACTGGCACACAGGTGGAGCTGGAATTGGCGGTGTGAAGAGTGTTCAGGGAGAACCAGCGCGTGAGCTTGTCTATCAAACTGTTGATTGTGGATGACCACCAGCTGTTCCGCCGCGGCTTGGTGGCTTTGCTGGCCCAGGATGCGCGCTTTGCCGTGGCAGGCGAGGCGTGCGATGCCGGTATGGCATTGCATCTCGCCACCAAGCTGCAGCCGGACGTGGTGTTGCTGGACAACCACCTGCCGGGTGTGCGCGGCATCGAAGCCATCCAGGACTTGAAAGCAGCCGTGCCGGGCGCGCGCATTCTGATGCTGACCGTGAGCGAAAACGAGGCCGACCTGGCAGCCGCGTTGCGTGCCGGAGCCGAGGGCTATTTGCTCAAGACCATCAACATGGAAGATTTGAGCGATTCGATCCTCAAGGTGTGGAACGGGGACGCCGTGGTGAGCCCCGAGATGATGGGCAAGCTGGTGGGGTTGTTGCGCGAGCCCCCGGTGGCGGCACCGGCTGCCGCCCCTGCCATGCCGGTGGCGGCCAACGGAGATGACCGCATCCACAGCCTGTCGCCCCGCGAACGGGAAATCCTGACGCGGATTGCGCGTGGGGCCAGCAACAAGGTGATAGGCCGTGACCTGAGCATTGCCGAGACCACGGTGAAGATCCATGTGCAGCACATCCTGCGCAAGCTGGACCTGAACAACCGCGTGCATGCCGCCGTGTACGCCAGCGAACGCGGATTGAGCTGATTCGCAAGGGGCCTCAGTCGATGGCAGCGATGCCACGCCGTTCACGCATGGCCTGGCCAACGTGGCGCAGGGCTTCATCGCCCAAAACGCGGGTGGCTGCGGGCAGCAGTTGCGTGTCTTCCAGTTCGATGTGCCGCCGGTAGGCGGCCACAAAGTGGTCCACCTCCGCCGGGGTGAGCTGGCTGGACGTGCCCTGGGCAATGGCCTGCAACCGCAGTTTCAGGTCTTGCCAGGCGGCTTCCAGTTGCCGGTGTTCGGCGCGTAACCGTTCCGTCAAGGTATGCAGCTGGGCGTCCTGGCTGCAGGCCAGCAGGGCGGGGAACAGGTCGGTTTCTTCGTCGGCGTGGTGGTCTTGCGCGGCGGTGTCGAAGTAACGCATTACCGCCTGTGCCGCCTCGCGAGCGGCTTGGTCGCAGCCGTGCTGCGGCAGGTGCGCGCACAGGCGCTCCAGGGTCTGGCATTGCCTTTCCACCCGGCCGTGGCAGGCAGCCAGCATTTCCAGGGGGGCTTCGGTCGAGGCCGAGGGACTGCTGAAGCCGGGTAAGGATTGGGTATGCATGCGGATCAGGGTAAGTAACTACTGCTTTGGAGCTATCCGGGCAGAGCTATACGGCCCACAACCGCCCCAAAGATGGCTGAAAGGAGGATACCCAAAATCTGGGTAGCGCCGCACAGTTGACCCTGTAACCAATGGTGTTAACGGGGGCGGGAATGGCAAGTGAAATACAACACAAGCGGCAGGCCTGGTTGGTGCTGATCGTCAGCACGCTGGCCTTCACTGCCTGCTTCATGGTCTGGATGATGTTTGGCGTTATCGGCATCCCGATCAAGAAGATGCTGAACCTCAATGCCACCGAGTTCGGTTTGCTTACCGCCATGCCGGTGCTGACCGGTTCGCTGGTGCGGGTGCCGCTGGGCATCTGGACCGACCGCTATGGCGGGCGCATTGTGCTGGCGCTGTTGATGGTGGCCACCATACCTGCGATCTGGCTGATGAGCTATGCCACGGAGTTCTGGCACTTTCTGGTGATCGGGCTGTTTGTCGGGCTGGCGGGCGGTTCGTTTTCGGTGGGTACGCCGTATGTGGCACGCTGGTTCC
>CAYQTH010000063.1:0-9667 GCA_964420415.1 uncultured Macromonas sp. | reverse complement strand
ACCTTGCTCGGGTCTTTGGCTCGGGCAGCGCGTTTTTCGGCCTGCTGGGCGCGCTTCTCATTTTTTTCCCAAGCGCTTTCCAGCGCGTCCCAGTCCACGCCGTCGTGTTCCGTGAAGCTGCCGTCTTCAGACGCGATCACCGCGCGCTTGAGGTTGGGCGAAATCTGGTCGTAGCCGACCCATTGCTGGCGCCACTTGAAGTTGCCCCCGGTGGCCAGGCGCCAGGCTTCGGAACGCTGGAAAGCGGTGCTTTGCGGGGCCACCACCGCCATCAGGGCAATGCGGCCAATGAACGCCACCTCCAGCGCCACACTGGCGAGTGTCAACCACAGCAGCCAGCGTCCCAGCGGTCGCAGGACAGTTGCTTTCATTGGGTGGAAATCTGGGTTTGCAGGGTTTCGTCGCGTGTGAAGCGAAAGCGCGACACCACCACGATCTGGTCGGCACGGCGGCGCATGTCGGCATTGAAACCGCCAAACGACAGACCGCGCACAATGGCCTGTGCCTGACGGTCCAGCATGGCCTGTCCGGATGACTGCACCACCTCGGTGTCGAGCACTTTGCCGTTGTGGTTGACGGTGATGATCATGGTCAGCTCACCGTACAGTTTGCGCCCACCTTGCATGGGGAAGTGGGCGGTGCCACGCTCCTCGATCTTGCGGCGCAGCGCATCGTAGTAAATGGCGTAGACCTCTTCGCGCGTGGACGGACTGATGTAACGCTTGCGCGGGCGGGCGTTCTCTTCGTTGATGCGTTTTTCGATCTCGGCCAGGATTTTCACCAACGCCTGGCGTTTTTGTTCACGGGTTTCGTCTTCTGGGCTGCGCTGGGCTTGCGGGTCGGGCACCGGCAGGCTGGCCAGTTTCTTGCGGATCTGGGCCAGCAGGCGGTTCTGTTGCTCTTTCATCGACTCGATGCGGCGTTCTTCATCTTCCAGGGCATCGCCCAGCCGGGCATGCGCTGAAGGAGGCAGAGGCGAAGTGGCACGTTTGCGTTCGGCATCGCCGCCGCCGGCCAGTTGGGCCTGTGCAACGGCCAGGGCCTTGTCGGGTTTTTCCTCGCTGCGGCTGTTGACCAGCACCACCTCCAGCGGCGTGTCCTGGAACACGCGGTTGAACTGCTGCGGTGCCACAAAGCGCACCGTCAGCAAAGCCGCGTGCAGAACCAGCGACACGGCCAGCGCGATCTGCAGGGTGGACAGTTTGGCGAACAGCTTCACGGTGGGGGATTATCCCGCGCTGGAGGCCGGGCTGTCGCCGTTGCTGGCCGTCGCTGGACCGGCATCCTCGGCGTCCAGGTCCACCGCAATCGCCAGGCCGGTGCTCAGGTCCTCTTCGTCGTCGCCTTCGTCTTCCAGCACGGCCGGGGCCGTCTGGTCCAGGCGTTCGATGACGGTGCCGCTCACGTCCAGCGAAATGTCGTCCACCGCGCCCAGTTTCACGCGCACCTGGGCCCCGCGCGGCAGGCTGTCGGCCCCCAGCACGTTGAGCACCAGCGGCAGCTCGTCGGCCCGCACCAGCCCGTCTTTGATGACGCTGGCGGTGAGTTCCGTGATGCCGTGCTGTAGCAGGTAGTGCAGCGTCCAGTAACGCTCCATGCCGTTCTGGAACTGGTTGTAGGCGGTGTAGGCGGCGTCGAACGCACTGATGACGGCGAACAGCGCCGTGTCCTTCGGTTTGAAGGGCGCGCCCAGGGCGGCGGTTTTGCCGTGGCGCACGCAGGCAATGATCTGCCACTGGTTGACCAGGTCGGTGTAGCGGCGCAGCGGCGAGGTGCTCCAGGCGTAGCACTTGACGCCTATGCCCGCGTGGGGCAGTGCCTTGGCGCCCATGCGCACCTTCATGCCGGGCGCCAGGCTGAGTTGGCTGCGGTAGATGCCGGGTACGCCGCTGTCGGCCAGCAACTGGCCCCAGGTGCTGTTGGCCAGGATCATGGCCTCGGCCACCATCAAATCCAGCGGCGCGCCGCGCGAGCGGGTGCCGATGAGCACGGTTTCGTCGCCGTGCGGCTCATCGCCCTGCACGCCTTCAAGCTTGAAGGTGTAGTCCGGACGGGTGAAGGTTTCCGGTTTGCCGCGCACCACCTCGCGCCGCGCCTTGCTGACCAGGGCCAGCCGGTACAGCAGGCTCAATTCGGGGCGCAGGGCGACGAACTCGTCAGCCAGCGGCGCGCCGGTGGGGGCGGCAGGGTCTTGCAGCCAGTCGGCGGTGATGGCCTGGTCCAGCTGGTCGTGCCGCAGGTTGTGCGCGATCGGCACCAGCTCCAGCTTGGTTTCGCTGGATTGCAGGTTCAGTTCGGCCTCGTCGAACGTGAGGTAGAGCGACAACGCCGGGCGCGGGCCACCGGCTTCCAGGGTGTAGGTCTGCACCACGCTGTCGGGCAGCATGGTGATCTTGTGGCCCGGCATGTAGACCGTGCTCAGGCGCGTGCGGGCCACCTGGTCGATGGCGCTGTCGGGTGCAATGGCCAGCCCCGGCGCGGCGATGTGGATGCCAACCGTGACGCTGCCCGTGCCCAGGCCCTGGACGCTCAACGCGTCGTCGATTTCGGTGGTGCTGGAATCGTCCACCGAGAAGGCCTGCACGCTGGCCAGCGGCAGTTCATCGGCCACCGGGGCGGCCTGCAAGGCCGGGAAGCCGGTGCCTTTGGGGAAGTGCTCGAACAAAAAGCGCTGCCAGTGGAACTGGTAGGCGTTGCGGATGGCGCCGGCCTTTTGCAGCAAGGCCAGCGGGGCCAGGTGGGTTTCGCGCGCGGCGTGCACCACAGCCTTGTACTCGGCGGCGTTTTTGTCCGGCTTGAACAGGATTTTGTAGAGTTGCTGGCGGATCGGTTCCGGGCAGTTGCCTGCGGCCAGTTCGGCGGTCCAGGTATCTATTTGCGCCTGCACCTGCTTTTTCTTTTCGATGGCCGCCAGCGCCTGTTGCAGCACTTCCGACGCCGCCTTTTTGTAACGGCCCTTGCCCGCACGGCGGAAGTAGTGCGGCGCCTCGCTCAGGCGCAGCAGGGCGGCCACTTGCTGTTCCAGCGTCGCCGGGTCCTGGAAATAGTCGGTGGCCAGGTCGGCAAAGCCGAATTCTTCTTCGGGGGCGAATTCCCAGGCCAGGTCCAGTTCGATCTGTTCGGACAAGGCCAAAGCGCCCGCCATCAGCGCCGAAGGAGCGGGTTTGTCGAACTTCAGCAGCACGTTGGCGGCCTTGACCTTGATGCGCTTGCCCGACTCCAGCTCCACCTGCAGTGAGCTTTCAGCCTCGGACATCACGCGGCCGGTCAGGAACTTACCGGCTTCATCAAACAGTGCAAACACTATGGGGGGTCTCTAAAAAAATGCCACAGGGGCCACAACCACACCGTTGCACGCAACGCCGGGTAGGCAGCAAAGTGCAAAGTTTAGCCGTCGGTGGTCTGTGGCGGGCTATGTGTGCGGCGGGCTGATGTTGATTGCCTGTTGTAAATAATCTAATTGATATTGATAAGTGATGGAAATGTGTGTACGCTTGGTGGCTGAGGCGACGCCATCGGGCGCAGCCTGTAGGGAGACGCCGAGCCAGGCCCCATGCCCAGAGGAGCAGATCATGAGAACTGTGCAAATCGTGCTGCTATCAGCGCTGCCAGACCGCGCTGCGCTGGCGTCCTTGGCCCTGCTGGACCCGCAGCTGGTGTTGGTGTTTGGCAGTGTGGCTTGGCTGGGTCAGCCTGGTTACTTTGACCGTTTGCAGGCGGCTTGCCCCGCAGCGCATTGGGTGGGTTGTTCCACGGCAGGCGAAATCAGTCAACAGGGCGTGTCTGAGAAAACCTGTGTGCTCACGGCGGTGCGTTTCGACAGTCGGGTGCGTCTCAATCTGGCCGAAACGACCATTCTGGGCATGGACGATTCGTTCGAGGCAGGGGAGGCGGTGGGGCGTTTTCTGGCTGCCCCTGATTTGCGCGCCGTGCTGCTGTTTGGCAAGGGGGTGAACGTCAACGGCAGCGCACTGATTCAAGGGCTGGTGTCGCAGATCGGTGCGCATGTGCCGGTCACGGGGGGGTTGGCGGGCGACGATGGCGCTTTCAAAAGCACCCTCACCATTGGTCCGCGCGGCGTGGATCCGCATGGCTTGGTCGGCCTGGGCTTGTATGGTGACGATCTGGTGCTGGGGCACGGTTCTTTCGGTGGTTGGGTGCCGTTTGGGCCTGCTCGTCAAGTCACGCGCAGCGCGGGCAACATCCTTTATGAGTTGGATGGGGAGCCGGCCCTCAATGTCTACAAACGCTATCTGGGTGACCATGCCAAAGCCCTGCCAGGGTCAGGCTTGCTGTTCCCGTTTGAGATGCTGGACGCGCAGCACACCGTGTCGGGGCTGATCCGTACCATTCTGGGGGTGGATGAAGCCAGTGGCAGCCTGATGCTGGCGGGCGACATCGATCCCAATGGCTACCTGCGGTTGATGCACGCGTCCACGGCCGATTTGGTGGACGGTGCTGAAGAAGCTGCCACCAGCACGCGTGCCCACCTGCCTGCCGGCCTGAGCCATGGCCTGGCCTTGCTGGTGAGCTGTGTGGGCCGCCGTTTGGTGATGGGGGACGAGGTGGACGAAGAGGTAGAGGCCGTGGGCCATGTGCTGGGGCGGCAATGCACCTTGGCAGGGTTTTACTCGTATGGCGAAATCAGCCCACTCTCCAGCACCACCGACTGCAAATTGCACAATCAGACCATGACAGTCACTTACCTGGGCGAACGGTGATGCACAAATTGTTGGTTCGCCAGTTGCGGCGCACCCTGGGGGTGCAGGACGACGCCGATGGGCAACGCTGGAGCGAGGCCCTGCAGCAGGCCCGTCTTGCTGGCGGCTTGCCGCCAGTCGTGCAGCAACTGTGCGACGGTTTTGAACTGTTGCTGGAGCGCGTGGGCAGCACTTACGAACAGTTCGACCGTGACCGCGAGCTGCTCGACCGCAGCCTGCGCTTGAGCACAGACGAGCTGACCGGGGCCAATGAGCGCTTGCGCGAAGAAACACGGCAGCAGACACGCATCGTGGCCTCGCTGCGTGCAACGGCCAATGAGTTGCTGCGCGCCCAAGGCAGGGAAGAAATCGGTTCGGAGTCCAGCAATTTGGAGCGGCTCAGTGTGCTCATGTCCGAACTGGTGAGTGAACGCCACCGGGCCCAGCACGAGCTGTTGCAGCAAAAGGCGGCACTGGACCAGCATGCCATCGTCAGCGTCACCGATGTACAGGGTCGCATCACCTATGCCAACGACAAATTCTGCGAGATCAGCGGCTATGCGCGCGAAGAACTGCTGGGACGCAGCCACAGCATTGTGAATTCGGGGCAACATCCGGCAGCGTTCTTCCGTGCCATGTGGGCCACCATTACCGAGGGTCTTGTGTGGCACGGGGAGGTGTGTAACCGTACCAAAGGTGGCACGTTGTACTGGGTGTCGGCCACCATCGTTCCCGTGCTGGATGCGGCGGGTTTGCCCGAGGGGTACATCGCCATTCGCACGGACATCACCGAGCAAAAAGCGCTGGAAGCCACGCTGAAAGCCAACGAGGCGTTCTTGCAAAGCGTGACGGACTCCATGGGCGAAGGCGTCTATGCGCTGGACGCCCAGGGCCGTTGTATCTTCATGAACCAGGAAGCCGAGCGGCTGCTGGGCTGGACGCAGGCCGAGCTGGCGGAGCGGCCTTTTCATGACACCACCCACTACCGTACGCCGGAAGGCGGGCACCTGCACGCCGAGCAGTGTCCCATTCTGTTGAGCATGCGGGCGCGGCAAACCTACCGCTCAGAAGATCAGGTCTTTATGCACCGCAGCGGCCAGGCTTTCCCGGTGGCGGTGGTGGCGGTGCCACAGATGAAGGATGGCCAATATGTGGGCCAGGTGGCGGTGTTCCAGGACATTTCTGAACGCAAAGCCAATGAGCGGCTGATCAGCGAATCGCGCGATGCCGCCGAGGCCGCCAGCCGCGCCAAGAGCGAATTCCTGGCCAACATGAGCCATGAAATCCGCACGCCCATGAACGCCGTGATCGGACTGAGCCATCTGGCGCTGGAGACGGACCTGAACGACCGCCAGCGCAATTACCTGAGCAAAATCCATTCATCGGCCAAGAGTTTGCTGGGCGTCATCAACGATATCCTGGATTTTTCCAAGATCGAGGCGGGGCACCTGAGCCTTGACCGGCGTGAATTTGACCTGGATGACATCTTGAATCAGGTCACCTCGGCCGTGGCGCTGCCAGCGGCGCAGAAAGATTTGGAACTGTTGATCGCCGAATCGGGTCGCTTGCCCGCGCGCCTCGTCGGCGACCCGATGCGGCTGACGCAGGTGCTCACCAACCTGGCGTCCAATGCCGTCAAATTCACCGAGCAGGGCGAGGTGGTGATTGGGGTCGAAGCGCTGCAACAGCACGGTTTGCACCTGCTCATGCGGTTTTATGTGCGCGACACGGGCATCGGCATCAGCACCGAGCAGCAGGGTAAATTGTTCGCGTCGTTCTCGCAGGCCGATGCGTCCACCACCCGCAAATATGGCGGGACTGGCTTGGGGTTGGCCATTTGCAAGCGCCTGGTGGAACTGATGGGCGGCAGCATCGGCGTCGAAAGTGAATTGGGGCGTGGCAGTGTGTTCTATTTCACGGTCACGCTGGACGTGTCCAACGCCAGCAAGCAAGACGCGGTCTGGGCGGCACAAGACCTGGTGGGGCGCCGCGTGTTGGTGGTGGATGACAACCCCACCGCCCGGGAGGTGCTGCAAGAAATGCTGCGCAGCCTGGGGATCCAGGCCGATGCGGTGGATTCGGGTGAAGCGTGCCTGAACGCATTGCGCCGCCATGATGCAGATGATCCTTACGCTTTTGTGCTGCTGGACTGGCGCATGCCGGGGCTGGACGGCCTGGCCACCTTTGCCGCTTTGCGCCAGGACCGCGCCATCCTCAATCAACCGACCGTGTTGCTGGTCACGGCCTACGGACAGGACATGGTGCTGGACGAGGTGTCTTTGCGGCAACTGGTGGTGTTGCAAAAACCGGTGTCGCCGTCCACTTTGCTTGACGGCATGCTCAATGCCATTGGAAACAAAGAAGTGTTGACGCGGGCGCCTGTGGCTGCCCGGCGCGCGTGGGAGACCTCGCAACAATTGAAAGGCGCCCGTGTGTTGCTGGCAGAAGACAATGGTGTCAACCGGCTCGTTGCCAGTGAAATGCTGGCGCGTCTGGGTGTGGAAGTGACCCATGCCGCCAATGGCCAGGAAGCGGTGGCTGCCGTGCTTGCCCAGCCTTTCGAGCTGGTGCTCATGGATGTGCAGATGCCCCTGCTTGATGGCTACAGCGCCAGCCGCCGCATCCGCGCGGAACACCCGCATCTGCATTTGCCGATTGTGGCCCTGACGGCACACGCCATGGCCGGTGACCGCGAGCGCTGCCTGGACGCAGGCATGGACGACTACCTGACCAAACCGCTGGACCCCGATGAGCTCTACGCCATGCTGGTCAAATGGGTGCGGCCGCGTCCCATCGAAGTGGTCCATCCGGTAACAGGTGCCGCCAATGGCGAACTGGCTTTCCCCGACACGTTGCCAGGGCTGGACGTGGCGAGCGCGATGGCCCATCTGGGCAACGACCCCGGCTTCTACCGCGACCTGTTGCTGCGCTTCTTGCAGGATTACGAAGACCTGCCGCAACGGTTGCGGCAAGCGGCGCGGCGCGACCCCGAGGAGTTGCTGCAACTGGCCCATGCCTGCAAGGGCGTGGCCGGAGCCATAGGCGCGTTTGACCTGGCTGCGGACGCCGGGGAAGTGGAGTTGCAACTGCGGCAGTTCCGCCGTTGCGACGACCAGGTGCTCAACAGCCTTTACACACAGTTGGACACCGTGCTCAACAGCCTGCGAGCCTTGCCGTTGCGTGTTGCCGCGCCGGTGGTGGCGGGTGCGGCGCAGGCCGTCCCTGCGGAGGCTCGGCCCCTGGTGGAACAGTTGCTGCCCAGTGTGCGCGACGGCGACCTGCAATCTCTAGACGGTGTGGCCCAGTTGCGCGGGCTGCTGGCGTCCGGGCACTTGCACAAAGAAGTAACCGACCTGGAACGCCTGGTCAACGATTTCGACTTCGACCGCGCTTACAGTCTGTTACAAAACATCAAGAACGAGCTGGACGCACCGCGTTCTGCCTGAGACCATGAGCACCACACAGGAAACCATCCTCATCGTTGACGACGAGCCCTTCAACATCAATGTGCTGATGGAGTCGTTGAAAACCACCTACCGCCTGGTGGCGGCGCGCAACGGTGAACAGGCCTTGGCACGGGTGGCGGCGGCCCATAAGCCCGACCTCATCCTGCTGGACGTGATGATGCCCGACATGGATGGGCTGGAAGTCTGCCGCCGCATCAAGGCCGATTCTGCGACCAGCCACATACCGGTCATTTTTGTCACGGCCATGGGGGACGAGCAGGACGAAACCCGTGGGTTCGAGATTGGCGCGGTGGACTACATCACCAAGCCCATTTCTCCGCCCATTGTGCGTTCGCGCGTGCGTACCCAACTGGCGCTGGCGCGCGCCCGGCGTGAGTTGGCCGACCAGAACCTGCATCTGGAGCGGCTGGTGCGTGAGCGCACCCAGGACTTGCAGACCACGCAGGACGTGACCATCCTCGCCATGGCCACGCTGGCGGAAACGCGCGACAACGAAACGGGCAACCATATCCGCCGCACGCAGCATTACGTCAAGGCGCTGGCCGAGCACCTGCGCTCGCACCCCGATTTTGCCGACGCCTTGACCGACACCACCATTGAACTGCTTTACAAGTCGGCGCCGCTGCACGACATCGGCAAGGTGGGCATACCGGACGGTGTGCTGCTCAAGCCCGACCGGCTGACCACGGCCGAAATGGAAATCATGAAAAACCACGCCCGCTATGGCCGTGACGCCATTCTGGCGGCCGAGGCCGGACTGGCGGACCAGGAAAGCTCCTTTCTGCGCTACGCCCGCGAGATTGCCTACGCCCACCACGAACGTTGGGACGGCAATGGCTACCCGGAAGGGCTGGCGGGCGATGACATACCGCTGTCGGGCCGGTTGATGGCGGTAGCCGACGTCTACGATGCGTTGATTTCGCGCCGTGTCTACAAACCGCCGTTCAGCCACGAAAAGGCGTTGCAGATCATCCGTGACAGTTCCGGCGCGCATTTCGATCCGCGCATCGTGGAGGCCTTTTTGCAGATGGAAGCGCGCTTCCGTGCCATTGCCGACGAATTCCGCGACGAAACCGGCGCGCCCGACATGCAGGAGGCCTGACGCCGCCGAACGGTGGTGTTACGCGGGCAGGTCGCGCAGCACCGCCAGCGCGTCTTCAATGCGCTCCACGGGGTGTATGGTCATGCCTTCCAGTGCCTTGGCCAAGGCGGCATCGCTCTTCTTGGGCAGATTGGCTTTTGGCACCACCGCCACGCTGAAGCCCAGCTTGGCGGCCTCCTTCAAGCGTTCCTGGCCGCGCGGCGCCGGCCGCACTTCGCCAGCCAAGCCCACTTCGCCAAACGCCAGAAAGCCTTGCGGCAGCGCCTTGCCGCGCAAGGACGAGGTGATGGCCAGCATCACCGCCAAGTCGGCCGCCGGTTCGCCGATGCGCACCCCGCCCACGGCGTTGACGAACACGTCCTGGTCCATGCAGGCCACGCCGGCGTGGCGGTGCAGCA
>CAYQTH010000062.1:3645-9673 GCA_964420415.1 uncultured Macromonas sp. | reverse complement strand
ATCGCGCGAGGTGGTCATCTCCAGCCCACCGGGTATCACCATGGTCGAGGCATAGCTGGAGGGGTTGTCGGGCTCGCCTGTGGCCTCGCCGCCTTCTGCTGCGGTGTGCCCCGGTGTTTCAGTGGCCTCACGCGCCAGCCCGGCGGCCTGGCGCAGCGCTTCGGCCACGGCGGGCGGTGTTTCGTCTGTGCCCACGGTCTGGGCAGCGCCCATGGCCTCGTGCAGCACAAAACCGCGCTCGGTTTGCAGCGGGCCGCCCTGGAACACGGGGGCCTGGCGCAGGTCGTCGCGCTGCAGGGGCAAATCCACTTTTTCGAACAGGTCGGCCACCGACAGCCCGCTGGGTTTGTTGATGACCAGCCCCAGCGCTCCCTGCGCGTTGTGCTCACACAGGTACACCACGCTTTTGCCAAACAACTCATCCTTCAAGCTGGGCATGGCGATGAGAAAGTGATTGGTCAGGTTGATGGAGGGTGTATCTGCAGACATGGTGCGATTTTACGCAGCCGCCTCGCTAGAATGGCCGTCGCATATTCAGCAATTTGGAACACTGCCGTGCCCCCTTATTCCACGCCCGGCTTCAGCTTGCGCTGCAGCCTTCCTGTTCTCTGCCTCGCGCTGGCGCTGCCCGCCGCTCGCGCGGCCGATGCGCAGCCTCCCGCAGCCGCCAAAGCCGCGTTGACGGTCACAGCAGTCTCGCCCCGCGAAGTGGACATGCCCGTGCGCGTCAGCGCCAACGGCAACATCGCCGCCTGGCAGGAAGCCAGCGTGGGCACCGAAACCAACGGCCTGCGCCTGGCCCAGGTGCGGGTGAACGTGGGCGACGTGGTGCGCAAGGGCCAGCCGCTGGCCGTGTTTGCCGCTGAAACCGTGCAGGCCGAGCTGGCCGAAAGCCGCGCCAACCTGGCCGAAGCACAAGCCAGGCTGGCAGAAGCGCACGCCAATCTGCTCCGCGCCAAGGACTTGTACGCCCAAGGTTTCATCAGCCCGCAAAAAGTCACCGAACAAGAAACCTTGGAAAGCACCGCCGCCGCCCGCGTCGAGGCGCTCAAGGCCGTGCTGCGTTCAAAAGAAGCCCGCCTGCGCCAAACCACGGTCACCGCCCCGGACGACGGCGTCATCTCTGCCCGCAGCGCCACCGTGGGCGCCGTGGTGCCCGCCGGGCAGGAGCTGTTCCGCCTGATCCGCCAGGGCCGCCTGGAGTGGCGCGCCGAAGTGGCCGCCCACGAACTGGCCCGGCTGCAACCCGGCATGGCCGCCACGCTCACCCCCAACGGCGGCACGGCACTCACAGGCAAGGTGCGCATGATCGCCCCCACGGTGGACACGCAAACCCGCAACGGGCTGGTGTACGTGGACCTGCCGCCACAGGCTGGCACCCGCGCCGGTGCGGCCAAGGCAGGCATGTTTGCGCGCGGGGAATTTTCCGCCGGCAACTCCCGTGCGCTGGTGCTGCCCCAGTCGGCGGTGCTGCTGCGCGAAGGCTTTGCCTACGTGATGCGCATTGAGGCAGGCAGCAAAGTGAGTTCCGTGAAAGTCAGCACCGGCCGCCGCACCCAGGACCAGGTCGAAATCACTGCCGGTCTTTCTGCCACCGACCAGGTCGTAGCTTCCGGCAGCGCCTTCCTGGCCGACGGTGACACCGTGCGCGTGGTGGCCCAGCCCCCCGCAACGCCCGCCAAGCCATGAACGTTTCCGCCTGGTCCATACGCAACCCCATTCCTGGGGTACTGCTGTTCGTCATGCTCACCTTGCTCGGCCTGGCAGGCTTCAGCAAGATGAAGCTGCAGAACTTCCCCGACCTGGACCTGCCCATGGTCACGGTCACCGCCAGCCTGCCGGGCGCATCGCCTGCCCAGTTGGAAACCGAAGTGGCGCGCAAGATCGAGAACTCGGTCGCCACCACCACCGGACTCAAGCACATCTACACCAAGGTGCAGGACGGCACTGCCACCATCACGGTCGAATTCCGCCTGGAAAAGCCCACCCAGGAAGCGGTAGACGACGTGCGTGACGCCGTGTCGCGCATCCGCTCCGACCTGCCCGCCGACCTGCTCGACCCGGTCATCAGCAAAGTCAACCTGGCAGGCACGCCCATGTTGACCTACGCCGTGGCTTCGCCGCAAATGGACGACGAGGCCCTGTCCTGGTTCGTGGACAACCAGGTCATCAAGGCCTTGCTGGCCGTACCGGGCGTGGGTGCGGTCAACCGCGTGGGCGGCGCCACCCGTGAAGTGCGGGTGGAACTGGACCCCGCGCGGCTGCTGGCCCTCAACGCCACGGCGGCCGACGTGTCGCGCCAGTTGCGCCGGGTGCAGCAGGAGGCCTCGGGCGGCCGCATCGACGTCGGCGGCGCCGAACAGTCCGTGCGCACCATCGCCACGGTGCAAAGCGCCGAGGAACTGGGCGCCATGGAAGTGGCGCTGAGCGACGGCCGCCGCATCCGCCTGGACCAGGTGGCCACCGTGCGCGACACGGTGGCGGAGCAACGCAGCGCCGCCCTGCTCGACGGCCAGCCCGTGGTGGGGTTCGAGGTGGTGCGCTCGCGTGGCGCTGGCGAAGTGGAAGTGGCCGAAGGCGTGACCCAAGCCCTGCACACACTGCAAGCCGCCCATCCGGGCGTCACCGTCACCGAAGCCTTCAACTTTGTCACCCCCATCATCGACAACTACCACGGCTCCATGTACCTGCTGTACGAAGGCGCCATCCTGGCCGTGATCGTGGTCTGGTTCTTCCTGCGCGACTGGCGTGCCACGCTGGTGGCGGCCACGGCCATGCCGCTGTCGGTCATCCCCACCTTCATCGCCATGCACTGGATGGGGTTTTCCATCAACGTGGTGACGCTGCTGTCCCTGTCGCTGGTGGTGGGCATTCTGGTGGACGACGCCATCGTCGAAATCGAAAACATCACGCGACACCTGGCCCAAGGCAAAACGCCTTACGAAGCGGCCATGGAAGCGGCAGACGAAATCGGCCTGGCCGTCATTGCCACCACCTTCACGCTGGTGGCCGTGTTCCTGCCCACCGCCTTCATGGGCGGCATTCCGGGCAAGGTGTTCGTGAACTTTGGCTGGACGGCGGCCATTGCTGTGCTGTTCTCGCTGGTGGTGGCGCGCGTGCTCACCCCCATGATGGCGGCCTACATCCTCAAACCTGTGACGCACAACCCGCCGCAGCCGCGCTGGATTGGCGTGTACCTGCGCTGGGCCGCCTGGTGCCTGCGCCACCGCTGGCAAACCGCGCTGGCCGCACTGGTGTTCTTTGTGGGTTCGTTCGCCCTGGTGCCGCTGCTGCCCACGGGCTTCATTCCGCCCGACGACCTGTCGCAAACCCAGGTCAACCTCACGCTGCCGCCCGGCAGCACGTTCCGCCAGACCTACGCCGCCGCCGAACAGGCCCGCGCCCTGCTGCAACGCAACCCGCACGTCAAAAGCGTTTACACCTCCATCGGCGGTGGTGCCACGGGCTCCGACCCCTTCATGCCCCAAAGCATGGGCGAAGTCCGCAAAGCGGGGCTCAGCATCAACCTCACCCCCCGTGGGGAACGCCCTGGCCTGTCCAAGCAGGCGGTGGAAAAGCAGTTGCGCCAAGCCCTGCAAGACCTGCCGGGCGTGCGCGTGGCGGTGGGGCTGGGCGGGTCCAGCGAAAAATACATTCTGGTGCTGGCGGGCGAAGACGGCCAAGCCCTGCTCACCCACGCCGCTGTGGTGGAAAAAGAACTGCGCACGCTGCCCGGCATAGGCGCCGTCACCTCCACCGCCAGCCTGGTGCGCCCAGAACTGGTGGTGCGCCCCGACCCTGCCCGCGCCGCCGACCTGGGTGTGACCACAGCCGCCATTGCCGACACCCTGCGCGTGGCCACCGCCGGGGACTACAGCCAGGCGCTGGCCAAGCTCAACCTGTCGGAACGGCAAATTCCGGTGGTGGTGCGCCTGCCCGACGACGCCCGGCAAGACCTGGACCTGCTGTCGCGCCTGCCCGTGCCCGGCAGCAAAGGGCCGGTGCCCTTGTCCAACGTGGCCAGCCTGACCCTGGCCAGCGGCCCGGCCGAAATCGACCGTTACGACCGCCTGCGCAACGTGAACTTCGAAATCGAACTCAACGGCCTACCGCTGGGCGATGTGGAACGCATGGCCCTGGCCCTGCCCAGCCTGCAAAAGTTGCCGCCGGGCGTGAAGCAAACCACCGTGGGCGACGCCGAAGCCATGGCCGAACTGTTTGGCGGCTTCCTGCTGGCCATGGGCACGGGGGTGCTGTGCATCTACATCGTGCTGGTGCTGCTGTTCAAGGACTTCATCCAGCCCGTGACCATTCTGGCGGCGCTGGTGCTGTCCATTCCGGGTGCCTTCCTGGCCTTGTTCATCACCCACACGGCCATTTCCATGCCGTCCATGATCGGGCTCATCATGCTCATGGGCATTGCCACCAAAAACTCCATTTTGCTGGTGGACTACATCATCATGGCGCGGCGCGAATGGGGCATGGACCGCTGGGACGCCCTGCTGGACGCCGCGGGCAAGCGCGCGCGCCCCATCGTCATGACCACCA
The DNA here is from genome assembly GCA_964420415.1 of uncultured Macromonas sp. Classification (GTDB taxonomy): domain Bacteria; phylum Pseudomonadota; class Gammaproteobacteria; order Burkholderiales; family Burkholderiaceae_C; genus CAYQTH01. Next base: position 5,125 of record CAYQTH010000062.1, on the reverse strand, counting down.
TCGCCATGGGCGCGGGCATGCTGCCCATTGCCTTTGGCCTGGGCGTGGACCCCAGCTTCCGCTCCCCCATGGCCATCGTCGTCATTGGCGGGCTCATCACCTCCACCTTCCTCAGCCTGCTCGTCATTCCCGTGCTGTTCACCTATGTGGACGACGCGGTGCAGTGGGTGCTGCGGCGGGTGTCAAACCGCGCCTCAAGCCACCCGGAGCATGGTGTCGATAAAAGCCTTCAGGGGCGGGGTTAAGCGGGCGGGCACCCAGGCCAGGGCAATTTCGGACCAGAACTGCGCATCCAGGTCGGCAATGGGCACGAGTGTCACGCCTTCCACCTTGAAGTGGCGGGCCGAATCCTGCACCAGCCCAATGCCAAAGCCGTTGGCCACCAGGTTGAACATGGTGTAAGGCTGCCCCACGTACTGGCCAATTTTGGGCGTGAACCCTGCGCGGCGGCAGGCCACTTCGAAAGCGCCGTAGTAGTCCGGCACCCAGTGCTGGGGAAACAGAATGAGGGTGAACCCGGCCAGCTCCTTCAGCTTCACCTGGCGGCGCCGGGCCAGCGGCCAGGCAGATGGCACCGCCGCCACCAAACGGGTGGTTTCCACGGTGGCGGTTTCCAGACCAGCGGTGTCCACCAGGTAGCGGTTCAACACGCCTAGGTCCAGGGTGCCGTCCTTCAGCGCCTCCACCTGCGAACGGCTCATCTGCTCGTCCACCCGCACCTCCACACCGGGCCAGCGCTGCCGGAACTCCATCAGCGCACGCGGCAGGGTGCGCATCACGCTCCAGGGCACAAAGCCTATGCGCAAGCGCCCTTGTTCGTTGTTGGCAATGCCCTGTATGTGCCGCGTCACGGCGTCGTGCTGGGCCAGCAAGCGCTTGCCATCTTCCAGCAGCGCCGCGCCTGCGGGGGTGAGCGACACGTTGCGGTTGTCACGGTCTATCAACCGCGCACCCAGGTCGGCCTCCAGCCGCTGCACGGCGCGGGAAAGCAAGGGCTGGCTGGTGCCCAGCCGCTGGGCCGCGCGGCGAAAGTGCAGCTCTTCAGCCACGGCCACGAAATGGCGCACATCCTGCAAATCCATGGTGATTCCAATTTCGAATCAATCTATTTAAGAATGATATCCATATTGGCAAATGCTAACCAGGCGGGCCATGATGCGCCAACTGTGAACTTTTCCCCTCACCCCAGGAACCCAACCATGTTGAAAACCCGCATCACCGAACTCTTTGGCGTCAAGCACCCGCTGGTGCAAGGCGGCATGCGCGGCATTGCCCGCGCCGAACTCACCGCCGCCGTGGCCAATGCAGGCTGCATGGGGTTTCTGTCCGCCCACACCCACGTTCACGCAGAAGATTTGCGCCAAGAAATCGAACGCACCTTCGCCCTCACCAAGCAGCCCTTTGGCGTCAACCTCACGGTGCTGCCCAACATTGCCGGGCGCGACTACGACGCCTTCGCCCGCGTCATCGTCGAAATGGG
>CAYQTH010000062.1:0-3545 GCA_964420415.1 uncultured Macromonas sp. | reverse complement strand
CCAACATTGCCGGGCGCGACTACGACGCCTTCGCCCGCGTCATCGTCGAAATGGGCGTGAAAGCGGTGGAAACGGCGGGCAGCAACCCGGCCAAGTACATCGCCCTGTTCAAAAAAGCGGGCATCAAAGTCGTGCACAAGTGCCCCTCGTCCATCCGTTTCGCCCTCAAGGCGCAGGAACTGGGGGCCGATGCGGTGAGCATCCACGGTTTTGAGTGCGGCGGCCACCCCGGCGAAGACGACATTCCGGGCCTGGTGCTCATTCCCGCTGCGGCGGACCAGATCAGCCTGCCCATCCTGTCTTCCGGCGGCGTGGCCGACGGGCGTGGCCTGGCCGCCGTGATGGCGCTGGGCGCAGAAGGCGCCGTCATGGGCACCCGCTTCATGCTCACGCAAGAATCGCCCCTGCACCCGACCATCAAGGCGCGCATGCTGGCCGCCACGGTGCGCGACACGCGTGTCATTGGCCGCAGCGTGCGCGACACCTCCCGCGTGCTGGCCAACACGCTGGTGGACCAGGTACTGGAACTGGAAAAACAGGGCACCGAAGACTACGCTGCCCTGTTCCCCATGATTGGCGCCGAACGCTGGATTGAAGCCTCCGCCCGTGGCGATGTGGAAGATGGCGCCTTCCCCGTGGGCCTGGCCGTGGCGCTGGTGAACGACCTGCCTACCGTGGCCGAGGTGGTGGAGCGCATTGTTGGCGAGGCGGAACGAGTCATTGCCCGCTCGGCCAGCCGCATGGTGGTTTCCAACGCAGGCTAAAGCCGCGCCATCAGCCGTTCAATACACGACCCCAGAAGGCCTGGGCGTCGGCATCCAGCATGTCGGCGCCGTAGGTGATAAGGCCGTTCTCTACTCGGTACAGCATGGCCCATTCGTAACGCAACTCGGCGCCAGAGGCCTTGCTCTTGCGCCAGGCGCGGGCATGCACCAAAGCACACTCTTCGTCTATGCCGGTAATGGCCATGATTTCGTCCGAGCGGTCAGCCAGCGCCGCCGCACAATGGCCCACAAACGCCAAAAAGGCGTCGCGCCCTTCCAGCAGCTCTTTCTTGCCCGAAGGGCCAAACAGGCTGAAGCAAGCATTGGGGTGGATGTACGTGGCCGGGTCCAAGGTAGCCCCTGCGGTGGCAAACACGTCGCCGGGCGGCTCGCCGTAGCGAAATACTTTTCTGAGCAATTGTTCTGCTGCGTTCATGCGCATCGTCTCCTTCGATTTTGATGCGCCCATTGTGAACGAAACGCTCACCCCTGCCAGCGGTGCAAGGCAACGGCCAACGCGGGCAAAAACACCAAGGCAGCCAGCCCGAACAGCAGCCAGTTACCCGTTCGTGGGTCAAAGTCCAGCACCACCTTGCGCCAGGGCTTGCGCAGTAAAAACATGCCCATGGCCACGTCGAACGAGGCCATGAAGGCAGCCAGCCCCACACCCAGCAGAAACTGCTGGTACAGCTGGCTCAACCCCAGGCCAGGCACACACCAGTAGCAAACCGCCAGCGCCAGCAGCGAGCCGGTCACTGCGCTGGCCTTGACCGCCCGTTCCTTGCCCAACCGGGGCACCACCAGCACCGTGCGGGCAATGCCATGCAGCGTTTCAACGCAGGCCAGGGCAATGCACAAGGCAAAGATTTGGAGCACTCGATTCTTTGCTATTGCTCATCGCGGCCAATGCAGCGGTAGGCAACTGCCCCCAACAAGGCCCCCACTATGGGTGCCACCCAGAACAGCCAAAGCTGGGAAACCGCCCAGTCACCCACAAACACCGCCACCCCGGTGCTGCGAGCCGGGTTCACAGAAGTGTTGGTGACCGGAATAGATATCAAATGGATGAGGGTCAGGCACAAACCAATGGCTATGGGGGCGAGCCCCTGCGGCGCCCGTTTGTCTGTTGCCCCCAGAATGACGAGCAGAAACATCATCGTCATGACCACTTCGGTTATCAGCGCTGCAAGCAGGCTGTACCCGCCGGGTGAATGCGCGCCGTAACCGTTAGAAGCGAACCCGGCGGAAACCTCAAACCCCGCTTTGCCACTGGCAATGAGGTACAGCACACCGCCCGCAACAACAGCCCCCAGCACCTGCGAAATGATGTACGGCAGCAACTCCTTGGCGGGAAACCGGCCGCCAGCCCAAAGCCCCACCGACACGGCCGGGTTCAGGTGACAACCGGATATGTGGCCAATAGCGAAAGCCATGGTCAGCACAGTCAACCCAAAGGCGAGGGAAACCCCCAGCAGGCCAATGCCCACATCGGGAAACGCAGCGGCAATCACGGCACTGCCACAGCCCCCCAGAACAAGCCAGAACGTGCCAAAGAACTCGGCTCCATACTTTTTCATGTGCGCTCTCCTTTGCTTGCGTTAACGAACTGCCCAACGTGCATTAGGCCTTATTTCTCCTGCATCGCAAAACCGGCTGCCCTTGCATGCGATACCACCGAAAGCGGCCCGCTGGAGCGTTGGGTTATGCGTCATGTTTAAGCTCACGCTCAATCCGGCGATCTGGGACCAGCCAAAGCAACGCCACAAATACAAACACAAGCTGCGCCGCCCACGAGGCAACAAACGTCAGCAGAACAGCAAACACGTAAAGAAGGGGCGAGAGCTTGCCTTTCCAGTCGGCCCCCACAGCAGCAGCAGCCCAATGCCCAAACCCGGCCACGTTCAACGGCCCGTCAACCCCTGTTAAACTTGAACAATTATTTGTACAACTAAGGGCGCATCATGCGAGTCGTTACTTATTCCGAGGCGCGATCCTCTCTGAAGTCTGTGCTGGATCAGGTCAATGAGGACGCGGACGTGACCGTCATCAGCCGCCGGGACGGGGCGGATGCGGTTGTCATGTCGCTGGATCAGTACCAGAGCATCATGGAGACCATGCACCTGCTGTCCACACCCGCCAACGCTGCGGCCTTGGCAAAGGGTATTACGCAGGATAAAAAAGGACAAGCGAAACGCCGAGAACTGGTGACAGGCTGATGCGCTCTGTGCATTTTGTGCCCTCCGCGTGGGATGAATACCTGTGGTGGCAGGGGCAGGACAAAAAGACCCTCAAGCGCATCAACACCCTGGTCAACGCCGCAGCGCGTGACCCATTTGACGGCATCGGAAAACCTGAACCACTGGTAGGCAACCTGTCGGGTTACTGGTCACGGCGCATTGATGAGGCGAATCGGCTGGTGTACCGGGCCACGGATGATGAACTGGTTATTGTTCAGTGTCGGTTCCATTACGACGGGTAATCGGACCCTTGCACCTAACGCCAAGCCTCAGCGGACCCGCGCGCCTTTGGCGCGGGGTCCGCTGTAGGCGCACGTTATGCGTTTTCATCGGTCAGCGCTCGTTTTTGCTTGATACGAGAGTAAATGACGCTGGCAGTCAATGAACCCGCCACGCCGAGAACAAATCCAAGAAAGTAGTCCAACAGAGTCTTTTGCCAAGACTTCTTTTCGAGTACTGATTTGACGGCAGAGAACTGTTCGCGTTGACCGCAGAGTTAGACGCCGTATTTTTGGAGCAACGACATGACCAACGCGAATCACAG
>CAYQTH010000061.1:6864-9748 GCA_964420415.1 uncultured Macromonas sp. | reverse complement strand
GCGCCGTCTGCTCAAAGATGGCCACAGCATGAGGGCCGCCGCATGAGCAACGCCGACAGCGGCCTGGCCGAACTAGAGGCCAATGTCGATTCGCTGATCGTGGTGCTGAACGACAAGCTGCTGGAAGTGCTCGGAGACGACATCACCCAGGACGAGGCCTTTGCCGAAGCCAACGACGTGCTGAAGAACGCCGTCGGCGGCATTGCCGAAATCATCAACGTCGAAGCGCTGGTGAACGTGGACTTTGAAGACGTGCGCACCGTCATGGGTGAGCCCGGCAAGGCCATGATGGGCACGGCGGTGGCCAGCGGCCCGGACCGCGCCCGCATTGCCGCTGAACAGGCCGTGGCCTGCCCGCTGTTGGAAGGCGTGGACATGCGCGGCGCCAAGGGCGTGCTGGTGCTCATCAGCGCCGCCAAGGGCTCCCTGAAGCTGAACGAATCCAAGCTGGCCATGAACACCATCCGCGCCTTTGCTGCGCCGGACGCACACGTGATCTACGGCACCGCTTACGACGAGTCGCTGGGCGACGCCATCCGCGTCACTGTGGTGGCCACCGGTTTGAACCGCGCGGGCATGCGCCAGCCGCTGACCGTGATCCAGACCCCGGCCCAGCAGTTGCGCACCGGCACCGACAACATGCCTTTCATCCCGACGCTGAACCAGGCGGTGTCCGGTTCCGGCCTGGCGCAAGCCGTGGGTGCGAGTGCTGTGGCCCCGGCCTCGGGCGCTGCCGACTACCAGGGCATGGCCGTGCCGAGCGTGTGGCGCACCCGCGACCGCACCTCTGCCGCCGCCAAGGTGGACGCGCTGTCCTCCGGCGGCATGGACGACTTCGAGATCCCGGCCTTCCTGCGCAAGCAGGCCGACTGATCCGCTGCTGCAACAAGGAGGTTGACCTGTGTGGGCATGGTTTGAACGGCGGGTCAACCCCTATCCTGAACAGCCGCCGGCCACGCCGCCGCGCGGCTTTTTTCCCTTTCTGTGGGCCGGTACCGAAGGTTTGCGCCCCTACCTGCTGGGCATGACCCTGTGCACCGCGCTGGTGGGGGTATTCGAAGCTTTTTTGTTTGCCTGGCTGGGCCAGGTGGTGGACTGGCTGGCGCAGGTGCCGCCGCACCAGCTGTGGGCCGAACGTGGCAGCCATTTGCTGGCGCTGGTGGGCCTGGTGCTGGGCAGTGTGGTGCTGGTGGGCTTGCAGACCATGCTCAAGCACCAGTCGCTGGCGGGCAACTTTCCCATGCGCCTGCGCTGGAACTTCCACCGCCTCATGCTCGGGCAGAGCATGTCGTTCTACCAGGATGAGTTCGCCGGCCGCGTCGCCGCCAAGGTGATGCAAACCGCGCTGGCCGTGCGCGACACCTGCATCACGCTGACCGACATCCTGGTGTTCGTGCTCATCTACTTCGTCACCATGGTGGTGGTTCTAGGGCGCATGGACCTGTGGATCATGGGGCCCTTCCTGATCTGGGTGACGCTGTACCTCGCTTCGCTGCGCTGGTTTGTGCCGCGCTTGTCGCGGGTGTCACGCGCCCAGGCCGACGCCCGCGCGTCGATGACCGGGCGCATCACCGACGCATACACCAACATCGCCACCGTCAAGCTGTTCTCCCATGCCGGGCGCGAGGCCAGCTACGCCAAAAGCGCCATGCAGGAGTTCATGCGTACCGTGCATGGGCAGATGCGGCTGGTCAGCGGCATCGAAATCATCAACCACCTGCTCAGCATGGGGCTGATCCTGAGTTCCGCGGGCGTCGCGCTGTGGCTGTGGAGCCAGGGGGAGGTGGGCGTGGGCGCGGTGGCTGCCGCCACCGCCATGGCGTTGCGCCTCAACGGCATGTCGCACTGGATCATGTGGGAAATGGCGGGCCTGTTCGAGAACGTGGGCACGGTGCAGGACGGCATCAACACCCTGGCGCAGCCGCACCGCGTGGTGGACAAACCGCAAGCGCCTGCCTTGCAGGTGCCGCACGGAGAGGTGCGTATTGACCAAGTCACTTTTGCCTATGGCCGGGCCGCCGAACCAGTCATCCGCGACCTGAACCTGGTGATCCGCCCTGGTGAAAAGCTGGGTCTGGTGGGCCGTTCCGGCGCGGGCAAGTCCACCATCGTCAACCTGCTGTTGCGGTTTTACGATTTGGAGCAGGGCCGCATCACCATCGACGGCCAGAACATCGCCGATGTGGCGCAGGACAGCCTGCGCGAGCACATTGGCATGGTGACGCAGGACACCTCGCTGCTGCACCGCTCGGTGCGCGACAACATCCTCTACGGCCGGCCGCAGGCGGGTGACGACGACATGGTGCGTGCTGCGCAACGCGCCGAGGCGCACGGGTTCATCCAGTCTTTGAGCGACCCGAAGGGCCGCACGGGCTACGACGCCCATGTTGGCGAGCGTGGCGTGAAACTGTCGGGCGGCCAGCGCCAGCGCATCGCCATCGCGCGCGTCATGTTGAAAGACGCGCCCATTCTTTTGCTCGATGAAGCCACCAGCGCGCTCGACTCCGAAGTGGAAGCCGCCATCCAGGCCAGCCTGTACCAGCTGATGGAAGGCAAGACGGTGGTGGCCATTGCGCACCGGCTCAGCACCATTGCGGCCATGGACCGGCTGATCGTGCTGGACGAAGGCCGCATTGTGGAAGAAGGCACGCACGCCGAACTGCTGGAACAGGACGGCCTTTACGCCCGCCTGTGGGCGCGGCAAAGCGGCGGCTTCCTGGGCGCAGAGGCCTGAGCCCTGCAAGAAAAGCATCCCGGTTTTAAAATCCACCCATGATCCAGCAGCGCACCCTCAAAACCCTGACCAAAGCCGTGGGCGTCGGCCTGCACAGCGGCCAGCGTGTGGAATTGACGCTGCGCCCGGCAGCGCCCGACACCGGCATCG
>CAYQTH010000061.1:0-6854 GCA_964420415.1 uncultured Macromonas sp. | reverse complement strand
TCGTGTTCCGCCGCGTCGACCTGGCCGATCCGGTGGATATTCCGGTCAACGCGCAAGCCGTGTCGGACACCCGCATGGCGTCCACCATCGGACAGGGCGGCGCCAAGGTCAGCACCATCGAACACCTGATGAGCGCCTGCGCCGGGCTGGGCATCGACAACCTGATCATCGACATCACCGCCGAGGAAGTGCCCATCCTGGACGGTTCGGCGGCATCGTTTGTGTACCTCCTGCAAAGCGCGGGCATCCAGATGCAGGCGGCACCGAAGCGCTTCATCCGCGTGCTTGAACCCGTGGAAGTGCGCGAGGGCGAAGGCCGCAGCCTGAAGTGGGCGCGGCTGGAGCCGTACTACGGCTACAAGCTGGATTTTGAGATCGAGTTCAACCACCCGGCGGTGAACGCCACCGGGCAGGTGGTGAGCTTTGACCTGGGCCAGGGCAACTACGCCCGCGAGATTGCCCGCGCCCGCACCTTCGGTTTCACCAAGGACGTGGAGATGATGCGCGCCAACGGCCTGGCCCTGGGCGGCGGGTTGGACAACGCCATCGTCATGGACGACGTGAAGGTGCTGAACGCCGACGGCCTGCGTTACCAGGACGAGTTCGTGAAGCACAAGATCCTGGACGCGATTGGCGACCTGTATATCGTGGGCAAGCCCCTGCTGGCGGCCTACAGCGCGTTCCGCAGCGGCCACGCCATGAACAACCAGTTGCTGCGCGCCTTGCTGGCCCAGCCTGCCCGCTACGAGATCGTGACTTTCGAGCAGGAAAGCCGCGCGCCCAAAGGCTTTGCCCAACCGGCGCTGGCTTGGTAAACGGCGCCCTTATGTTGCTGTTCCGCTTCATCCTGTTCGGCATGCTGGGTGGGGCGGCCCTGTGTTTCGCTTTTTACATAGGCACTGGGCGAGCCCAGTACCGCCGTTATGGGCTCACCTTGTTGAAATGGGCGGTGGTGGCGGGCCTGGCATTTTTCGGGGTGCTTATCCTTGAGCGGATTGTGTGACCCCGTTCGGCCACGGGCTCAGTTTTTGACGAAAGCGGCCACCGCATCCAGCGTCTGACGCGCTTCCGGGATGGGCAGCAGTTTCCAGTCGTGCAGCATCTCGGGGTGCAGTGTCCAATGGACACGCGAGCCGCAGGCGGCGGTCAGTTTGTCACGCAGCTGCAGGCAGTCCGGAAGAAAAATCTCTGCGCCACCGGCCAGCAGCATGACGTCGCCGAGCTGGTCCATGCCGCCGAATTGAGGCGATACTTCGGGCGCGTTCAATGGCAAAGCACCCGCGTACCAGCGGCCCCGCTCTCGCAGGGTATCAATATCCAGGAGCGGGTCCATAGGCTGCAGACTGAGCATGTCAGGATGCGTCAAGCCGATGTCCAGCCAAGGTGACACCAGCACCAGCCGGGTAGGCCGGGCGGGCTCGTTTTGACCGCGCATCTGCTGCGCCAAAGCCAGGGCCAGGCCACCGCCCGCCGAATCGCCCGCCACGGTCCAGGTGTCTTCGGGGTACGCTGCGTGCAGGGCCTTGTAGGCCTGCTGCGTGACGGACAGGGCGGTGCTGCACGTGTGTTCCGGTGCCAGTGGGTAGGTCATGCAGGTGACGCGTATGCCGTGCTTCCGGACCCAATACTCGGCCACCTTCCGGTGCAGTGCAGAGGCTTCGAAGATGTAGCCTCCGCCATGCAGAAAAAAGATGTGCGGCTGTGGCTTGGGGTCGTCGCTGGGGCTGACGGTGGCATAAGCGCATCCTGCCACCTCGCCTGTTACCACATGCAGTTTGGGCGAGAACTTGTGGGCCGCATAAGCGTGCGTACCGCGTGGCGGCGCACTGGCCATTTTTTTGACGCGCTGGCGTACATCCAGCGCAAACAACAGCCAAGTGATGATCTTGGAGCGCAGGCTCATGGGCAGGGTGCAGGGGCCGGTTTCAGAACGGCAGCACGAACTTGGAGCGGGTGATGGTGAGCGGCCGCTGGTAGGACGGGTCGTTCTTGTCACGCAACGGCACCCCTGTGGCTGCGTAGGCGTCCAGCGCTTCCTGAGGCAGGGGGAATTCGCCCAGGGCACCGTTCCATTCGATCACGCACTTGCGTGCGGCAATGGCCCATTTGCCATTGCGTTTCTCGAAACGGTCCAGGTAACGACCGCCGCTGAGGGTGAGGCCGGGGCCGATCTGGTTCTTGCCCGAGAAGATCCAGTAGGTTTCGGTGTGAGCGGTGTTGCCTTCGAGTTCGCAGCGGTGGTTCAGCACGTAATGCTTGTGGCTGTGCTGGTACTTGGCGTGGTAGGCGAAGGCCCAGTCGATGAACTCGTCCACGGTGCCCACGAAGGAGCCATGGTCGTCCATGGCATCGGGGTGGTAGACGCCCTTGACCATGTCGCGGTCGAAGCGGTCAACGCCGCTGCAATAGCGGACGATGCAGTCGTGGATCTGCTGGCGGTCTACCAGCTGTTGCAGTTCGGGGGGCAGGGGGGTGTTGCTCATGGTGTCTCCTGTGTCTGTAGGTTGTGGTTTGGGGAAATTTACCGCACATCCCAGCTCAGCGGCAGGTGCGTGAAGCTGCCGTTGACGCCGCTGCGGATCTTGACCTGTTCCCCAGGCGTGACCGTGAAGTCCGGGATGCGTTTGAGCCATTCTTCCAGGAACACACGGATTTCGGTGCGGGCCAGGAAAGAGCCTGGGCAGCGGTGCGGGCCATTCCCGAAGGTGGAGTGCAGGCTGAATTTGCGGGTGAAGTCCACCTCCATCGGGTTGTCGAAGCAGCGGTCGTCCAGGCCGTGCAGGTTGCACATGGTGTGGATCTGGTCGCCCTTCTTGAACTGGATGCCTTTGTAGACAAAGTCGCGGTTGAGGATGCGGCTGTTGGTGGCCACGCCAAAGCGGCGCAGGAATTCTTCGCTGGCGTTGTGGATGAGCGCCGGGTTTTCGATCAATTGGCGGCGATGACCAGGGTGCGTGGCCAGGAAGTGCGCAATGAAGCCCAACGTTGAGGCGACCGTGTCCAATCCGCCAATCAGGACCAGGGCGGCGCAGCCGGTTTTTTCCTCAAAGCTCAGCGGGCGCCCGTCGATTTCGGCGGTGGCGATTTTGCTCAGCAGGTCGGTGCCGGGGTTGGCTTCGCGTTCCTTGAGCTTCTTGCCCATGTACTCAAACATCTGGCGAAAGGCGTCTATGATCTCGTCGTGGTCCTTGGCATACACCGGCTTTTCTGCCAGGTGCATCAACGCTTCTCGGTCTTCGTAGGGCAGGTCAACGAGGTTCATGAAAATGCCGACGGGCAGGTGACTGGCGAAATCACGAACGAACTCGCACGAACCCTTTTGCTTGAACCCTTCGATCAGGTCGATGGAGATTTGGCGCGCCTGCTGTTCCAGGTTGCCCACGGCTTTGGGGGTGAACCAGGGGTTGATCAGGTTGCGGTAGGCGGTCTGGATGGGTGGGTCCACCTCGATCGGCGCCAGACGGATGGGGGAGGCTTCTTCTTTGGGAATGGTTTTGGGGCCAGAGCCAAAGGTTTCGTAGTCTTTGAGGATATAGGTCAGGTCCTCGCCCCGGTGCGCCACCCAGTGACCGCCGCGGTAGGGCACCCAGAAAATGTCAGGGCAGGTGTCCTGGATGTTCTTGATGGCCTGGTGGTAATCCTGCTCGGCCCCCGGCGGGAAGTAGGTGTCCACATCGACAAACAACGCTTCCGGTATGTGGGCCGGGCGGGTCATGTTTTTGCCTATCGTGCTCATACGCGGCCTTTCATAAGGATATGGGACATGCGAATCTCCGGGTTAGGGGGTTAAGCGTTGGGTGACCTCTGGGGGGAGCCGGTTTTCCAGCTGTTGAGGCACAAATGGAGCACGCTTTTCGCCCAGGCTTCCTGGGCTGTGCGTGTCAACGGCTTGTCCAGCAAGGTGCGGAACCCGCCGCCTGCCAGCATGGACAGCTGCAGAGCGGCGGTGGCCGGGTTCTCAATACGTAGCGTGCCTTGGGCGTTTTGCGCTTGCAGGTACTCGACGATGGGGTCGAGCAGGTAGCGGTGGTCGGCCCATTGCGCCGCGGCAATGTCGGGGAAGCGGTGGGCTTCGGCGATCACCATGCGCGTCACCGCGACCGCTTGGGGTTTTTGTGCGGCGCGCAGTTTGTGCAGGATCACCTGGTAGAGCACGTCCTCGGGTGCGCCATTCGGGTCGATCACGCGTTTCACGCTCTCAATCGACCACTGCGAGCCTTTGAAAGCGGCTGCCCTGAAGATGTCTTCCTTGCTGCCAAAGACGCGGTAGACCGTGGCTTTGCTGACCCCGGCGGCTTCAGCCATGGCATTGATGCTGGCCCCGGCATAACCATCGCGCAGAAACGCCGCCAGGGCCTCGTCCAGGAACCGGGCCCGCAGTGCCGCGGCCGCCGTCTCGGTCGGGCGGCCCTTCGCCCGGCGCTCGGTGGCAGGGCTGGGGGGGGGCAAGGTGTGCGCGGTCAACATGCTTTCATTATAGGCAGGGTAAGCATAAAATGAAACCAGTTGGTTTATTTAAAACTGAGGAAAATCAAGAGGTAACAATGAGAGCTTTTGTTTATGACTCGTGGGGAGGCGCTTCCCGCTTGCGGCTTCAGGACGTGCCTGGCACCGCGCCTGGCCGGGGGCAGATCCGGGTGCGGATGGCGGCGGTCAGCATCAACCCGGCCGACTGGAAGTTCATGTCCGGCAAGTACCGCCTGATCTGTTCGGGGCCATTTCCCAGGCGGGCGGGCATGGAAGGCGCGGGCACGGTGATGGAGGTGGGCCCCGGAGTGCCGCACCTGGCGCCAGGTGCGCGGGTGGTGGTGAACCCCAACCCGGCCGATGGCCGCCAAGGCACCTGGGCCGAGGAAATCACGGTGGATGCGAAGCGGGCTTACCCGATCCCGGAGGGCGTTTCCATGCAGGACGCGGCCACCCTGCCTGTGGCGGCGCTGACCGCGCAGTGGATGTGCGCCATGGCCGGTGTGGGGCCGGGGAAAAGGGTGCTCATCAGCGGCGTATCGGGTGGTGTGGGCAGCTTTGCGCTGCAAATTGCCAAGGGGCTGGGTGCGCACGTGACGGCCACGGCCAGCGGTCGCAACCGTGATCTGGCGCTTGCCATGGGGGCCGATGCGTTCATCGATTACCGAACCACCCCGGCAGACCAGATCACGGGCTCCTGGGATGCGGTTCTGGATTGCGTGAATTCCTTGCGCGCCGAGAGCCTGCGCCTCCTTGCGCCACACGGGTGCTATGTGGACACCGACCCCATGCCCCACCGCCTGCTGGGCGACAAGTTGCGCAATGTGTTCTCATCCCGCAAGCGCAAGACCGTCATGGTCAGCATCGACCCCGCTGGCATGGAAGCCCTGTTCAAGCTGGTGGCGGCGGGGCAGATTCGGCCTTTGGTGGGGAGCACTTTCCCGTTCAGCGAATTGCCATCGGCGGTGGCGGCCAGCCTGGCGGGACGCAGTGTGGGCAAGAACATCGTGACGCTGTAACCGTGAAACCTGTGCTGGAAAACTGGAGAACGTGATGTCTGAATTGAAAACGGATTGGGTGTCCCTGTTTGGTTTGCAGGGCAAAGTGGTCGTGGTGACCGGCGGGAGCCAAGGCATAGGCAAGGCCATTGCACGGGTGCTGATGGAGGCGGGGGCGCACGTGGTGCTGGTGGCACGCCGGGCCGATGTGCTGGACTTGGCGGTGGCCGAACTGGCCTGCGCGGTGCCGGTCGGTTCAGACCGCATCAGCGCCTGTGTGGCCGATGTCAGTGATGAGGCGCAGGTGCAGCGGTTGTTCGACACCGTGGAACAGCGCTGCGGGCGGTTGGACATTCTGGTGAACTGCGCGGGCAGCACGGCAAAACACCCGTTGCTGGAGACGTCGGCTGCACAGTGGGACGAGTCCCAGCGGGTGAATCTGCGCAGTGTGTTCCTGTGCTTGAGGGACGGGGCCAAGCTGATGCAGAAAGGCGGGCAAGGCGGTGCGATTGTCAACATCTCGTCCTTGTCATCGGAGCGGGTCACGGTGTTTGACAACGCGCACTATGGCTCGGCAAAAGCAGGGGTGAACATGCTCACCCGCAATGCGGCGGCGGAACTGGCGACCGAGGGCATCCGGGTCAATGCCGTGTTGCCCGGCGGGGTGGCCAGTGAGGGCGCGCGTGATTTGGGGGCTTCGGGCTACCAGCCGCGCGGGCCCATGGTCCAGTCTGGCCGGTTTCCTGCCAAACGCTTGGCCAACCCGGTTGAAATTGCGGCGGCGGTGCTGTATTTGGTCAGCCCGGCGGCGGCTTACGTGAATGGGCAGTTGCTGACGGTCGACGGGGGCTTCTCGGTGACCTGATGCGCCCAGCTTGCCAGAGGGCGGGGCTCAGTAACTGCGCCCCGCCTTGTAGGCCGCGTGTGTGCGCGCCTGCAGCTTGCTGACCGCGTTGATGGCCTGCGTGGTGCGCGCCACTTGCGCGTGGGTGATGCACAAGCCCAGCGCATCGGCTGCGTCCTTGCCGGGCAGGCCGGGCAGATCCAGCAGGCGGCGCACCATCTCCTGCACCTGGGGTTTGGCCGCCTTGCCGTAGCCCACCACCGCTTTTTTCAGCTGCAGCGCGGTGTATTCGCTCACCGGCAGGCCGTTGGCCACCAGCGCTGTCAGGCAGCAGCCGCGCGCTTGGCCCAGCAACAGCGTGGCCTGCGGGTTCACGTTCACGAACACAATTTCGCAGGCCGCCACGGTAGGTTCGTAGCGCCGCACCACTTCGCTGATGCCGTCGAAAATGATTTTCAGGCGATCGGGCAGCAGGGCCCCTTCGTCGGGCCGGGTGCGGATGGTGCCGCTGGCCACATAGCTCAGACGCGGGCCGTCCACGTCCA
>CAYQTH010000060.1:0-9757 GCA_964420415.1 uncultured Macromonas sp. | reverse complement strand
AGTTTTGAAACGGAATCACTTCATTTGTGGCTCAGTTTTGGATTGGAATCAACAAAAATACCGTCTTGTGGACGGGGGCTGGGCTGTCAACCGTGGGTGCCATCCAGTTGCATTCAGTGTATGGGTGGGCCTTCTGTTCTGCGCGCGGGCGATTGCATTGAGGTTCTGAAAAACCCTCCTTTTTTGTTGCTTAAACCTGTGGCATCTGCATCTGCTGTTCCTTTTGTACGTCTGTTTATTGCATAAGACGTAAATAAGGAACAAAATTGAAGCATGCCCCCCTCCATGCACACCCAGCGCGTTCTTGATCTGCTTGGTCAGAAGGGGCTGCTGCGGACAAGTGACCTGGATGCTGCTCAGATCCCGAGAGTGGTACTGACACGCATGACCATCGCTGGTTTGCTGGAGCGGGTGGAGCGCGGGCTGTATCGCCTGCCGGATGCACAAGTGTCAGAATACGAAGGACTGCTCACGGTGGCCACCAAAGTGCCGCAGGCGGTGTTCTGTCTTCTGACCGCATTGCAGTTTCATGAGCTGACCACCCAGCTGCCTCAACACATCTGGATCGCCATGCCACGGGGCAGCCACACGCCACGGATCGGTTACCCACCGATCAAGATGGTTCAGTTTGCGGGCGAGGCCTATTCGGCTGGTATCGAAACCGTCGAGCGTGATGGCTGCACACTGCACGTGTATGGCGTGGCCAAAACCGTGGCCGACTGCTTCAAATACCGCAACAAGATAGGAATCGATGTGGCCCTGGAAGCCCTGAAGGATGCACGGACCAGAAACAAAGCCAGCATGGACGACATCTGGCATTACGCCAAGGTTTGCCGGGTGGCCAACGTGATGCGCCCCTATCTGGAAAGCATCGGATGAATCCCGCACCACCGAATGTGGCCGTCTCGGTGCGGGCGAGGCTGCTGAATATCGCCAGGGAGCAGCGGGTGGACTTTCAGCAGGTGCTGGTGCGTTTTGCCCTGGAGCGCATGCTCTACCGTTTGAGCCAGTCAGAACACGCGGACCGGTTCCTGCTCAAAGGTGCGCTGCTGTTCACGCTCTGGTACGACATGCCGCACCGCGCCACACGGGACGCCGATCTGCTGGGCTTTGGTGACAGCGACCTGGAGTCGGTGGCGCAGGTTTTCCGTGATATCGCGGCAGTGGAGGTCAACGATGGTGTCGTGTTTGACCCAGCCTCAGTGGAAGTTGAGGAAATCCGCAAGGAGGCGGGCTACGGAGGTGTCCGGGTGAACATGGTCGGCGATCTGGCCAAGGCCCGTTTCAAGACACAGATTGATGTCGGGTTTGGCGATGCGGTAACGCCTGCGCCGGTGGACTCGGTTTATCCCGTGCTGCTGGTGGACTTGCCCGCACCAGAGCTGAGAACTTATCCAACATACACCGTGGTCGCGGAAAAGTTGCATGCCATTGCTTTGCTGGGTATGGCCAACAGTCGGCTGAAAGATTACTTTGACCTGTCGGTACTTCTAGACCGTGAAGATTTGGAGCCGGATCTGCTGGCGCAAGCGATTCGGGCGACTTTTACGCGGCGGGGAATGGCCGTGCCACAAAACCTGCCGACTGGGTTGTCAGATGAGTTTGCGACCGATGGTTCAAGGCAGTCTCTGTGGCTGGCGTTTTTGAAAAAGAACGGGCTGGCCATTGAACCGCTGACCGCAGTCGTGCAGCGCTTGCGGGCTCGACTGTGGCCGGCAATGACAGCCGCCTCGCACGAGCGGTGAACTCCATCTGTTGCGCGTCAAGCCAAAAAATGAGGGCTATCAATATGCCCAACGGTCAGTATCGAATAGACTTCCCTGCATATCTGAATCAAGTTTTTGGATGGGTCGTGTGACAACAAGGCGTGCCTTGATGGAGAGTGGTGTAGTTGGGTGTCATGGGGATGGCGTGCAAGTCGTTGATTTCATTGATTAACAACGATTGAGATCTTCTGGGGCCATAGCAGAACGCTGTGTACACACAGCAAATTTCAAGCGCTCATAACCCAGCCTCCGCAACCAACAAAATCAAGCACTTAGCTTGTCATTGAGGCCCTCGGAAACGAGGGCCTTTTTGTTTGTGCCCATCCTGTGCCTCGTTTGTGCCCAGGTTTTTTCGGGATATGACTTTGTGACCTTTGGGTACTTTGTCGGTTTAGGCTGGGTGCGTCGCTCAGGTTCGGCAGTTGAAGGGCGGCCAAGGCCGGAAGCGGTCATGCGAGTGGAGCCACGCCTGGGCGCGGGGCAACCGCCTGCTGATGGACGGGAACGGTTCTCGGCCGCACTGGCTGGGCGCACAATCCCGGTTGGACGTATAGAACCTACTTCGTGCAGGGAGCCTCTAGCCGCTCGCCGCACTTTGATTCTCAGCGCTAACAACCACGAACGACTGCTTTGTATCAGTCAGCGCACCCATTCGGACTGTGACCGGCAACAACCGCTGCCGACTTGCCTCCCGAAGTCGGCTTGTCGCTTCGCTGTATAGCTGGCAATCAATCTTCTGATGACGAGACCTTCTCAAGCAACTCCGGCAAATCGATCTTGAAGTAGTCGCAGAGGGTATCTAGGACTTCCAGTTCAATGCGTTCCGCTGTCTCGTAATACAGCCGTGTGAGAGTGCCGCGGTTGATTCCTGTGTCGCGGGCGACATCGCTGACAGACATTGCGTATGCCCTTGCCGTTGTCGCGCCGGAAGTCGGCAATCGTCTTGAAGTCGGGTGCGAGCCTGCCAGTCAGCCACATCAGCTCCACGTTCCTCTGGCATTCCCGTTCCAGCCTGCGGCTGGACTGGATCCGGTTGAGGTAGCCATAGAGGTAGAGCTTCAGGAGCACCGAGGGGTGGTACGAGGGTCGGCCAGTTGAGGCCGGCTGCAACCCCTGGAACTCCAGGGCTGCCAGGTCCAACTCATTGATGAAGGCATCCACGATTCGAACCGTGTTGTCCTCTGCGATGAAGTCATCCAGGCACTCCGGCAGCAATGTGACTTGCTGCCTGTCCTGACCTTCGATGAATCTGGACATATTGACCTCGCTGCTCAATATGTCCACAGACTCTACCAGCTGGGTCGCAGAGGTGAGAGAGGGTTTTCACACAGCCTCCAGCGGTTCCGGTCAGTCGGCAGTGATGCGCGAACTCACGTTTCCGGCCACATCGCGGTCACCCTCTCGGCACCATAGAGGAGCGCTGTGAACACAGCAAATTTCATACCCTCATAACCAGCTACAATCGATCCATTCTGGCCGTGGTGAAACGGATATCATACAACCCTCCGAAGGTTGTGTTCCAGGTTCGATTCCTGGCGGCCAGGCCACCGTTGCAACCACCCTTAAGGTGGTTTTTTTGTTGTGAACGGGGTGGAGTGTCCAGTGGCTATAATCAATGACCGCACATCGTCCTGGGTTATTGCCTGGGTATGCACTTAGTGGCCTCCGCCTTCACGAGGAAAACATGAGCGACAACGCGCACGACGCCCACACCGGCCCGATCAAGACGCCCAAGCAATTGCTTTGGACCGCTTTTTTCGCTTTCATCCTGCCCGTCTTCATCATCATTGCTTTGGTGGCTTATGTGACCAAGGCGGAGAAACCCGCTGCTGGTGCCGTGGACCAGGAGTTGGCCACGGCCATGCGCATCCAGCGTGTGGGGGCGGTGGAGTTGCGCGATGCCAACCGGCCATTGCAGACGGGCGAGGAGGTGTTCAAGGCTCAGTGCTCGGCCTGCCACCAAGCGGGCTTGGTAGGGGCCCCCAAATTGGGCAATGCGGGTGACTGGGCTGCCCGCCTCGGGCAAGGTTACGATGCATTGTTGCAATCGGCCTTGAAAGGCAAAGGCAACATGGGCGCACAGGGTGGCGGTGCGTTCCAGGATCTTGAAATTGGCCGAGCCGTGGTGTACATGACCAATGCGGCCGGTGGTTCTTTCCCTGAGCCGCAAGCACCGCAAGCTCCAGTCGAGGGGCAGTGAGAATCGTGCGCTGTCTCAGCGGGAGTTCTTGAACAAAAGCCGGAATTTGTCCGGCTTTTGTTTTTCTGGGGTCTGACAAACTAGTTTGAAAAGCCACGACCTCCTGGCTGCGGAAACGACGCAGCAGATAGATACGGCATGGGGTATCATGGCCGCTTTGCCATTTGGGTTTGCGGCAGAGCCGGTCGAAAGGAGCGTGCGGATCATGGGTGAGCAAAATATTGTGGTCGAGCTGCGGCAGCAGCATGATTACCGTTTCGAGATCGACTTTGGCGGCGCAGTGCCGGTGTTGGTTGGGGACGAGCCGATCCCCTTGGGCTCAGGGCAGGGGCCATCGCCGGTACAACTGCTGTGTGCCGCGGTGGGCAATTGTTTGAGCGACTCATTGCTGTTTGCGCTGCGCAAGTTCAAACAGGCTCCCGAGCCGTTGCGTTGCCAAGTCGAGGCTGAAGTGGGGCGCAATGCCGAAGGCCGCTTGCGCGTGCTGCAAATGACGGCCACATTGCGGCTCGGGGTGCTTGCAGCGCAACTGCAGCATCTCGACCGGGTATTGCAAACGTTCGAAGCCTATTGCACGGTGACCCAGAGCGTGGGTCAGGGCATTGCTATCCGTGTAGTGGTGCAGGATGCCGAAGGCGTGCGGCTCAAACCCTGAGGATGCGCCGCCGATGTGCGGCGCGGGCGGGAAAACGGGCCAACCTTTATAGAGCGTGGGCCTCCAATCAATAAAAACGGCGTTTTCCCGAATCAGAACGGGATGTCGTCGTCCATGTCGTCAAAACCGCTGGACGGCGACGGGGCCTGGGCGCGCTGCGGAGCAGGACGTGGGGCAGGGGGGGCCGGGCGAGCGGTGGGAGCTGTGGGGCGTGATGTGTAACCGCGTTCAGCGCCGTCGTCCATCCCGGCGCTGCCACCTTCGCGGCCACCCAGCAATTGCAGTTCGGTGGCAATGATGTCTACCGTGTTGCGCTCCACGCCCGACTGGTCGGTGTACTTGCCGTATTTCAGGCGGCCTTCAACGTAGATGGGGCGGCCTTTTTTGACGTATTCACCGGCGATTTCGGCCAGGCGGTCATAAAAAGTGACGCGGTGCCATTGTGTGTCTTCCACGGTTTCGCCACTGTTGCGGTCTTTGCGGCGGCTGGTGGTGGCCACGCTGACGTTGGCCACGGCCTGGCCGGAAGGCAGGTAGCGGATCTCGGGGTCGCGGCCGCAGTTGCCGACCAGGATGACTTTGTTGACGGATGCCATGGCGCGGGGTCCTCTCTTGCTGAATGTGGGCTAAACCGGCATTGTGCAGCATTTGCCAGTGGTGGATGGTGATCTTGGGGGGCGGATCAGCGGTGCGGTTCGGCATCAGGCAAGACCGGGGCTTGCATGGGCCAGGCGACCACGAGCCACAGCAAGGTCAGGGCGGCGCAGGCCAGGAAGAGGCCTTGGGCGCCGATTTGGCCCAGCAGTTCGCCCCCTACTGCACCACCGACGAAGAACCCCACCGATTGCAATGTGTTGTACACACCTAAGGCCGCGCCACGGGCGTGTGGGGGGGCCAGACGGGAGGCCAGGCTCGGTTGACTGGCCTCCAGGGTGTTGAAGCCCAGAAAAAACAACAGCAGACCGCTGGCCAGCAGCGTCACGGTGGGGCCGTGGCTGGCGCTGAACCAGAAGCCGAGCTGGACCAGCAGGATCAGTCCAATCGCGAACAGGAACACTGCGCGCAGATGGCCGCGACGTTCCAGCCGGAACAGCACACCGCCCATGATGAGGACCGAGCCGAGCATGGCCCCCAGGTAGACCTGCCAGTGCTGGGCCTTGTCCAGCCCGGCCTGAACCAGCAGGCTGGGCACGGCCATCCACATAGCCAATTGCACGGCATGGAGCACGAACACGCCCAAGTTCAAGCGCAGCAGGGGCACGTGACTGAGCACTTCGCGCAGGCCCTTGCGGCCGGCATCCTTCTGCAGGAGGGGTTCAGGTGGGACCACCCAAGCCACCAATGCCATGCCCAGGACGGCCAGGCCGGTGGTGATCCAGAACAGGCCGTGCAAGCCGATGTGTGCGGTCAGGATGGGGGAAAGAATCAGCGACAGGGCGAACATCAGGGCGATACTCACGCCGACCATGGCCATGGCCTTGGTACGCACCTGGTCGCGTGTGACATCGGCCAGGAAGGCAGTTACCGCAGCGGAGATCGCTCCCAGGCCTTGCAGCGCGCGACCCACGATCAGCCCGTCCAGGGTATGGGCGGTGGCGGCAATGCCGCTGCCCAGGGCGAACAGGGCCAGGCCCAGCAGGATGATGCGCTTGCGGCCCCAGCGGTCCGACGCCCAGCCGAGAGGAATTTGCAGCAAGGCCTGGGTCAGACCATAAATGCCCATAGCCAGGCCCACCCGGATCGGGTCATCGCCGCCAGGGTATTTGGCCGCCTCCAGGGCGAACACCGGCAGCACAATGAACAGGCCCAGCATGCGCATGGCAAAGATCGCCGCCAGCGAGATGCTGGCACGGCGCTCTGTGGCAGTCATGCGAAAAGTTGGGATTTGGTCGGACACGTGGCCTGCCTTGCCCGTGCGTGTCGAAAAGCACTCGGCAAATGAAGGAAGCAATAGGCGCCTATTGTCGCTTATGCAGCCCTCTGGGTGCCGAAGGCAGGGCAATCCCTGGCGCTGCAGTCGGACGCCTCGCCAGATGGTTCATTGTTTCAAAGCCAATCCGGTGTTCTCGCGCTTCTGTTTCAGTGCGCTGCGGTAGGCTCCGCAGCCGATCAGCCACTGGTCGTTGATGGGGCGCACAAAGGAAGATTTGCCGCGCACTTCGCCCGTTTCCGGTACAACGATGTTGTACTCCACCCAGCCGCCTCCGCTTTCCACAGCCAGCCAGGCGTCGTGCAGGAAGCGCTCGGCATCGATGCCGGGCGCGTCACTCACATTGCTGCCTTCCTTGGAGCGGTCCGCACCCATGACTTGGTAGCAACCCGCGCGGTCAATAACGAAAATGTACAAATCACGGTCAATGAAGGGGCCGGATTTGTCGTAGAAGTCTTCGCACGCGCGTTGCAAACCCACGGCTTCGATATGTGCGGTGGCCTGCAAGACCAGTTTCATGGCCAGATCGGCGGTGCCCTGGCTCAACAGCATGTCCTGCACGGAGGTGTCCAGCTCAGTGGTGTGCTGCAGCAAGGCGCTAGAGCGGTGGCTGGTGCGGTCCACCATGGCGGCGTTCTCGTAGGTCACGGTGTCGATTTCGCCCATGGCCTGGGAGACCTCTTTGAGCACTTCGCTTTGCTGCTGGCTGGCAGTGGACATGCCCTCCATGCGGCCGGCAATGTCGCGGATGCCTTGCACCAAGTGCTCCATTACCTCTCCGACAGAACGGATTTGCGTGACTGAGGATTGCACGCGGCCAGTGGATTCGGCGATCAGTTGCCGAACCTCACCTGCCGCAGACTGGGACCGCTGTGCCAGATTACGCACTTCAGACGCCACCACGGCAAAGCCCCGGCCGGCTTCGCCAGCACGGGCTGCTTCCACGGCCGCATTGAGTGCCAGGATGTTGGTCTGGAAGGCGATGCTGTCGATCACGCCGATGATTTCATTCATGCGCTGCGAGGTGGTTTGCAATGTGCCCATGCCGGAAACGGTTTGTTGCATCAAACCATTGGCGTGTTCGGTTTGCTGGTGCAAGCTGTCGCTGACACGGGCGACTTCCTGAACCGTTTGGCCGTTGCGCGTGACCATGTCGGAAGCTTCACGGACATTGGCTGTGGCCTCCTCCAGCGCGGCTGCTTGGGCTTGGGTGCGGCGTGAGAGTTGTGAGCTGTCTTCCACCAGTTGCTGACCCATGTGGCCCAGCACGGCAGACACGCTGCGCACATCCACCACGAGCGCCGACAGGCTGTTCATCATCGATTGGAAGCGGGTGCCGATTTTGGCCAGTTCATCTTTGCCCGGGATCTGTGCCACGCCCGTCAGATCGCCTTGCGTGGCCTTGTCAATGACGCTGTTGAGGGAGTGCAACCCGCCGATGGTGGCACGGTAAAAAGAAATCAGGCCGTAGATCAGCAGCAGCACGGCCAGTGCGCCGCCAGCGACAGCCAATGCGCTTGTTTGGGCTTTGTGCGCACGTGCGTGAAGCAACTGGTCCAACTGTTCGCTGACGGTTTGGGTGAATGCGTTTTCCAATTCCAGGGCGCGGGTGCTCATGGCCCAATGCTGTTCTGGAGCCATGTTGAAGGAGCCCAAACCCAGGTATTGGTAAGCATCGTAGGCAAGCGTGTCTGCGGCATCCCGCATGTCTTCCCACCCTGCGGGTGTTGCTGCCCCGACACGTGACAGCGCGGTGATCCGGTCTTCCAGTCCAAGCGTTGCGTTTTGGATGCTGTTGGTCTGACCACCCATGCGTGAGCCCCTGGCAACCAAGTCTTCAATCGTGAGGCCGGGGTCGGGGTCGGTCGGTACGCTGCCTGTGGCCTCGGCTTCCCGGACCGCCTGTTGGTACTGCTGCAGTTGTTCATACAGCCGCAGCACGCTGCTGCCTTCGTTGCGCAAGTTGCCCGTGGTGAGGATGAGGGGCAGCATGCGGCCAAGTGCGATATCGGTCAGGAAGGCGCTGCCAGGGTGGGGGTCAAACTGCAGTCCAGAGTATTCGCCGGCCAGTGCAGCCAGCTTTTGCAGGTCATACAGTATGTTGGCGTGCTTGCGAAATACCGCATCGCGTTCGTCTGGTGTGGGCGCGGTGTCGGCCAGTACTGCCTGGATGGACTCATGCAATGGGGCCCAATTGGGGTCCAGTTCCCGCAACGATGAGGCTTGGATACCCGCGCCCAGTGTTTGCGCCGCCGAAGTGATCAGGGCCCGTGTTTGTGCCAGTGAAGCATCGGCCCCACTGTCACCGGACAACTTCAAGTGCTGGTGACCTTGGTGGTCAAGCATCAAAAATGACAGATCAGTGATTTTCTGAACCAAACGGAGGCCTGCGGCCTCCTTGAGTGTCGTTTGACGTTCAGACCAGTAGGTACCGATGAGCTGCAAGCTCACCAGAACCATGGGAATCACCAGGATGGCGGCCATGGCGGTGAGTTTCACCGTCATGGAGAGTTGCTGCATCAGGGCAACGCCGGGCCGGGTGATGCGTTCGACGGTGCGTGAGGTTTGTTTGCTCATGGGGACAACAAGGCAGAAGCTCAGACGCAAAGGTCGCAGAGCCTTTTATCGAACAGGGTTTCAATTTGATCATACGTGATAATGAATCGCGTATGTTTGATCTCTGCTCGTGGTTTCCCCTGGTAGATGGAAGCGGGAAAACGTGTCAGTCCAGCGCGCCGCGCATTTGGTCGATCACGGATTTGTAGTCGGGTTTGCCAAAGATGGCGCTGCCCGCCACAAAGGTGTCGGCGCCTGCATCGGCCACGCGGCGGATGTTGTCGGCCTTGATGCCGCCATCCACCTCCAGCCGGATGTCGCGGCCGGACGATTCGATGCGTTTGCGCGCCTGCTCGATTTTGCGCAGGGCGGAGTCAATGAAGCTTTGGCCGCCAAAACCGGGGTTGACGCTCATGATGAGGATCAGGTCGATGTCGTCGATGGCCCAGTCCAGCACGTCCAGCGGTTGTGCCGGGTTGAATGCCAGACCCGCCTGGCAGCCGCGCGCCTTGATGGCCTGCACGCTGCGGTGTACGTGGGCCGAGGCGTCGGGGTGGAAACTGATGAGGTCGGCGCCCGCGTCGATGAACGATCCGGCCAGCGCGTCCACGGGCTGGATCATCAGGTGCACGTCGATGGGCACTGCGGTG
>CAYQTH010000059.1:0-9836 GCA_964420415.1 uncultured Macromonas sp. | reverse complement strand
AGAAGTTCCCCACCTGGGACATCATCCGCAAGTACAACAAGGACTACAAGCTGGTGTTTGTGGGCGACGCCACCATGAGCCCGTATGAAATCCTGCAGCCCCACGGCAGCGTGGAGTACAACAACCCGGAACCCGGCGCCGAGTGGCTGCAGCGCCTGACGCACGCCTTCCCGCACTTCGCGTGGATCAACCCGGAACCGCCCGGTGTGTGGCCTTACCGGCAAAGCGTGGCCATCATCCAGCAACTTCTGGGGCAGCGCATGTACCCGCTCACCCTCAAAGGCCTGGAAGACGCCATGCGCATGCTGTCCAAATGACCTGCCGACCGACATGAGAGCGGTCGCGACCCGGTTTTTCATGGCACGCCGCCGCTTGCAGGTGGGATTGGCCAAAGCCATGTGGCTGGCCGGCTTGTCGGCGCTGCCGCCCGTGTTGCACGCGGAACCGCCCTCCCCTCCTGCGGCCACATCCCAGGCAACACCGGCCTTCGATCTGCAGATCGACGCCCCGCCTCCACTGGACAGCTTTTTGCGCCGCCACGCCGAGCTGCAGCGCTTCCGCGATGTAACCGACCTGTCGGAGTCGGAACTGGACCGTCTGGTGGCCATGGCACCCGGTAACATCCGTGCCCTGCTGGCCACGCAAGGCCATTTCCAGCCCGACATCCAGGTGCAGCTGGACCATCCCACCGTTCACATCAGCGTGCGGCCCGGTCCCCTGACCCAGGTTGCCGAAGTGCAACTTACCTTGCAGGGCAACGCGCTGCTCAACCCCGAGGCGGTCGACCAGCGCCTGCAATGGTCCACCCAATGGAAATTGCCTGCGGGCAGCGTGTTCACCCAAGCCGACTGGGACGAAGCCAAGCGCCTGGCCCTGCGTCACTGGACCCGCCTGCGCTACCCGCAAGCCCGGTTGCTGGAGAGCTTGGCGGACATTGACCCCGAAACGCACCAGGCTCACTTGCGGTTCACCGTCGATTCGGGTCCCGCCTACTCGTTCGGCGCCATCCAGGTCAGCGGCACCCAGCGTTACAGCAGCGACATGGTGCGGCACCTGGTGGAATGGGCCGGGGTACACCCTGGCCAGCCCTATGACGAAACGGCCCTGCACGCAGCCCAGCAACAACTCACCGAGAGCGGCTATTTCGAATCGGCCTTCGTGCTGCTTGACACCGAGCCCCCCCCGGAGCAGGCGCCAGTGCGGGTGCGGGTGCGCGAAGCCCGGCTGCAAAAAGTGGTGGCAGGCCTGGGCGCCAGCACCGACAACGGGGCACGCCTGAGCCTGGAACACACGCATCACCGCCTGCCCTGGCTGGGCTGGCAAGCCACCTCCCAACTGCAACTGGAGCGCGATACCCAGACCCTGGGCACACAACTGGTATCGCCCATGAACACAGAGGGCTGGCACAACATCGCTGGGGCCCAATGGCAACGCCAGGAAGACGCGGCACTGCGCCAGACCCACAGCCAGCAACTGCGCTGGGGCAAATCCCAAGACAGCAGCACCCGCCAGCGCAGTGTGTTTTTGCAATACGACCGCGCCCGCACGAACGCCCCCGCCCTGGCCACCCCAACGGGCTGGGACTCGTCTCTCAGCGCCAACTACGCCTGGACCCGGCAGCACTTTGACCACCTGACCCACCCCACGACGGGCCATGGCCTGGCGGTGGAACTGGGTGCGGGCTTGACCCTATCACAAGCGCAACGCCCTTACCTGCGCGCCCATGGGCGCTGGCAGGGACTGCATCCCCTGGCTGCAGATTCGGACCGCCCCAGCCGCCTGGTAGCGCGCCTGCAGGGCGGCGCTGTCTGGAGCGCCAACGGCACGCCCGTGCCCGCCACCCAGCGTTTTCTAGCCGGGGGCGACAACAGCGTGCGTGGCTACGCTCTGCGCGAAATCGGCGTGCCGTTGCCCAGCGGCGGCGTGGAAGCTGGCCGCTGGCTGGGCGTGGCAAGTCTGGAATGGCAACGACCGCTGTGGTTCGGCGGCCAGCGCAGCCCCTGGGAAGCCAGCGTGTTTGTGGATGCAGGCGCCGTGGCCCAGCGCATACAGGACCTGGAGGCGAAAGTAGGTGTGGGAGCCGGGGTGCGCTACAACAGCCCTGTGGGCCCGCTGCAACTGGATGTGGCCTACGGCCTGGACAGCAAGCAGGTGCGCCTGCACATGCGCGTGGGGTTCACATTTTGAAGCGCCGCACCGCCTGGATCCTGGCCGCGCTGTGCGGTGCGTTGCTGACTTTGGCACTGTGGGCCAGCAGTGCCAGCGCACTGGCCCAAGCGCTGCAGCTGGTGCAGCATGGACTGGCCCTGACCCACGGTGGCCACAGTCCGCTCACGGTCGAACACGCCGAAGGCAGCTTGTTGCAGGGCGGCCGCATCACACGGCTGCGCTGGCAACGCAACGGACTGGACATAGACATCGACCACCTGCAATGGCAATGGCCACGCAGCACCTGGCTGCACATCCTCGCAGGACAGGATGTGCAGACCGATGTGCTGCAGATGCGTGCGCTCCGGGTGACAAACCAGCCGCCGCCCTCCACCGATCCGCTCACTCCGCCGACCGATCTTGCGCTGCCCTGGCTGCGCAGCCTGCAGATTCCGCTCCAGGTACAGACCCTGGCGTGGCACCAGGATGGCATGGCCCTGCAGTTGGGCCCCGTACACGCACGGTACCAGTACCACACGGTTCCAGCGGGGGCCTCCTTTGCTCCAGGCAGTCCCTTGCATACCCTGAACATCGAGCAGCTGCACTGGGCCCAGGGCAAGTACCAAGCCCAACTGGACCTGCAAGCCGTTGGGCCAATGACATTGGACGCCCGCCTGCAAGGCCAGGCACCCACCCAGGTGCCTGGCGGCAGTTCGTGGACACTGGGCGTGCTGGGTAAGGTGAGCGGCAGCCTGGCCACTCC
Organism: uncultured Macromonas sp.; assembly: GCA_964420415.1. GTDB lineage: Bacteria > Pseudomonadota > Gammaproteobacteria > Burkholderiales > Burkholderiaceae_C > CAYQTH01. Next base: position 6,925 of record CAYQTH010000059.1, on the reverse strand, counting down.
CGAAGCCCGGCTGCACACGGTCTTCACCGTTCACGGCCATTCCACCACACACCAGTCTTCCCAGAGCCCCCCGCAACTGCAACTCAACGCCACCCTCATGCCCTGGGCCTCGTTGCCCCTGCACAGCGGTGCTCTGGAGTTGCATGACATCGACCTGGCAGCACTGTGGCCACAAGCCCCCGTCACCCGCCTGGGTGGCCGTTGGGAGGTGACCTCGACCTCCGAAAAGGCTTCAGAGGCAGGGGCATCCATGAAGGCCGGTGGACCTCCTCGGCCATGGAACCTGCAAGGCCAGTTGCACAACAGCGCCCCCGGCCCCTGGGACCAAAACCGCCTGCCGCTGCAGACATTGCAAGCCGACCTGCAACTGCAAGACCAACTCTGGCAATTGAATGCCTTGCAAGCCAGCCTGGGAGGCGGGCAGCTTCAAGCTTCCGGTTCCGTCCGCGTGCGGCCCACCGAAGGCCCAGGCTCCTGGCTGCAGCGCCTGGGCCACTGGCAAGGCCAGGCCAAGGTCAGCGGGCTGCAACCACAACGACTGTTCAGCACCTGGCGCATGGCTGCGCTGGACCTGCAGGCGCAAGCAGCCAACAACCTGGACTCCGCCCAGGAGGACACCGCGTTTAACCTCCAGGTCACGCCCCGTGCTGGCGCTGCGGTACCGGAGGGCGCAACAGCAGCACCGCATCTCCATGTCCGGGGGGTCTGGAACACACAGCAGTTGCGGCTGCAACAAGCCAGGTTGGCGCATGGCGACGCTGCGCTGCAAGGCCAAGGGGTGATCGATCTGGCCAGCCAGGGATTCGACGGCCAGTTCACACTGCGCTTGCCGGGCGCCACCGGCCATTTCCAAGGCATCTGGTCTGCGCATGCAACCACCAGTCGCCACAGCCAGGCAGGGCTGGAAGTGCAACAGGCAGGCGCGTTGCAGAATTGGCTGCTCAGCGTTTGGACCCTGGCCAAGCCGGTGCTGCCCGCCACCCTGGCCAGTTCTGTGCCCGACTGGCTGCAGAGCCACCGCCTGCAAGGGCAGGCCAGCCTGAGAGCCGACTGGCACGGCCCTGCGCCCACCTGGCCTGCAACGGCTCGCAGCACGGCTGCCGCTTGGCATGCCGAGGTGGGAACCCCCAGCTTGGCCCTGATTGGCCCGCGTGCGGATGGCACCACCGGCACAGTGGCGCACTGGCAGCAAGGCAAAGTCAGTCTCAACGGCCAAGGGCCCTTGCTCACCGCGCAACACAGCGGCACCTTGCAGATACAGCAATGGTCCGTTCAAATCGACGCACAAGCCAGTGCCCGCCCAGCCAAGAACGCGCCCGGCAGCACCGTGTTCAGCTTCGACTCCATCGCTCTGCAGGCCCGGCACCGGCAGCGGCCGGGTTCTTTGCAGCTGCGCACCCTTCAGGCACCGGAACTGCACTGGCATGGCCCGCACGACATGACCCTGCAGCCCGGCCAGTTGGAAGCGCGATTTGAAGGGGGAAACGCCTCGGGACCGATGCCCGTATCGGCACAACCCCTGATGCTGGCGTGGGACACCACGCGCTGGCGGCAAGGCAGTCTCAGCAGCCGTGGGCAGGTCCGCTCACTGGCCTTAAGCTGGCTCAACGCCTGGCTGGCCCGCGAAGATGCCCCACATGGCCCGTTACCACAGGCAGGTCTGCAAGGCGATTTGCTGTTCGATGGTCAATGGGACATCACCCTGCCCTTGCGCCCCGCGCCTGGCGCCCCTGTTCCCCGTGCCACTGTGCAGCTGACCCATACCCATGGCGATATGGGCTGGCTGAACGGCGAAGGACCGCGCGGCGAACGCTTCGCGGCAGGGGTGCAGCACGCCTCGGCACAAGTGAACTTGCAAGGCAGCGCACTGAGCGGAGAACTGCGCTGGGTCAGCCAGCAGGCTGGACAGGTCGATGCCCAGTGGCGCACCACCCTCACCCCACCCCACGCTGCCCAGCCGCACTGGACCTGGGCGCCCACAGCGCCACTGCAAGGCCGGTTGCAAGCACAGCTGCCACAAATCGGCCTGTGGTCGCGTCTGGCTCCGCCTGGCTGGCGCATGCGCGGTAGCCTGCAAGCGGACGCCACCTTGTCGGGCACCCGCCAGCAACCGTCGTGGCAAGGCAGCCTGCGCGCCAACGACCTGGCCCTGCGTTCCGTGCTGGACGGTCTGGAATTCAGCCAAGGAGAGCTGCGTGCCAGCCTGGCGGGCGATACCCTCCGCATTGACAGCCTGCGCCTGCGCGGCGCCGGCGGTGAAACCGGCGGGTGGCTGCAAGGCACCGGTTCGGCCACCTGGGCCGTGCCAAGCAATGCACCACCCGGCAGTCCGCGCCAACCGCTGATCGATTTCTCGCTGACCGCCCAGCAACTGCGCCTACTGGCACGTGCTGACCGCCGCCTGACCCTGAGCGGCCAACTCCAGACCCAATTGCGGGGCGAGCACTTGGATATCCGGGGCAGATTGCAAGCTGATCAGGCCCTGCTCATGCTACCCGATGCCAGCACCCCCACCCTGGGCAGCGACGTGGTGGTGCGCGGCCAGACGTCTGCTGTCTCGGTCACGGGGCACCGGGGCACACCCGTGCGCATGCAACTGAATATTGCCCTGGGGCTGGGAGAAAACTTTCAGGTGCGCGGGCGTGGCATCGACACCCACCTCGCCGGGCGGCTGCAACTGCAGCAAACCGCCACCCAGGCCACCCCACAGCTCACCGGGCAAGTGCGGACCGTGCATGGCAGCTACCGCGCCTATGGTCAGACACTGACCATAGAAACCGGGACGCTGCGCTTCAATGGCCCTTACGACAATCCCACACTCGACATCCTCGCACTGCGGCCCCACCCCACCCAGAAGGCCGGGGTACAGGTCAGCGGGACCGCACAAGCCCCGCAGGTTCGACTCTATGCCGAACCGGACCTGCCCGACAGCGAAAAACTGGCATGGCTGGTGCTGGGTCGGCCCGCCAGCGGCACGGGTGCCGAAGCCGCCATCCTCCAACAAGCGGCCATTGCGCTGCTCAGCGGGCAAGGAGGCTCAGACGACCGCTCTCTGAGCAGCGCCCTGGGGCTGGATGACATCAGCTACCAGAGCGAAACACACAACAGTGACGGCAGCACCACAGCAGGTTCATGGACACTGGGCAAACGCCTGTCACAGCAGCTGTACGTGAGCTACACGCGCAGCCTGGTGGGGGCCATGGGCACCATCGCCGTGCTCTATGACGTGTCGCGCTACCTGACCCTGCGCGCACAGGCCGGTGACGACAACGCCCTGGACGTGGTTTTCACGCACAAGTTTGATTGACCGCAGCACACCGTGACCGCGTCTTTCGCACTGGTCCCGCCGACAGGAATCGAACCTGTATTTGCCGCTTAGGAGGCAGCCGTTCTATCCATTGAACTACGGCGAGACTGGGGGCCGATTGTAACGACCCCCTCTGGACCGAAACACCAGAAAATCAGGACACCGGCCAGACCAGAGGCAAATGCATCACCCCCGCCACCGAACCTGAGGCGGTGACCGGCGGATCCCCTGGTTTAAGCGAAAACTCAGGGATACGCTTGAGCCATTCTTCCAGAAAAACCCGCAGTTCGGCTCGCGCCAGGTTGGCCCCTGGGCACCGGTGCACACCACCGCCAAAAGCCATGTGGCCACGCACGTCGCGCTTGAAGTCGACCTTCAGTGAATCGGGCCAGGCACGCTCGTCCAGGCCATGCATGCAGACTGTGATCTGCACCCGATCACCCGCCTTCATGTGCACGCCTGCCACCTCCACGTCCTGTGTCAATACTCGCCCAATAGATGGAATGGAATGGCGGCGCAACAACTCTTCCACAGCCTGCGGAATCAGGGCGGGTTCGTCGATGAGCTGACGCCGGTGTTCCGGGTTCATGGCCAGGAAACGGGCAAAGAAGCCCATGGTCCCTGCCACCGTGTCCAGGCCGCCAAACAGCACCAGGGCACATTCACTCAACGCTTCCTCGTGGGTGATGGGGCGGTCACCGACGCGAATGGCCAAAATCTTGCTGATGAGATCGTCGCCCGGCTCGGCGGTGCGCTTGCGCACCCAGCCATCGAGGTAGCCGATGATTTCCGTGTAGGCCTGCATGCGCTTGGGGATGTCGGGGGAGCGCACCATGACTTCGGCCCGCTCCAGCAGCCAGGGTCGGTCGGCAATGGGCAGATTCACCATCTTCAGAAAAATGGTGATGGGCAGCATTTGCGAGAACTCGCGCACGAATTCGCACTCGCCTTTGGCCTTGAACCCTTCGATCAGTTCAACGGCCAGTTCGCGCGCCAGCACAGTGTAGCCCTGAATGGCCTTGGGTGACACCGCGATGTTGATGGGGTGCCGGTAAAACTGGTGCACCGGCGGGTCGGCCTCGATAGGCAGCTGCTGCGGCATGTCTGCCACGTGTGGAATGCCAATCGCCCGGTAAGACGAGAAGCGCTCGTGGTCGGGCCAGATCTGGTTCATGAGTTCGGCCCGGTTCAGCACCCAATAACCGCCGTAGCGGGGCGTGAAGTACAGGTCAGGGCAGCTGTCTTGCACCCGCTTCCAGGCCAGGTGAACGTCTTCTGAGGCACCCGGAATGTTGAAGAGGTCAACATCCCGCACCAACTCGGGCGGCACGTGCGGAGGCACGGTCGCAACTGAGGCATCCAACATTTCTGTCTCCTTGCTAATATTGAGACATTGTGATTCAATAAATTACCCTTGCCATAGAAGGGGTTTTTCCCCTCCGCATTCTCAGTCGCCGCGCCGCAGCGTCCGGCTCAACAGAATCACAGGAACCAAGCCGACCAACACCAGCGTCAACGCGGGCAAGGACGCTTCGCCCAGCCGCTCGTCACGCGCCAGTTGGTAGGTCATCACCGCCAAGGTGTCGCTGTTGAAGGGGCGCAGCACCAGGGTGGCCGGCAATTCCTTCATCACATCCACAAACACCAGCAAAGCCGCCGCCGCCGTGGAACGCCTGAGCAAGGGCCAGTGCACCCGTACCAGCATGCCCAGCCCCGTACTGCCCAGCGTGCGGGCGGAATCGTCAAGACTGTGCGGAATGCGCGCATAGCCGCTTTGCACCGACTGCAAGGCCACAGCTGTGAACCGCACCAGGTACGCCCAGACGATACCCAGCGCCGTGGCGGTGACCCAGTACCCCACGCTGCTTTGGGGTGCCACCATTTGCACCCAACCGACGGGCAACAGCAACCCCACCACGATGACCGCACCAGGCACCGCATAACCCAGCCCCACCAGCCGCACCACCTGCGGTGCCCACGGCAGCGTGGCCCGGCGTGCCGCGAAGCCCAGCAGCAATGCCGCCACGGTGGCCAGCGCGGCGCTGATCCCTGCCAGCCGCAGGCTGTTGCCCGCCCATTCAACAAACGCCGTCCAGGGCAATTCGTCCCACCCTCCGAGCAACGGCCGCAGCATGAACAGCACCGGCAACACAAAGCCCAGCAGCACCGGCAAGCCACACACCAGCCAGGCCACAGCCAGCGCGCGACCCTTCAACGGCACCGGCTGGGCTTCGGCGCTGCCAGAACGCGCCCCGCGCAAAGTGGCGAAGCGCATACGTTGCTGGGCACGGTGCTCCAGCCACAGCAACAGTGCCACCACGCTCAGCAAAACGGTGGCCAACTGGGCTGCGGCCAGGCGGTTGTCCATCACCAGCCAGGCCTTGTAAATACCGGCCGTGAAAGTCTGGATGCCAAAGTAACTGGCCACCCCGAAATCGGCCAGCGTTTCCATCAAGGCAAGGGCCACGCCCGCGGCCACCGCCGGACGCGCCAGCGGCAAGGCCACCTCGCGGATGCGGCGCGACAAAGGCGCACCGAGCAAGCGGGCGGCTTCCATCAGGTGCGCGGCACGTTCGCTCAGCGCGGTGCGCACCAGCAGGTACACATAGGGGTAAAGCGTGAAGGTGAACACCCACACGGCACCCCACAGGTTGCGCACCTCGGGAAAGACGCGGCCGCGCCAACCGAAGGTTTCGCGCAGAAAGCCTTGCATGGGACCGGAAAACTGCAAAAAGTCGGTGTAGGCGTAGGCCACCACATAGGCGGGCATGGCCAGCGGTAAAAGAAGCGCCCATTCAAAAAACCGCCGGCCCGGAAACGCAAACAAGGTCACCACACTGGCCGTGCCCATGCCCACCAGCGCCACCGACACCGCCACCGCCACACAGAGCAACACACTGGTGCCGCTGTATTGCGGCAGCACCGTATCGGTCATATGCTGCAGCACGTCCTGCGAGGCGGCATCGATCTGGAACCAGGCACCTGCCAGCGCCAGCACCGGCAACACCAGTGCCAAAGCAAACAGCAACAAAGCCGTGTGGCCCAGCAGCGGCCAAAAACGTGAAAGGTTTTGCGTCATATCAACATGAATGAGAATAGTCATTATCTACAATGACCGCATGTTCCTCTCAGTCTCCAATCTGTCCATTCGTTACCCCAAGGCCACGCACGCGGCGGTCGATGGCGTCACGCTCGGTTTGCGTGCAGGCGACATCGGGGTGCTGATCGGGCCGTCTGGCTGCGGTAAAACCACCCTATTGCGTGCCGTGGCCGGTCTGGAAAAGGTATCGGGCGGGCACATCCAGCTGGGGCAGGACGTGGTGAGCAGCCCTGGCGCGCACATGCCCGCCGAAGAGCGGCGCATTGGCATGGTGTTCCAGGACTACGCGCTGTTCCCGCACATGGACGTGGAGCGCAACGTGGCCTTCGGCCTCAGGCACCTGGATGCGGCCGCGCGGCGCACCCGCGTGCGCGAGGTGCTGGACCTGGTGGGCCTGGACGGCATGCAGCAGCGCCACCCGCACGAACTGTCGGGCGGGCAGCAGCAGCGCGTGGCCCTGGCGCGCGCGCTGGCGCCACAGCCGCGGTTGTTGCTGCTGGATGAGCCGTTTTCCAACC
>CAYQTH010000058.1:0-9893 GCA_964420415.1 uncultured Macromonas sp. | reverse complement strand
CCCGCCACAACGCCGGCTTCTGGTGGCTGGACGCCGTGGCGCGCGAACTGAAAGTACACCTGCAACCGGAGCGCAGCTACTTTGGCGTGGCAGCGCGTGCCACGTTTGAAGGCCGCCCGGTCTGGCTGCTGGAACCCATGACCTTCATGAACCGTTCCGGCCAGGCGGTGGGTGCACTGGCGCGCTTTTTCAAGATCGCCCCCGAAGAAGTGCTGGTGGCGCACGACGAGCTGGACCTGCCCTGCGGCGACGTGAAGCTGAAAAAAGGCGGCGGCCATGCTGGCCACAACGGCCTGCGCGACATCCACGCCCAACTGGGCAGCAGCGACTACTGGCGCCTGCGCATCGGCATCGACCACCCAGGCAACAAGCAGGAAGTGGCCAACTGGGTGCTGAAAAAACCGGCCCCCGACCAGCGTGAGGCCATCCACGCCAGCATAGACCGCGCCGTGCGCGCCCTGCCCGACTTGCTGGCCGACCGCATGGACAAAGCCACCGCCGCCATCCACACCAGCAAGCCGCCACGCCCGAAACCGCCAAAGCGCGACCCTGAACAGGCCGAGCAACCGCCAGCCGCAGAGTGAGCCAGTGCACATAGCGGCAATGGCCCGGGTTGGCCGATTTTTGCCCGCGCAGCGGACGGTATGAGGCCAGCGGTTCTCACCCAATCCGGGCCTACGCCTCAGCTAAGGCGAAAAATCAAAGCGGTGTCAGCTGTTGCAGCCGCTTGAACTTGGTCAGCAAATCGTCCTTGCTTTCCACATGCTCCGGGTTCACCGGGATGCACTCCACCGGACACACCTGCACACACTGCGGCTCATCGAAATGGCCAACACACTCCGTGCACTTGGCCGGATCGATCACGTAGTAATCCGGGCCCATGGAAATGGCCTGGTTCGGACATTCGGGCTCACACACATCGCAGTTGATGCATTCGGCGGTGATCATCAAAGCCATGGTGTCACCTCCCCTGCTCAGGCCGAACCATGGGCAGCGCTCAGGGCTACCTGCACCGAAGCGCCCACCATGCCCGTCACATCACCACCCAGCTTGGCGATCTCGCGCACCAGTGTGCTGGAAATACACTGCAACTCTGCCTGCGGCAGCAGGAACACCGTTTCCACCTGGGGCAGCAGCTTGCGGTTCATGGCCGCCATCTGGGCTTCGTAGTCAAAGTCGGCCACATTGCGGATGCCGCGCACCACAGCACAAGCGTTCTGCTCCTGGCAAAAATCCATGATCAGGCCCTCGAACGGCAGCACCCGCACCTGTGGCAGGTGCGCCATGCGCTGGGCCACCTGGGCCAGGCGCTGGTCTAGGCTGAACAAGGTTTTTTTGTGGTGGGCCACGGCAACGGCCACCACCAGTTCGTCAAACAGACCGGCGGCACGAGCGATCACGTCCTCGTGCCCCAGGGTGATGGGGTCGAAAGTACCGCTGTACACAGCAATGCGCTTGGGCTCGACAGTTGCATTCATGGGGCTGAATTATCCCCCGACTGCGCCAACCTCGGTGCCAGCAGGTGGTAATGCACCTGCCCGGCATGGCCCTGGCGCACCAGGTGCAGGCCGAAAGGGGCCAGATCCGCGTCGCTCCAGGCACGCGGCGCCTCCAGGTACAGGTAACCGTCGGGTTTGAGCAAGGGAGCGGCGGCTTGCAGGGCCTGCTGGAACAGCGCTTCGTTCTGCCCATCGCCAAAAGGCGGATCCAGGAACACCACGTCCCAAGCCGCCACACCAGCGCTGCGCAAGGCAGCCAGCGCGTCTCCGGCCTGCACGCGCAGGGTGTCGGCCTTCAGGCGCTGGGCATGGGCGCGCAGGCTGGCCACCAACTGTGCATCCAGCTCGAACAGGCGCACCTCGGCCGCCCCACGCGAGGCAGCCTCGAAGCCCAGCGCACCGCTGCCCGCAAAGGCGTCGATGCAGCGCAGCCCGCTCAAATCCTGCCCCAGCCAGTTGAACAGGGTTTCGCGCACACGGTCGGGCGTGGGGCGCAGGCCGGGTTTGGCTGGTACGCTCAGCTTGCTGCGCTTCCACTGGCCGCCGATGATGCGTACTTCACCCGGCGCGGAGCCTTTGCCGGTCTGCGACACCGGGACACGGCGGGCGTTTGCCGGGCGCGTCATGGCTTGGCCCCCACCACCACGGTCACCATCTTCTCGGGCTGCAGCACGCGCTGGAAGGCGCGGTGCACTTGCTCGCGCGTCACGCCCTGCACCTGCTGCTGCCAGGTGTCCAGGTAGTTCAGGGGCAATTCGTTCCAGGCCAGGCCGGCCACGTTCTCCAGCAGCTTGCGGTTGCTGTCCACACGCAGAGCGAAGCTGTTTACCAGGGCGGCTTGGGCTTCGGCCAGTTCCTGGTCGGTGGGGCCATCCTGCACGAAGCGGCGCAGCTCGGACTGGATCAGCGCCACGGCCTGCGCCGCCTGGTCCGGGCGGGTCTGAAGGCCCACGGTGAAGGCACCGGCATGGCGGCCCGGCATGAAGCTGCTGTAGACACCGTAGGTCAGGCCACGCTTTTCGCGGATCTCGTGCATCAGGCGCGAGGCAAAGCCGCCCCCGCCCAGAATGTGGTTGCCCACGGTCAGGGCAAAGTAGTCCGGGTCGCTGCGCGCCACGCCGGGCTGACCAACCAGTACCTGGGCCTGTGCGGCAGCGAAAGGTTCATTCACGTTGACGGAGGCGGCCAAAGGCGCCACATCCGGCAGGGCTGGGCGTGCCTGGCAGCCATGTGCGGTCCAGCCCGCCAGCAGGGTCTGCACCAGACGGTCGGCACTGGCCCGGTCGATGGCGCCCACCAGCGTGACGCGCGCATCGCAAACCTGGGCGTAACGCTGGTAAAGGGCCTGCATGTCGGCCACTTCGATGCGTTTCCAGGTCTCGGGGGTGGCTTCCTGGCCGTAGGGGTGGCGGCCGTACACGGCTTGTGCAAAACGGCGTTCGGCCAGGGTGTCGGGCCGGGTTTGGGCCTCCTGCCAGGCGGCAATCAGGCGCTGGCGTTCACGTGCCCACACGTGCACCGGGAAGGCGGGCTGGACCAGTTGGCGCGCCGCCAGTTGCACGGCAGGCTGCAGCAAGGCCGGATCGGTCAGGCTGCGCAGCCGGATGCTGAGGCGATCCAGCGTGGCGCTGGCGCCGAACTCGGCCCCCAGGTCGGCCCAGGCTTCAGTCAGCGCGTTCTCGTCCAGCGCAGGTTGGTCGCCACTGGCGGCCACACCGCTGTCGAGCAACTGGGCCATGGCCGCAGCGAGCCCGGCTTGCGCAACCGGATCGCGGCGGCTGCCCGCATCGACATCGATCTGCACGTCCAGCATCGGCAGGTTGCGGGTTTCAACTAGGTACACCTGGGCGCCGTTGGCATGCGTCCAGTGCTGGATGGGCAACCCCGCCCAGGCGGCAGGCCAACCAGCCAGGCAGAACAAACCGAAGCCCAACAGGGCCCGCAGAAAACGTGCAGGGGCATTCATGATGTGCTTCATGGCTGAACCTCCGGCACCAGCACGCCGACGGTCAACTGGCGTTCGTCAAACCAGCGCCGGGCCACGTCTTGCACCTGTTGGGCGGTGACGCTGCGCAGGCGCTGCATCAGGAGGGCACCGCTGTCCAGCGGCCAGCCCTGGGCCCAGTAACTGCCCAATTCGCGCGCTTGCATGAACATGGAGTCGCGCTTGAACACCTCGCTGGCGGTCCACTGGTTCTTCACACGTTGCAGCTCAGCGTCATTCACGCCTTCGCTGGCCACGCGCTGGATCTGTGCTTTGAGCGCGGCTTCGACACGGGCAGGCTCCACACCTGCCGCAGGCGATGCACTGAGCAGAAACAACTCCGGCCCCCGGCCCAGCCAGTCGAAAAACACGCCTACACTGTCGGCTAGTCGCGGCCCGCCCTCTCCCTGCACCAAGGCCCGGTCCAGGCGTGCAGCACTGTGTCCGTTGAGCACCCCGGCCAGCAGCATCAGCGCCAGGGCATCCTGCGTGGCTGGGTCCTGCCCATTGGGCTGCTGCAGACGCGGCGCCTTGTAACCCAGCAGCAGCACCGGCTGCGCGCTGCGGCCGTGGAACTCCACCCGGCGTACCCCGTTTTGCGGCGGTTCACCCAGCGGCTTGCGCGGCGGCACGGCGCGGGCAGGAATACGACCATACGTTTTTTCCGCCATGGCACGCACCTGGGCCGCGTCCACGTCACCCACCACCACCACGGCGGCATTGGCAGGCACATACCAACGGCGATAGAAGCTGCGTGCATCCTCCGGCGCCAAATGGTCCAAGTCACTCACCCAGCCGATGATGGGACGCCGGTATGGATGCGCCTGAAACGCGGTGGCGTTGAATGCCTCGAATAACTGCGCCGGCGGCGACTCCTCCAGCCGCATGCGGCGTTCTTCCTTCACCACCTCCAGTTCGCGCTTGAAGGCACCGTCACTCCACTGGTTGTGGGCAAAGCGGTCCGCCTCCAGCTTCATTACTGCGTCCAGCTTGTTCGCCGGAATCTGCTGGTGGTAGGACGTCACGTCCAGGCTGGTGAAGGCATTTTCACGCCCGCCCAACGCCGCCACCCGGCGCGAGAATTCGCCTTCCGGCACGCTGGGCGTGCCTTTGAACATCATGTGTTCCAACAGATGCGCTATGCCCGAGGTGCCGTCCACCTCGTCCATCGCGCCCACGCGCACCCACAACATATGCACCGCCGTGGGCGCACGGTGGTCGGGCTGCACGATCAGCGTCATGCCGTTGGACAGGGTAAACACCTGCGGCGTGGCACTGGCGGTGGCTTGGCCGGACTGTGCTGGCCCTGCGGCTGGCTCAGGCGCGGCCCCTGTAGCATGGGTAGGCACAGCGCAAACCAGCATGGCCACCAGTGCCAGTTGGAGCCTGCTGCGGCCGGTGACGCACAGGGCGTCAAGAAAACGTGTGGTGGGTTTCATAGAATGACGTTGATTCTAGAAACCCTGCAAATGTTCAGCATCCTCAAGAAAAAATTCTTTTCCGGCAAGGACGAGGTCCCGCCCGTCCCCGAAACCGGCGCCGCCGAGGCCCGTGTTGCGCCCCAACCTGCCGCTGCCCCGCAACCTCCAGTAACGGATTCTGCGAGGGCAAGCACGCCCGTCGCTACGGCCACGCCACCCGTGCCCCCCTCAGCGCCTCAGGCCAGCGCCCCGGCGCCAGTCGCAACGGCACCCCAGGCAGCCCCCGAACGCCAGGGCTGGCTCGGTCGCCTGAAACAGGGCCTGAAGAAAACCGGCAGCAGCCTGACCAGCGTGTTCACCGGTACCCGCATCGACGAGGACCTGTACGAAGAACTGGAGGCCGCCCTGCTGATGGCCGACACCGGCACCCAGGCCACCCAGCACCTGCTGGACGACCTGCGTCAGCGCGTCAAGGCGGCCAAAGCTACCGAACCGGCAGCGGTCAAGCAGTTGCTGGCCGAGGCCATTGCCGACCTGCTGCGGCCACTGGAAAAGTCGCTGGCGATTGGCGCCCAGCCCGACGGTCCGACCGTGATGATGGTGGCCGGCGTCAACGGTGCCGGCAAAACCACCACCATCGGCAAGCTGACCTGGCACCTGTCGCACGCCGGTGCCACCGTGCTGCTGGCGGCGGCCGACACCTTCCGTGCCGCCGCGCGTGAGCAGCTCAACGTCTGGGCCGACCGCAACACCGTTGAAATCGTCAGCCAGGAAGGCGGCGACCCGGCCGCCGTCAGCTACGACGCCGTGTCCGCCGGCAAGGCACGCGGCAAGGACGTGGTGATTGTGGACACAGCCGGTCGCCTGCCCACCCAGTTGCACCTGATGGAAGAGCTGAAAAAGATCAAGCGCGTGGTGCAGAAAGCCGACGCCACGGCCCCACACGAGGTGCTGCTGGTGATCGACGGCAACACCGGCCAGAATGCGCTGGCCCAGGTCAAAGCCTTCGATGCCGCGCTGCAACTGAGCGGTTTGATCGTCACCAAACTGGATGGCACCGCCAAAGGCGGCGTGCTGGCCGCCATCGCCATGTGGGCACGCGAGGCCAAGCGCGAGGTGCCGGTGTACTTCATTGGCGTGGGTGAACAGCTGGAAGACCTGCAGACCTTCCGCGCCGAAGAGTTCGCCTGGGCACTGCTGTCCTGAATCAGACAGGCACCCCAGCAACGCTCACACCAGGAATTCGTGAAAACCGGCCAGCAAACGGTCGGGCTGGCTGTGCGCCACGGGCTCACCCGCGTTGTAGCCATGGGGCACCACCCACACAGTCACACCCGCACGACGCGCGGTCTCCACATCCACCGCGGAATCGCCCACGAACAGGGCGCGCTCGGGCAGCACCTGGAAACGGTCCAAACACAGCCGAACCCCTGTGGGATCGGGTTTGCGGCGCTGACAGGTGTCGCCGCACACCACCAGATCGAAGACCTCACCCACACCGTGGGCCGCCAGCAGCGGCTGGACAAAGCGGGCTTCCTTGTTGGTCACAACAGCCAGCTTGACACCCCGTGCGCCCAAAGCCGACAAAGCCTCCCGCACGCCTGGGTACAACTGACTGTCGGTCCCGCAGCGCTGCAGGTAACGGACGTCATACCGAGCACCCAGCGCCTCTTCATCCACCTCATCGGTGCCGTGCGCCCTGGCCCACTCGGCCACGCGGTTCAGCAAGTCGCGGGTGCCGTGTCCGATCCAGCCCCTCACCAGGTGCTGTGCCGGAGCCGCCAGGCCCAAGTCTGCCATGGCGTCACCAATGGCAGCGGACATCTCGGCCACGCTCTCCAGCAAGGTGCCGTCGAGATCGAACATGACCAGCTGGAAGTCCTGAAGCCGACTCATACGCCGTCCCCGGACAGGGGCAGCCGTACCAGCCGCACCTGGTCGATGCGCCGTCCGTCCAGCTTGAGCACCTCAAACCGCCAGCCCGCCACATCCACGGCGTCGCCCTCGGTCAGCAACTCGCCCGCCACCGTCTGCATCAGACCCGCCACGGTGTTGTAAAGATCCTTGTCCTCGTCTGGCAAGACTTCGATCTCCAGCCGCACTTTCAGTTCGTGCGCCGGCATGGCGCCATCGACAAGCCAGCTGCCGTCCTCGCTCGGCGTGGCCCAGGCATCGTTTGGGGTTTCGGGGGACAATTCCCCCGTGATGGCCTCCAGCATGTCCAGCGGTGTAAGCAAGCCTTGCACCACGCCATACTCGTCCACCACAAACACCATGCGCGTGGACCGTTCGCGGAACTGCGCCAGCAGCTCCATCCCGGTCAGGGTTTCGGGCACGAACACGGCTGGCTGCACCTGCTGCGCCCAAGTGTCCACACCGAGCGGCGATTGCACATCCTTTTCGGCGGCCAATTCCAGCAAGCGGTGCAAAGGAATCAGGCCCACCACGTCGTCCAGCCCGCCACGGCATACCGGGTAGCAGGAGTGCCCCCCTTGGCGCGCCTTGGTCAAGGTCTGCTCCAGCGTGTCGGCCACGTCCAGCCAGACAATCTCGGAACGGGGCGCCATGATGCTGGTGAGCTGGCGGTCGTCCAGCAAAAACACGTTCCGCACCATCTGGTGCTCGTGTTCCTCGATCACCCCCGCCCCCAGCCCTTCGGCCAGACTGGCGTGGATTTCTTCTTCTGTCACCGCCTGGTCGGCGGGGGCATGAAAGCGCATGAGCTTCAAGGTGCCGTGGGTGGTGGCCGAGAGCAGCATCACGAACGGTTTGGCCCCCTGCGCCACGCCAGCCATGGGCCGCGACACCCAGCGCGCCACGGCCTCAGGGTGCATCTGCCCTATGCGTTTGGGGACCAACTCACCGAACACAATGGTCACAAAGGTGATGACCACCACCACAATGGCCGTGGCGCTGATCTGGGCCGGCCCCTCCAGCACGCCCCAAGTCATGAGCCACCCCGCCAAGGCATCACTGAAAGCGGCCTCGCCCACAATGCCATTGAGCATGCCGATCGACGTGATGCCAACCTGCACCGAGGACAGAAACTGTGTCGGGTTGTCCAGCAAGCGCATGGCCGTCTGCGCTCCCTTGTCACCGGCATCGGCCATGGCGCCCAAGCGCGTTTTACGACTGGCCGCCAGCGCCATTTCAGACATGGCGAACACCCCGTTGAGCAGGGTCAAAAAAACAATCAGCAGGACATCCATAATTTGAACATGGCACTTTACATGATTGGCGATGTGCAAGGCTGCGATCAGGCATTGCAGCGTCTGCTCACCACCCTGGACTTTTCTCCCAGCCGCGACACGCTTTACCTGCTCGGCGACCTGGTCAACCGTGGCCCGGACTCCCTGGCGGTGCTGCGCCGCTTGATGGCCATGGGTTCATCGGCGCACTGTCTGCTGGGCAACCACGACTTGCACCTGCTGGCGGTGGCCGAGGGGGTGCGGCCGCTGCACCGCACCGACACGCTGGACGACATTCTGGCCGCGCCCGACCGGGAGGAGCTGCTGCGCTGGATACGCCAGCGGCCATTGGCTCTGCAAGCACACGGCTGGCTGATGGTGCATGCCGGGCTGCTGCCGCAATGGACCGCAGACCAGGCGCTCGCCCTGGCGCAAGAGGTTTCGGCCCTGCTGCAAAGCGCGGACGGCCCTGAATGGCTGCATTCGATGTACGGCAATGAGCCGGCCCAGTGGAACAACCACCTGCAAGGCGCAGACCGCTGGCGCGTGGTCATCAACGCACTGACGCGGCTGCGCTTTTGCTCGGCCGATGGTGTGATGGATTTCGGCACCAAGGACAGCGCCTCGGCAGCCCCGCCCGGCTGCTGGCCCTGGTTCGACGTGCCGGGTCGGCGCAGCGCAGGCACCCAGATTGCCTTCGGCCACTGGTCCACCCTGGGTTTGCTGCACCGCCCCGGCCTGCTGGCGCTGGACACAGGCTGTGTCTGGGGCGGCTGCCTGACGGCGGCCCGCCTGCCCACGGCGCCCGCCCACACCGATACGGGGACGGAAACAGGGCTGAGCTTCATCCAGATCGATTGCCCACAAGCCCAACAACCGGGGCGTTGACCGATTTACTCCACTGCCTGCGGGGGAGGAGCAGCCTTGAACAGTGCGGCCACTTTCTTTTTCGTCTTGATGTAAGGCGACAGACCCCGCGGAGCACTGGCTCTGGCCTGTGCTTCCCAGGCCGGCTTGGCTTCAGCCGCCAAACTGGGCTCGTAAGGCTTATCAAAAAAGGGATCGGCGGGCGCACGCGGGGCGCGCACGGGACGTGCGCCAGTGCGCTCTCCCCGGTGTTCACGACCGAACTCCTCGCGCCCCTTGGGATCGCTCCACAAACGTTGACCGTCGTTCTGGCGCCCCGGCTCGCCACCAAACCGGCGGCGGTCGCTTTCCAGCTCCAGCAACTCGACTTCGGCCTTTTTGCCGATCAGCTTCTCAATATCGGCCAGCAATTTGGCGTCACGGGCCGACACAAAGGAAAACGCCAGGCCGGAAGCCCCGGCACGCCCAGTGCGGCCAATGCGGTGCACGTAATCTTCGGCATTGAACGGGATATCCAGGTTGAAGACGGCCGGCACATCCTTGATGTCCAGCCCGCGCGCAGCCACGTCGGTGCAGATCAGCAGGTCGACTTCGCCTTTCTTGAAAGCATCCAGCGCCTTCAGGCGCTCGTCCTGGCTCTTGTCGCCATGCAGCGCCACAGCGTTGATGCCATCGCGCTCCAGCGCACGCGCCATGCGGGCGCAGCCGAGTTTGCTGTTGAGGAACACGAACGCCTGTTTAACGCCCTTCTCGCGCACCAGTTGCTTCAAGGCCTGGCGCTTGTCATCCTCATCCACCCGGAAGAAACGCTGTTCGATGGTGGAAGCGGTGGCATTGGAACGCGCCACTTCAATGGTGACCGGGTCCTGCAGGTAGCTGCTCGCCAGGCGCTTGATTTCGGGCGAGAAGGTGGCCGAAAACAGCAGCGTGGTGC
>CAYQTH010000057.1:1123-10165 GCA_964420415.1 uncultured Macromonas sp. | reverse complement strand
CTTCGGCCTCGCTCATGCCGATGCCGTTGTCGCTGATGGTCAGTGTTTTGGCGTCTTTGTCGAAGCCGACGCGCACTTCCAGGTTGGGGGCGTCTTCGTACAGGCTGGCGTCGTCCAGGGCTTCGAAGCGCAGCTTGTCGCAGGCGTCGGACGCGTTGGACACCAGTTCGCGCAGGAAGATGTCCTTGTTGGAGTACAGGGCGTGGGTGACAAGGTGCAGCAACTGGGCCACTTCGGCCTGGAATGCGTGGGTGTGTTTGCTCATGGTGGGCAAAGGAAGAATAAGGGGTTACAGAAACAGCAACGGCGCCCAGTTGGAGGCGCCGTGCCGGTTTTCAAGAGCGGGTTACCAGCCGCTGAAGGTTTCGATGCGGGCGCGGCCTTGCACGCCGGAACGCTGCAGCGCATGGCGGGCGCGCTCCAGCAGTTGCTGGGGCCGGTTGCTGCGGCTGGGCACCATGGCGGCTACGCCCATGCGCCAGGTCCAGACGCCTGCGGGTTCTGACGCCTTGGTCAGTGCCTGGCGCACGCGCTGCGCCACGTGCATGGACGCGTTGACGCCGCTGTGCGGCAACAGGGCCGCTAGCACGCCGTCTTCCAGTCGGCACAGGTAGTCGCTGCTGCGCAGGGCGGCCAGCAGGGCATCGACGGCGTCCGACTGGTCGGCGGCTGTGGTGTGCAGTTCCAGCATCAGCAAGCCCAGCGACTCGCCACGGCGCGCATGGCGTTGCCATTCCTCTTCCAGCCGCCGCTCCAGGGAACGGGCGTTGCCCAGGGTAGGGATGCCGTCGCTCAAGGCGTGCGCGTCGGCCAGGGCTTGCAGGCGGCGGCGTTCCAACTGGTCCACCACTTGCAGTGCCAGTGCCTGCAGACCTTGGTGTTGTTGGGCGGTCAGGCCGCGGGGGCGCTTGTCGTACACGCACAGGGTGCCGAGGGCAAAGCCGTCGTGGGTCACGAGCGGCGCACCGGCGTAGAAGTACACGCCATAGGGGCCGCCCACCAGGGCATTTTGGGCAAAGCGCGCATCGGCCGTGGCGTCGGGCACCACCAGCACCGTGTCGGGGTGTTCGATGGCGTGGCTGCAGAACGACATGCTGCGGGGCAGTTCGCGCACGGCGTTGCCTTGCACGGCTTTGGCCCACTGGCGTTCGGCATCCACCAGCGACACCATGGCCACCGGCGCTTCGCACACCAGCCCAGCCAGCATGGCCAGGTCGTCGAAAGCGCGTTCGGCGGGGGTGTCCAGAATGTCGTACCGGCGCAGGGCTTGCAGCCGGTGCCAGTCATCGGTCTGCCGCGGGCTGGCGGGCAAGGCGGCGGGGCGTTCCATCAACAGGCCTGTGTCGGCGTTCATCGTGGCAGGGGTCCTTCCGTGTCGGTGTCTGGTGCAAATGACAGGTATTCAGAAGCGCTCGTGTTCGCTCAGGTAGCGCCATTGCCCCAAGGGCAAATTGCCCAGGACGATACGCCCAATGCGGATGCGTTTCAAGCCCACCACGTGCAGGCCGACTTGTTCGCACATGCGGCGGATCTGGCGTTTTTTGCCTTCGGTCAGCACGAAACGCAACTGCTCGGGGTTTTGCCAGTCCACCTGGGCGGGTTTCAGGGCCTGGCCATCCAGGCTCAGGCCGTGGCGCAGCAAGGCCAAGCGTTCCGGCGGAAACACGGCCTGCACGTTTTGTGCCACCACGCCCGCGCCTTTGGGGCCGTTGGGCGCCCAGTGCACGCGCACCAGGTATTCCTTGTCCACCGTGGACTGTTCGCCGATCAGGGCTTTGGCCACGCGACCGTCCTGTGTCAGCACCAGCAAGCCCGTGGAGTCGATGTCCAGCCGCCCGGCGGGCGCCAGGCCGCGTGTGTGACCCGCGGCAAAGCGGCGCGGGGCGCGGTCGTCTTGCCAGCGGGTGCGCGGCTGCACCAGCACGGCGGCGCTTTCGTGCCCGTCTTCGGGCAAGCCGCTCACGTAGCCTATGGGTTTGTGCAGCAGGATGGTGACCCGTTCGCCCTGCTGGGCCGTGGCCTGGGGCAGCACGTCGATGCGGTCCTGCTCGGTCACGGGCTGGCCCATCTGCGCGACTTGGCCGTTGACCTTGACCCAGCCGCGTTCGATCCATTCATCTGCCTCGCGGCGCGAACACAGGCCCAGGTCGGCCAGGCGCTTGTTGAGCCGGATGAGACCGTCGGCCGCTGGTCGTGCAGGACTTGGCGGTGTGGAACGCGGAGCGGGGCGGTTGGGGCGCTCCTCAGGGCGCGCAGCCACCGGCCGGTTTTTCGGGACCGGTCGGGGGGCTGGCCGTGCAGGCGCCGATGCGGGTTTTTTCGGCAGGGTCAGGGTCTTGCTCATGTCGTGCCGATTGTCGCACCGCGTTCAGCGCGTACCGGTGGATTGAACGGTTACACGCCCCAGAGCACGTCGGCCTGTTCACGCTGGCAATGGTGCAGCATGTCGATGAAGGGGGCCACGCGGGTGCGCAGGGTGATGCGCTCCGGGTCCGGCTGCTCCTCGTCTGTGGCCAGGGCTTCCTGCTTCAGGCGTTCAAATTCGCATTCTTCCTCGAACACGGCTTCCCGCAAGGCTTGCAAGGCAGAGGGGATGTCGGCGTTGAGCAAGATGCCCGGAGTGGCAGGGTCTTTGCCCAGGATTTCCAACACGCGTTTGCCATTCGGTTCGAGCATCACCACGTCGGCGGCGGCTTTGCATTTGAATCGGTACAGCATGCTGTCTCCTTTCTGTTGGCGAGTGGACCGTGTGGGGTCATTTTGGCACCAACTGCTCCTGTGCGCCAAGCAGAGAACGGACAAAAAGAGGGTCTCAGCTGCGCGACTGGCGCATGGCCATCACAGCCTGGTTGCGCAGGGTTTTGAGCAGGGTCATTTCCCGTTCCTGCAACTGGACGCCATCGGGTTCGGCAGTGTCCACATATATGAGCCCGAGGGCGACGCCTTTGTTTTGCAGTGGCAGCAGGAGCAAGGTGCGGGCGTTCCAGTGGCGCCGGTGCCAGGCGGCTGGCCACTTGCGGCGCCTGTATGTCGCGCATCAGTGTGTCGCGGCCGCTGCGACAGATGGCGCCGAACAGGTCGTCGGCACTGGTCAAGACAGCACGGAAAACCCGTGCCGTCTGCGTGCCCTGGTGGCCGATGCCGATGCGCCCGGTCACGGCATCGCCGCTGGCCTCCTTGAGGCAGAGCAACACCCGTTGGGCGCGCAGGGCGCGGTAGATGGTTTCCAGGATGCTGTGAAGGATGTCGTTGACTGGTACGCCTTCCACCATGGCCAGGGTCACGTCTTCCACCCCGCGCGCCAGGATGTCGGCCACCGGGTAGGGAGACGCCGGGTCAGGCGTGTCGTTGCCGTGAGGCAAGGGGTCGCTCAGTTGGGACAGTGAGTCTGCAAAAGCGGGCTGGGCGGCCTCGCGTTGCAGCAGCCGCCGGGTGGCGTTGCTGCCGGGCACAGACAGGCCAATGGCTTCCACGGTATGGCTGAGCTTGCCCCGTGCTTCGTGCGTCAACTTGGTGATGTGTTCGACTTCGTGACCCAGGCAGGCGGCGAACCGCTTTGCTTGCTGTTCCAGGGCGGCTGGCAGGCTGGTTTCGTCGTGCAGCAGCAGGGTGTCGGTCAGCTCGTTGGCGGCCAGCGCAATCCAGCGCATGCGTTGCGGCATGTGGTCGGCCGACAGTCGACCTGGCGGGGTGCCGCTGGGGCGGGCCATCAGGCGCCGCATGTCTTCCGGCAACCCCCACATCTGGGCCACGGCCAGCCCCAGGTTTTCGTAGGAAGCGCCCAGCACTTGCAGCGAAAGGGTTTGTTCCTGCTCCCAACGTCCTTGGCTGCGTTCACGGATCTGTTGGGCTTTTTCGGGGAAATAATACTCGGCCAGCAGGCGACCCAGGCTCTGAAACAGTGCGCCCAGAAACACCAGTTCGCGCTCTTTGGCGGTGTGGCACAGGTCGGTGGCCAGGGTGGCGGCAAACAGAGCGCGCAGGAATTCGCTGCGCAGTTGGCTTGCATGGCTGCGGTTTTCCATGTGCTCCAGCAGCACCAAGCCCGTGGCCAGGTTGCGGATGCCGGTGAACCCGATCAGGCTGATGGCGCGCGACACCGTGCCGATGCCGCCGCCTGAGCGGTGGGTGAACTCGACCGAGTTGACCAGACGCAGCAGCTTGTTGGTCAACGCCACGTCTTTCAGGATTTCGTCGGTCAGCCGATGCAGGCTTTCGTTTTCCGAGCTGGCCACCTGTTGGACGCGCACGATCTGGGCCGACAAGGCGGGGAACCCGGTGCTGCCCTTCATCTGTTCGAGCAGGGCTTGCAACGGGGTCGGTTGGCCGAGGGGATCGGTGGCCGGGGTGTCTGTACCCTTGGGTGGCAGGGTAGCGGGAGACATGTCCACCGGGAGCGTCAGGCGCGCAGGTCGGCCAGAATGGTTTCTTCCAACCGCCCCGCAATTTGGCCTATGGCAAGTGCGGCTGGCGCGCCAGGGGTATGCACCAGCAGCAACTGACGGCGCATCACCGCCTCTTTGACGGCCTGATCGGAGGGAATATCGCCCACATGGATCAGGCGGATGCTGGCAGTGGGTTTGTCGTCGGTGCCAGCTTTGACGGTGCCGATGAAGCGGTTGAGCACGGTTTGCAACTGGCCCGTGATGAGCTTGCCGTCGCCTGGGCGGATGGACTGGTTGACGATCAGGCGGATCTGCTGGCGCTGCTGCTGGGCGGCCAGTACCTTGATGGTCGCGTAGGCGTCCGTCAGCGAAGTGGGTTCGGGTGTGGCCACCATCAACACCTCAGAGGCCAGTGACAGGGCGAACAGCACCACGTCGGAGATGCCGGCGCCGGTGTCGAGCAGCACCACGTCGAAGCGTGGCACCACCTGTGCCATCAGGTTCAGGAAATCGTCGCGCACCTCGGGTGTGAGGCGCGAGTACTCGACCATGCCGGAACCGGCCAGAATCACCGAGAAGCCGCCTGGCGCTTTGAGGATGGCGTCCTCCAGTGTGGCCTTGCCGGTGAACACGTCGTGCAAAGTGATCTTGGGGTAGAGGTTGAGCACCACGTCCAGGTTGGCCAGGCCCAGATCGGCATCCAGCACCAGCACCTTGAGGCCGCGCCGCGTCAGGGCTGCTGCCAGGTTGGCCGACACAAACGTCTTGCCCACGCCCCCTTTGCCGCTGGTGATCGCCACCACCTTGCCTTTGGCGGTTTGCAGCAACGGTCGCGCACCCCCGGTGGAGGTCTTTGGCGTGGCTTGGTAGGATGGGTTCATCTTGCTCAATGGGGTTGCCCGTGCTTCAAGGGGTGGGTGAAGCCGGGTCGCTCATCATAAGGTCGTTGTCTGCGGTCAGGCCGAACAGAAGGCCTTTTTCTTCCGCGCTGACCTCGCTCACCGGTTGTGGTTCAATGCAAACGGTGTTGCGACCGGCCGCTTTAGCACGGTACATCTGGGCGTCGGCCCGTTCCAGCCAGGTGCCGGGGTGGGAGCGCAGCCAGGGCGGTGAAAACGCACCACCACAGCTCACCGTGATATTGCCCACCACGCCATGAGGTTGCGGCAACTGCAGGGCCGACACTTTGGAGCGTATGCGTTCACCTACCACGTGGGCGAAGGCGGGCGGGCAACTGGGCAGCACAACGGCGAATTCTTCGCCACCAAAGCGGGCCACAGTGTCCATGGGGCGAACCGACTCGTTCAATGCTTGTGCCACGGCTTTGATCACCGCGTCCCCTGTCAGGTGGCCATGCACATCGTTGATGCTTTTGAAATGGTCGATGTCCACGATCAGCAGCAGGGCCGAATCGCCCGAACGCGCCGAACGATCGAGTTCCTGTTCCAGTACCAGCATCAGCGAACGGCGGTTGAGTACCCCCGTCAGCGGGTCGCGCGACGACAGGTCGCACAGGCCGTCCAGCAACGCCTGGATGAAAGATTCAGCGCCCAATGCAGGGTCAGGGAGAGGGCGCCCGGCCTGGGCGAACAGCGCCCTGGCGCGGTCGAGCTGCAACCGTTCGACGTTCAAACCCACCCCCAGACCATGGTGTTTTGGATGTTCAATTTGTTACATATCGTATCACTGAATCTGCTTGGTCTCGCGTATGGTGGGTGGCTCTGGCAGGGGTCAGGCGTGGGGGCGATGCAGTTGTTTCAATATGTGCGCGGTCATGCCGCGGGCCAGTTCGTGCTCACCGAGGAACACCTGTCCCAGGTGCTCTTGGTGCCAAAGCGCTGCTTCTTCTTCGTTGTGCGTGCGCAGCACCACTGCCACCTGGGGGTTCAAGGTGCGGGCCACGTCCACCATCTGGCGCACATGGACGGTGTCGGCAATGGCAATGACCAGCATGGCCGCACGTGCAACATGGGCCTGGATCAGTACTTCAGGGGTGGTGGCGTCGCCGCACACCGCCGGGATGCCGTTCTGCCGCAGTGTGTCCACCAACTGGCGGTTCTGTTCGGCCACCACGATGGCGGTGCCTTGCTCGCGCAAGGCTTCGCCCACCCGGCGCCCGACACGCCCGTAGCCGACCAGCACCACGTGGCCCGAAAGCAGGGACGGATCGGTGTTCATGGGCAGTTCGCCCAGCGGGTCGTTGTTCTGTTCCATGCGCCGCGCCAGCGAAGAATGGCGTCGCAGCCAGGCCTGCACCGGTTCTATGGCGGCGAACACCGTGGAATTGAGCGCAATGGAAATGAAAGCGCCAGCCAATACCAGGCTTTGCCCTTCTGTGGGCATCAACCCCAAACCCACGCCCAGGCTGGCCAGAATGAAAGAAAACTCGCCAATCTGCGCCAGGCTGGCACCCACAGTCAACGCGGTGTTGAGCGGGTAGCGGAACAGCACCACCAGTGCCACAGCCGCCAAGGTTTTACCGACCAGGATAATGGCGACCACTGCCAGCAGTTTGAGCGGTTCGCTCCACAGCACGGCCGGATCAAACAACATGCCGACCGACACAAAGAACAGCACCGCAAAAGCATCACGCAAGGGCAGGGATTCGTCGGCCGCCCGGTGGCTGAACTCCGACTCGCGCATCATCATGCCGGCGAAGAAGGCCCCCAGGGCAAAGGACACGTCGAACAGCTTGGCTGCACCAAATGCCACCCCCAACGCCACCGCCACCACGCTCAGGGTAAACAGTTCACGCGAGCCGGTGCGGGCCACCCACCACAGTAGTTTGGGCAGCATGCGGCGGCCCACCACTAGCATAAGGGCAATAAAGGCGCTGACCTTGGCCAGTGTGAGGCCCAGCGTGCTCCACAGGCCGCCCGAGGACAGCGGGGCGCTTTCGATGCCGGCGGGGTTGAGTGCGCCTGCCAGCGCGGGCAGCAGCACCAGCACCAGCACCATGACCAGGTCTTCCACCACCAGCCAGCCCACGGCAATCTGGCCATTGACCGACTTGAGCAGGCCCTTGACCTCCAGGGCGCGCAGCAGCACCACCGTACTCGCCACCGACAAACACAGTCCAAAAACCACTGCGCCGCCCAGCCCCCAGCCCCACCATGTGGCCAGCACTGCGCCGAGCAGGGTGGCGGCCAGGATCTGCACCATGGCGCCGGGTATGGCAATGCGCCGCACCGCCATCAGGTCGTTCAGGGAAAAATGCAGGCCCACACCAAACATCAACAGCATGACGCCAATTTCAGCCAGCTGACTGGCCAGCCCGATGTCAGCCACAAAACCTGGCGTGGCAGGGCCGATCATGATGCCCGCCAGCAAGTACCCGACCAGGGGCGGCATGCGCAATCGGATCGCCAGGAAGCCAAACACCATGGCCAGGCCAAAACCGGCGGCAATGGTCGCGATCAAACTGACGTCATGGGGCATGCCGGAGCTTTCCTTGGGTGGGTGTGAAGGATTCGAGGGCCAGGCGCATGGGGTGAGAGCGCAGGGGGCAGCCGCAGTTCCCTGGATGGGCCGCTTTTGCTGTTGGCGTCAGTCGCAGGACGGCACGTTACCGGCGGGGATGTTGCGGCGGATCACCACCGGTGCGCCGCCGGTGCGGCGTTTCACCATCCACTGCGCCAGGGCGGAGTCCAGGTAATCGGCATGGCCGGGAAACCAGTCGGCCAGGGCTTGGGCCAGCGAGCGGGCAATGGCCACGTTGCCTGCTTCCACCAGGGGCAGCGCCTCGCGCACCGATTTCAGCACCGCCATGTGTTCGTCGTCGTGGCAGTCGGTGGAGGGAAAGCTGGTGCTTTGCATCCAGTCCAGCTCCTGCTGGAAGTGCGCCACAGCGTGTTGTTCGAAACGGCGCAGGTGGCCTGCCACTGCCTCGTCGGGGCAGGTCAGCATGGCGTTGACGATTTCGACGAACTCGTGGTGGGTTTCGTCCATGGGGTCGAAACCGAGCAGGAAGGCATCGGTCCAGGGCAGGTCGGTGGGCATGGTGCGTCGTTCTGTGAAAGGCTGAGATAAATACCGCAGGGCATAGGGTAACCCAGGTCTGCCGAGGCGCGGCATGCAGGTTTTTGCGCGACATCAAAGGCGGATCGGTCTGCGCAGGTGGCCGCTAGAATGACAGCCTTTTCTACCGGAGGGTGTGCCTGTGTCCGACCGTTTGGCGGTATTGCCGCAGTACCTGCTGCCCAAGCGCGCCTTGACTGCGTTCGCCGGGGCCCTGGCCCGCCGTCCGCTGGGCAGGTTCACGCAAAGCACGATCCGCCGGTTTGTGGCCCGCTACGGGGTGGACATGAGCGAAGCCGCCGAGCCCGACATTGCCCGTTACGCCACTTTCAACGACTTTTTCACCCGCGCCCTCAAGCCCGAAGCACGCACCCTGGCCGATGCCAGCTTTGTGTGCCCGGTGGACGGTGCCATCAGCCAGTTCGGCGCCATTGAACGCGACCAGATTTTCCAGGCCAAAGGACACCGCTACAGCACCACCGCCTTGCTGGGCGGGGACGCAGCCCTGGCCGCACAGTTTGAAGACGGCGCGTTTGCCACGCTGTACTTGAGCCCGCGCGACTACCACCGCATCCACATGCCTTGCGCTGGCCATCTGGTGCGCATGATCCATGTGCCGGGGGCGCTGTTTTCCGTCAAC
>CAYQTH010000057.1:0-1113 GCA_964420415.1 uncultured Macromonas sp. | reverse complement strand
CAACCCCACCACCGCGCGTGGCGTGCCAGGGCTGTTTGCGCGCAACGAGCGCGTGGTGTGCGTGTTCGAAAACCGCCAGGGCCCGTTTGTGCTGGTGCTGGTTGGCGCCACCATCGTGGGCAGCATGGCCACGGTATGGCATGGGGTGGTGAACCCGCCGCGACCGAGCAAGCCGCGTGAGTGGCATTACCAGGACTTGCCCATCACCCTGCAACAAGGGGAAGAAATGGGACGTTTTCTGCTGGGCTCCACCGTGGTGATGCTGTTCCCCAAAAACACGTTGTCTTTCAATCCCGAATGGGCGGCGGCACGCCCGGTGCGCCTGGGCGAAGCCATGGGCTCGCTGGTGACTGCCGTCTGATACTTTTCAGCCCTTGTTCAACCTGACCTCGATCATGACCACTCTCGGAACCCCTCTGTCCCCCCTGGCCACCAAAGTCATGCTGCTCGGTTCCGGCGAACTGGGCAAGGAAGTGCTGATCGCGTTGCAGCGCCTGGGTGTGGAAACCATTGCCGTGGACCGCTACGACCACGCGCCCGGCCAGCAGGTCGCGCACCATGCGCGCACCATCACCATGAGCGACCCGGCCCAGCTCAAGGCTTTGATAGAAGCCGAGAAACCGCTGATGGTGGTGCCCGAAATCGAGGCCATTGCCACGCCCATGCTGCAGGAACTGGAAGCGGCAGGGGTGGTGAAAGTGGTCCCCACGGCCCGCGCGGCGCGCCTGACCATGGACCGCGAAGGCATACGCCGCCTGGCGGCTGAAACGCTGGGCCTGCCGACCAGCCCGTACCAATTCTGTGACTCGCTGGCCGAGTTGCAAAAAGCCTGGGACTACGCGATGGCGGGTGGCCGTGTCAGCCACGGCCGGATCATCGTGGAAGGCTTCATTGACTTCGATTACGAAATCACCCAGCTCACGGTGCGCGCCAAGGGTGCAGGCGGGCAGATCGAAACGCATTTCTGCGACCCCATCGGGCACGTGCAGGTGGGCGGCGATTACGTGGAAAGCTGGCAGCCCATGGCCATGCACCCGGCTGCTCTGGAAAAGTCGCGCCAGATCGCCAAGGCCATCACCGACAACCTGGGCCAGGGCCTGAACGGCGAACCCG
>CAYQTH010000056.1:8603-10234 GCA_964420415.1 uncultured Macromonas sp. | reverse complement strand
TGTTGGTGGGTGATGCAGGGTTTGAACCTGCGACCCCTGCCGTGTGAAGGCAGTGCTCTACCGCTGAGCTAATCACCCTACGAAGCCCTAAATTATATATCGCTTTTTGTTCGATTTTCAGGCAGCCGCCAACAAAGTGCGCCAGACCGTTTTGCCCTTGCTGGCTTTGTCCAGGTCGGCCAGCACGGCGTCGTGCGCCTCGGCCTCTTGAGCATTCGCTTGCAACACGGGCAAATCAAACGCGGACAAGTCCACCGTGGACGCACCCGATTCACTCACAGCCGTGGTTTCCACCTCCATGACCAAGGTGTTCTGCCCCCGCGTCATGTTGATGTAGACGTCGGCCAGCAGCTCGGCGTCCAGCAAGGCGCCGTGGAAGTTGCGCCCCGAGTTGTCCACTTCCAGCCGGTCGCACAGCGCGTCCAGGCTGTTGCGCTTGCCAGGGAACAGCTCCTTGGCCATGACCAGGGTATCGATCACGCCCCCCACAAAAGTGCGCGTGCGGCCCAGCCCCAGGCGGCGGAATTCCTCATCCAGAAAACCCACGTCGAACGGCGCGTTGTGGATGATCAGTTCCGCCCCGCGCAGGTACTCAACCAGTTCATCGGAGACCTCGCGGAACTTCGGCTTGTCGGCCAGGAAGTCCATCGAAATGCCGTGCACACGCTGCGCGTCCTCGTGGATGGCGCGGTCTTCCGGGTGCAGGTAGAAATGGCGGTTGTTGCCGGTCAGCTTGCGGTGGAGCAGCTCCACGCAGCCGATTTCAATGATGCGGTCCCCGTCCTGTGCCGACAGGCCGGTGGTTTCGGTATCCAGGACGATCTGGCGCATGGTAGATCAGTGGTTATAGCGAAACCTCAATGGTTTTCGCGGGCGTGGTTGATGGAGTAGCGCGGGATTTCCACCGTCAGGTCGGCGTTGCCGACGATGGCCTGGCAACTCAGGCGCGACTTCGGTTCCAGCCCCCAGGCTTTGTCCAGCAGATCGTCCTCGTCCTCGGTGGCCTCGTTCAGCGTCTCGAAACCCTGGCGCACCACCACATGGCACGTGGTGCAAGCACAGCTCATGTCGCAGGCGTGCTCAATGTTGATGTCGTTGTCGAGCAGCGCTTCGCAAATATTGGTGCCCGGCAACGCCTTAACCTGCGCGCCTTGCGGGCAGAAATCGGGATGGGGCAACACAGTGATGGTGGGCATGGTTTACAGATTTTCCACGTTTTTGCCAGCCAGGGCCTGGGCGATGCTGCGGTTCATGCGCAGCGCAGCAAAGGCTTCGGTGCCCTTGGCCAGGGCTTCGGTCGCAGCTTCAATGGCCGCGGGATCGGTTTCTTCGGCGCGGGCCGCTTCCACACGCGTGATCAGCACCATGATGTTGGCGAGCGCTTCCGGTTCCAGCAGGTCGGCGTCGGCGGCCAGGGCAGTGCGGGTGGCGTCCAGCATGCGCTCGGCCTCCACCTTGGCCTCCACCAGCGCGCGGGCGGCCATGTCTTCCTGGGCGGTGGCAAAGCTGTCCTGCAGCATGGCGGCAATCTGCTCGTCGCTCAGGCCGTAGGACGGCTTCACGTCAATGCTGGCTTCCACGCCGGTGCCCTGCTCTTTCGCACTCACGGTCAGCAAGCCGTCGGCGTCCAC
>CAYQTH010000056.1:0-8593 GCA_964420415.1 uncultured Macromonas sp. | reverse complement strand
GCCCGCCGCCATGGGCGGGATGCCGCGCAGTTCGAAGCGCGCCAGGCTGCGGCAGTCTTTCACGAGATCGCGCTCGCCCTGCACCACGTGCAGCGCCAGGGCGGTCTGGCCGTCCTTGAAGGTGGTGAAATCCTGAGCCATGGCCGTGGGGATGGTGGTGTTGCGCGGCACGATGCGCTCCACCAGCCCACCCATGGTCTCAATCCCCAGCGACAGCGGGATCACATCCAGCAGCAGCAATTCCCCGTCCGGGTTGTTGCCGGCCAGCTGGTTGGCCTGGATGGCTGCGCCCAGCGCCACCACCTCGTCGGGGTTGAGGTTGGTCAGTGGCGGTTGACCGAAGAATTCGGCCACCGCCTGCCGCACCACCGGCATGCGGGTGGAACCGCCCACCAGCACCACGCCTTTCACCTCGTCCCTGGCCAGCTTGGCATCGCGCAGCACGCGCTTGACCGACGCCATGGTGCGCTGCGTCAGATCGTCCGTGGCCTGGGCAAAATCGGTGTGGCGCACGTCGCACTGCACAGCCTGCCCTTGCACACTGGCGCTCAAGCGCACGGCCACGCCATCGGCGGCATGCGCCGACAACGCTTCTTTCACGCGCCGGGCTTCGGCGAGCAAGTTCGCGCGCTCACCCAACGGCAGCTCACTGCCCCCCACCCCCGAACCGGATTGGTGCAAGGCCCAATCGGCCAGCGCCCGGTCGTAGTCGTCGCCCCCCAGGGCCGAATCGCCCCCTGTGGCCAGCACCTCGAACACCCCGCGTGTCAACCGCAGAATGGACACGTCGAACGTGCCGCCGCCCAGGTCGTACACGGCATACACGCCTTCCGCACCCTGGTCCAGGCCATAGGCTATGGCGGCGGCGGTGGGCTCGTTCAGCAGGCGCAGCACATTCAGGCCCGCCATCTGTGCCGCGTCCTTGGTGGCCTGGCGCTGGGCATCGTCAAAGTACGCAGGCACGGTGATGACGGCGCCATACAGGTCATCATCGAACGTGTCCTCGGCACGGAAACGCAAGGTAGCCAGGATTTCTGCGCTCACCTCGACCGGGGATTTGTCCCCCGCCGCGGTCTGCACTTGCACCATGCCCGGCCCATCGACCACACGGTAAGGCAGCTTGTCCATGTTGGGCAGGTCGGCCAGCTTGCGGCCCATCAGGCGCTTGACCGAACTGATGGTGTTGTGCGGGTCACCGGCCTGTGCGGCCAAGGCGTCAAAACCGATCTGGCGGCCGGAACCGCTGCCTTCGGGCAAGTAACGCACCACGCTGGGCAGAATGTTGCGCCCCTGCTCGTCGGGCAGGCATTCGGGCACACCGTGGCGCACGGATGCCACCAGCGAATGGGTGGTGCCCAGATCAATGCCGATGGCCACGCGCCGCTGGTGCGGGTCGGGCGATTGGCCAGGTTCAGAAATTTGCAGCAGCGCCATGGATACAGACACGGGCCTCACGGCCCGTTCACAAAATCGGTGCTCCAGGCCAGTTGCCTGGGCGCACGGTTCAACAAAACAGGTATTGTCTCAGCAACGGTCCAGGCGGTCGGTCACTTCCTGGGCGAACTTCTCCACGAACATCAGGGCCCGCACCTGCTGCACCGCCTCTGGGGCATTGCGCTCCTGGTCAATCAGGCGCTCCAGTGCCTGCAAAGCGGCGTGTTGTGCAGCTTGTGTCTCGTCCAGCAACGCTTCCAGCGCAGTTTCGGTGGCTGCGTCTTCCAGCGCTTCGCGCCACTCCATTTGCTGCATCAGAAACGCCGGTGGCATGGCCGTGTTGCTGTGCGCATTGACTGGCTCACCCTGCAATTCACACCAGTAGGCGGCACGTTGCAGCGGGCTCTTCAGGCGGTTGTAGGCTTCGTTGATGCGCACCGACCACTGCATGGCCACACGCTGCGCGGCGGCACCCTGGGCGGCAAAACGGTCCGGATGGGCCTGGCGTTGCAGGTTTTTCCACCGCTCGTCCAGCGCAGCACGGTCCAGCGCAAAACGTGGCGGCAAGCCAAACAGGGTGAAATCGTCGTCCTGCAGGCTGGGCGCCGCAGCCGCCAAACCGTCAGACACGGAAGGACTCGCCGCAACCGCAGCGGTCACGCTCGTTCGGGTTGTGGAACTTGAAGCCTTCGTTCAAACCTTCGCGCACGAAATCCAGCTGCGTGCCGTCGATGTAAGGCATGCTCTTGGGGTCGACCAGCACCTTCACACCCTTGTCCTCGAACACCACATCTTCCGGCGCCACCTCGTCGGCGTATTCCAGCTTGTAGGCCAGGCCGGAGCAGCCCGTGGTCTTCACGCCCAGGCGCACACCCACCCCCTTGCCCCGGCGGGCCAGGTATTTGGTGACGTGCTTGGCAGCAGCTTCAGAAACGGAGACGGACATGGTATTTCGATTCAGTGTGCGTGTTTCTTCTTGTAGTCTTCCACCGCGGCTTTGATCGCGTCTTCGGCCAGGATGGAGCAGTGGATTTTCACTGGAGGCAACGCCAGTTCCTCGGCGATCTGGCTGTTTTTGATCTGCGTGGCCTCGTCCAGCGTCTTGCCTTTGACCCATTCGGTCACCAGCGAGCTGGAGGCAATGGCCGAACCGCAGCCATAGGTCTTGAAACGCGCGTCTTCAATCACACCCGTGGACGGGTTCACCTTGATCTGCAGTTTCATCACGTCGCCGCAGGCGGGCGCGCCCACCATGCCGGTGCCCACGGTGTCGTCGCCCTTTTCAAAGCTGCCCACGTTGCGGGGGTGTTCGTAGTGGTCTACCACTTTTTCAGAATATGCCATGGTCGTTCTCCTGGTAGCGTTTGCTCAATGAGCCGCCCACTGGATAGTGGACAGGTCGATACCATCTTGGTACATCTCCCACAAAGGAGAAAGTTCGCGCAGTTTGGCGACATTCTCCTTGATGGTTAGAAGCGCGTAATCGATGTCTTGTTCCGTGGTCCAGCGGCCAATTGTCATGCGCAGGCTGCTGTGGGCCAGTTCGTCGCTGCGGCCCAGGGCACGCAACACGTAGCTGGGCTCCAGGCTGGCCGAAGTGCAGGCCGAACCGCTGGAAACCGCCAGCCCTTTGATGCCCATGATGAGCGACTCGCCTTCGACGTAGTTGAAGCTCATGTTCAGGTTGTGCGGCACACGCTGCGTCGGGTGGCCGTTGAGGAACACCTCCTCCATACCGGTCAGACCTGCGTACAGGCGGTCGTGCAGGGCCTGAATGCGCTTGAGTTCTTCGTGCATTTCGGCCTTGGCAATGGCATAGGCCTCGCCCATGCCCACTATCTGGTGCGTGGGCAGCGTGCCGGAACGCATACCGCGTTCGTGGCCGCCACCGTGCATTTGCGCTTCAATGCGCACGCGCGGTTTGCGGCGCACAAACAAGGCGCCTATGCCTTTGGGGCCATAGGTTTTGTGCGAGGTCAGGCTCATCAGGTCGATCGGCAGCTTGTCCATGTCGATGTCAATGCGGCCTGTGGCCTGCGCGGCATCCACATGGAAGATCACGCCCTTCTCGCGGCAAACGGCACCAATGGCCGCCACGTCCTGAATAACGCCGATCTCGTTGTTGACGAACATGACGCTGGCCAGGATGGTGTCGGGCCGAAGGGCGGCCTTGAAGGCCTCCAGATCCACCAAACCATCGGGCTGCACGTCGAGGTAGGTGACCTCGAAGCCTTCGCGCTCCAGGTGGCGGCAGGTGTCCAGCACGGCCTTGTGCTCGGTCTTGACCGTGATGATGTGCTTGCCCTTGCCCTGGTAGAAGTGCGCTGCACCCTTGATGGCCAGGTTGTTGGACTCGGTGGCACCGCTGGTCCAGACGATTTCGCGCGGGTCGGCGGCAATGAGGGCCGCCACTTGCTCGCGGGCCTTCTCAACGGCGGCTTCGGCCTCCCAGCCCCAGGCGTGACTGCGCGACGCGGGGTTACCGAAATGCTCGTACAGCCAGGGCACCATTTTCTCGACCACGCGCGGGTCGCACGGCGTACTGGCACTGTAGTCCATATAAATGGGGAAATGCGGTGTGCTGCTCATGGAATTAACTCGTATCTGTGTAGTGGCTTGTCGGCCTGCTCACTTGGTCAGCGTTGCACCCAGGGCAAACACCGAATTGGGCGCATTGACACGGATGGGCTTGACCACCGGCGCCGATGAAATGGCCCGCTTGATGGTTGGCGTCTGTTCGACCACAACACCTTTGGCCAGCTGGTCGTTCACCAACTTTTGCAGCGTGATGGAGCTCAGGAAATCGAACATTTTGGCATTCAAGGTGGCCCACAATTCGTGGGTCATGCAACGCTCACCTTCGCCCAGGCAGTTTTCCTTGCCCCCGCACTGCGTGGCATCCAGCGGCTCATCGACCGACAGAATGATGTCCGCCACCGTGATGTCAGCCGCCTTGCGGCTCAGGGTGTATCCGCCCCCCGGCCCACGTGTGGATTCAACCAGTTCGTGCCGACGCAATTTACCGAACAGCTGTTCCAGGTAGGACAGCGAAATCTGTTGCCGCTGGCTGATGGCGGCGAGTGTGACTGGCCCCCCGCTCTGACGCAGGGCCAGATCGATCATGGCGGTCACCGCGAACCGGCCTTTGGTGGTGAGGCGCATATCAGACTCCTTGATTGAACAACCCACGGGTAGAGCGCCAAGCCTGCTTGTGACAGGCGAACTTTAAACCCGACTATTGGAGTCAAGTATAGCAGAAAAGTTGAGTCTTTTGCTCAACCATCATGCGACTGCCTCTGCTACCTCACCAGGTCATATCAACCATCCGGCCGTCCCTGAACACGAACTCCATGCCGGTTCCAGGCGATGCATCGTAAAAACGCACCTGCGCCCCGAGTTTGCTGGCGCGCAGTCGAATGTTTGCCAACCCGCGACCGCCACTGCCGCTGGCAGTCGACGTGGCCCCCATGCCCAGTCCGTTGTCCTCAACGGACAGATGCACCTGTCCATGCGATGTCCATGTGCGCACCCGCACACTGCTGGCTTGCGCGTGCTTGACCACATTGGCAAACACCTCTTGCAAGCAGCGGAACAGGTGCATCACCCCTTGCGCATCCAATTCGGCTATGGGGGGAACCTCCTCCACCTGCCACACCAACTCGATACCAGCCGCCTGCAAAGCCGGAGCAATGCGGCCGCGCAACGTCCCCAAAATGGTGGGCAAATCCCCATCCATCGGCTCCAGGGAATCAAGTGTCATGCGCAACTCCTCCAACGCATGCCTGATCATGGACTCCACAGCACGCTGGTCCAGCGCGGATTGATGATTGCGCACCAAATTCAGGGTTTGAACCAACTGGCTGCCCAAACCATCGTGCATGTCACGCATCAAGCGTCGGCGCTCGTCTTCGATGACTCGCTGCTGCTCTGAAATACGCAACTGTTCAAATGCACTGCGCAATTCTGACTCGCGCTGCGCAATGGTGTCTGCCAGACTGGCATTCAGGCGCCGCACCTCCAAAGTGGATTCAGTCGAGCGACGCAACAACACCCAGCCCAGGGTCACCATCAAAGCCAGACTGCCGATCGACATCCAACGCAAATCGGCATCGCCAGGAAGGTTCAGTTGCACCACCAGAAAGTCGCGCAAACCGGTCAAAAACGTGAAAGTTGAGACCACCATCACCAGCCTCTGGTTATCGTTCATCCGCCGGGTGCAGCCAGTGACCCACAGCACCTGAAAGAGAATCAGCACAGCAGCCAGCGCAAGCCAGCCTGCCCATATCCGATAAAAATCGTAATCGCGAAGCATCAGGGTCAACAACATCCACCAAGGACCCAGCCACAACGTGCAGTAACTCAGCCAGCGCGACAGGCGCAACTTCAAACCGAACAGTTCTTCCATGAACAAAAACAGGAAGCCCACGTAGAGCGTGAATGAGATTCGGTGCAACAGAAAATAGACATCGAATGACATGGGTGGTTCGGTCAGCACCGACAGCACCAGCCGCACGGCATGCGCCAGCGAAGCGGCCGCCATGAGGCCAAAAAGACGCTCTCGCATCGTCGCCCACAGAAACAGCGCCATGAACATCATCACCAGCGCAATCATCACCATCATCCAGGTGCCGGTTACCTGCCAGCCATACAGCGTCTGGTAACGGTCGCGCAACACATCCAGTTCACCCAGTTGCAAGGGCCACAATCCACTGCGCTCCAGCAGCTCACCCTGCACCTCGACCTCGAGCCGGTTGTCGGCAGCGTGGGGCGCCAGCAATGCGGGCGGCAGCGGAACCAGGTAAGGCAACCAAGCCGCGTTTACAGTGGCACCAGCCGGAAGGTACCACCCTGTTTCGTGCAGCTCATGACCATTCAACAAAACCCGGAAACGCGTGCCCACACGAGGCAACAACATGGCCAGGCGCGGTGCTCGTCCTGACGCATAGCTGAGTTCCTGTGGCCATTTCAGCAGATACACCGCCGCGTCCTGGCGGCCCAAAGGCTCGTCGTCCAGGATATGCGGCAAGGTCACAGGCGCAGCAGGCAATTGCAACTGCACGGGCCAAGACACCACCACTTCTTTGATATTGACCGCACGCACCACCGCCGCAGGCCTGGATACCCAGAACAAGCCGGCCAGCAACAGCGACAGACCCATGCCCATCCAGACATACATGGGCACCCGCTGCAAGCACCGCCAACCTTTGGCGGCCCCCCGCCACGGCATCAGATCAGCCCCCGTGCCTGAGCCACCGCCACCACCTGGACCCTGGTATGGACCGACAGTTTTTTGTACAAACTCTTGATGTGCGTACTGACCGTGGAGGCACCTATGCCCAACCGTGAAGCGATTTCCTTGCTGACGTACCCCTGAGCAACCAGTTTGAGCACCTCGCTCTCACGCTCCGACAGCAGCGGCATGCCGACGTTGACCTGCGGGGTGCTGGGTGTTGTTTCCGATCGGCGAAACTGCTTCAAAAGCATCCGAGCCAACAAAGGCGATATAGGTGCGCCACCGTCACGGATCTGCTCGATTGCCTCAATCAACTCTTGGCTGCTGCACCCTTTGAGCACGTAACCGGTCGCGCCCATTTGCAAGGCGGCAATCAAACGCGACTCGTCACCGAACACAGTGAACACCAGCAACTCGGCGTCCGGCTTTGCCAGCGCCAACTGGCTCAGCATGTCTTCACCCCGGCCATCGGGCAGCCCCAGATCCACCAGAAACACATCCGCGAGGCTGTTGGGCGCCATAACCTCGGCGTGGGCATAGGTGTCTGAATGCCCCACCAGACGCCAATACGGACGCAGCTTGAGCGACTCCTCAACGAACCGCAGCACGGTGCGGTCATCTTCGATCAGATAGAGGCGCGTGGTCTCGGACATGCGCGCCATTTTCGTGCAAAACCCGTGCCGGATCGCCTCCCCTGTTTAGGGGAGGTCATCGTTTCACACGTGGTCTTCACCATGTGCGCCCAGCACTTTGTCTTTCAAGCGTGACAATTGGTCGCGTACGCGGGCAGCCTGCTCAAACTCCAGGTTGCGGGCGTGCTCGAGCATCTGCTTTTCCAGCCGTTTGATCTCTTTGGCCAGGTCCTTCTCGCTCATCTCCTCGATCTCGGCCAGGTGGCGTTGCGCATCGGCCAGCTTCTTGGCCTCCTCGCCTGCTTTTTCGCTGTAAACGCCGTCGATCAGGTCCTTGATGCGTTTGACCACCCCCTTGGGCGTGATACCGTGCGCTTCGTTGAAGGCCATCTGTTTGGCACGGCGGCGTTCGGTTTCGTCCATGGCCCGGCGCATGGAGTCGGTGATGCGGTCCGCATACAAAATAGCACGTCCGTTCAGGTTACGCGCAGCGCGACCAATGGTCTGAATCAGACTGCGCTCCGAGCGCAAGAAGCCCTCTTTGTCGGCATCCAGAATGGCCACCAGGCTCACCTCCGGGATGTCCAGCCCCTCACGCAGCAAGTTGATGCCGACCAGCACATCGAAAGTGCCCAGGCGCAGGTCACGCAGAATTTCGACCCGCTCCACGGTATCAATGTCGCTGTGCAAATACCGCACCTTGACGCCGTTTTCCGTCAAATAGTCGGTCAGTTGTTCCGCCATGCGCTTGGTCAGCACGGTGATGAGCACCCGCTCGCCCTGCTCCACCCGCAGGCGGATTTCGCCCAGCACATCGTCCACCTGGTGCGTGGCCGGACGCACTTCCACGAGCGGGTCCACCAGGCCTGTGGGACGCACCACCTGTTCGACCACCTGCCCCGCGTGGGTTTTTTCGTAGTCCGCTGGCGTGGCAGACACAAAAACGCACTGGCGCATGCGCTGCTCAAACTCTTCCAGTTTGAGCGGCCGGTTGTCCAGCGCGCTGGGCAGGCGGAAGCCGTACTCCACCAGGGTGGTTTTGCGGGCGCGGTCACCGTTGTACATGCCGCCCAACTGACCCATCATCACGTGGCTTTCGTCCAGGAACATCAGCGCGTCCTTGGGCAGGTAGTCGGTCAGCGTGGACGGCGGCTCCCCCGCTGCCGTGCCCGCCAGGTGGCGGCTGTAGTTTTCAATGCCCTTGCAGTGCCCCACCTCGCTCAGCATTTCCAAATCGAACCGGGTGCGCTGCTCCAGGCGTTGCGCTTCCACCAGCTTCCCCATGTCCAGCAGC
>CAYQTH010000055.1:0-10352 GCA_964420415.1 uncultured Macromonas sp. | reverse complement strand
CCGCCGCCGATGACGACCGCGTGCTTGTGCGTCTTGGCCGCTTCGATCATGGCCTGGGTGTCGGCGATGTCGCGGTAGGCCAGCACGCCGTCCAGGTCCTTGCCGGGCAGCGGCAGGATGAAGGGGTTGGAGCCGGTGGCCAGGATCAGGCGGTCGTACTCGGCGCTCATGGCCTCGCCAGCGGCGTTCTTGGCGTGCACGAGGCGCTTGACGCGGTCCACCTCGGTCACCATCCAGCCCGCGTGCAGGGTGATGTTGTTCTCTTGGTACCAGGCCCAGTCGTTGAGCACGATCTCGTCGAGCGTCTGCTCGCCCGCCAGCACCGGCGACAGCAGGATGCGGTTGTAGTTGGGGTGCGGCTCGGCGCCGAACACGGTGATGTCATACATCTCCGGGGCGAGCTTGAGCAGTTCTTCCAGGGCCCGAACGCCGGCCATGCCGTTGCCGACCATCACCAGTTTGGATTTTTTCATGGGCTACTCCTGATCGTGTGAGCGAGAAAGGGAAAGGGGGATAGCGCTCCTGCACGCGGGTTCAACAGGAACCGGGCAGGCTGGGGCAGGAGCGGATGGGGAGGGGGTGCGAAGCCCACAGGCACTGTGGGCGGTCGAGAATGCCGCGGAGCATTCAAGTCAGAGGGCGCTTCGTTACGCTTGGTGTGTATTAAGCAAAGGGCGTGCCAGATTTTTCGAGCCTTGTCGCGGGCAGTCCGACCGGCCGCCAGCCCTTGCTGTGCGTGCACTGGTCCGGTGCTTGCTTGCACCACGGGCATCACTGATTCAACCGCTGGATTGTTCTGCTCATGATTTCTGCACTGGTCTTGTTCACCGATAGCCCCAACGACGGGCATGCCTTGGCCTGCGTCCTGGAAGCGCGAGGGCTGCGGGTGTTGGCAACGGTGGTGTCTATGGACGAATTGGCCGCAGCCGTGGCACTGCATGCACCAGATGCGGTGGTTGTGTCAGTGCATGCAGGCAGCGATGCACTGTTTGCGGGCGTGACAGCCCTGGGGCAACCACAGCCGCGCCCTGTGTTGCTGTGGCTGGCACAGGCGGAGCTGCATGACTCTGTTCACGCGGTGGCTGCCGGGGCGCACCATGTGCTGGTAGGGCCGCACCACCCGGAGCCCGCTGTCTGGCCGCAATGGCTGGCCCTGGCCCAGGCGCGCTGGCAGCAGGAACAGGCGCAGCATGCCCATGTGCAGGACCTGATGCAGCGCCTGGAAGAACGCAAGGCGGTGGAGCGTGCCAAGGGCCTGCTGATGCAGGCGCGCCAGGTCAGCGACGACGAGGCCTTCCGCATCCTGCGCACCGTGTCCATGCATGCCAACCAGCGGCTGGGGCAGGTGTCGCAGCAAATCATCCATTCCGCCCACTTTGCCGAAAGCGTCAACCGAGCGGGCCAGTTGCGCATGCTGTCGCAGCGGCTGGCCAAGCTCTATCTGCTGCGCCTGGCTGGCCTGGGGCAGAAACGCTTTTTGCAAGCGCTGCAGGAGTCTGTGCAGCGCACCGACGACCATTTGCAGTGGCTGTCGCGCAAGCTGGAAGCTGAACTACACAGCCAGTGGGTGGCGCCTTTGCAGACCGTGTGGCAGGCGTTCAAGGCACAGCTTGACGCTCCGCTGGAAGAGTCGCGCTGGGCCAGCCTTAACGAGCTGGCCGAAACCCTGCTGTCGGGTGCCGAACAGCTGACCGCAGCGCTGGAAACTCTGGGGGGCCTGGCCCCGCTGCATATCCTCAACATTGCCGGGCGCCAGCGCATGCTGTCGCAGCGCTACGCCAAGAACGCGCTGCTGCTGCAGGCAGGCACAGGCCCCGAAGCCGAGGCCTTGCAGCTTGAAATGGGTGAACTGCGCGAACGCTTTGAGGTCAGCCTGGCGCGCCTCAACAGCGTGCCGCTGTCCACGCCAGACATCCGCGAACGGCTGGACACCGCCGGCCTGTGCTGGCGCCAGATGCTGCACACTGCCCAGCCTGCCGCAGCCCAGAGCGCCAGCGAACGCAAGGAGCGGCTGGAGCGTCTGGCC
Organism: uncultured Macromonas sp.; assembly: GCA_964420415.1. Classification (GTDB taxonomy): domain Bacteria; phylum Pseudomonadota; class Gammaproteobacteria; order Burkholderiales; family Burkholderiaceae_C; genus CAYQTH01. Next base: position 8,326 of record CAYQTH010000055.1, on the reverse strand, counting down.
GTGGCCAGCGAAACCCTGCTGGGTGTGTTCGACGATTTGTCCGTCCAGTACCAGCACAGCCTGGATATGCTGCTGGGCTGAAAGGGCGCACATGGCATTCGACATCGACATTGGCTTTGCCTCGCAGGCCGGGCGCAAGCCGCTCAACGAAGACTTTTGCGCCGCCATGCTGCCCCCGCCGGGGCAGGAGGGCATGGGTTCCATCGTGGCCATTGCCGACGGGGTGAGCACCGGCGGCATGGGCAAGGAAGCGGCGCAGACCACCGTCACCAGTTTGGTGCGTGACTACCACGGCGTGCCCGAAACCTGGGATACCACCGTGGCGCTGGACCGCATCATTGGTGCGCAGAACGCCTGGCTGGCGGGCGTCAACCGGCGGCGCCACCCAGTGCTTGGCTTGACCACGTTGACCGCCCTGGTGCTGCGCGGCCAGGGCTACACCCTGGCCCATGTGGGCGATGCGCGCTGCTACCTGGTGCGTGGCGGCCATGCCACGCTGCTGACACACGACCACGTGGTCAACCACCCCGATTTTTCCCACCAGCTGTTGCGCGCCGTGGGCCTGGAAGACCACCTGATCGTCGATTACGTGCAGGGTGACTTGCACGTGGGCGACGTGTTCGTGCTGCTGACCGACGGCGTGCATGGCAGCCTGCCGTCGCGGCTTTGGCTGCCCGAGTTGAACGACGGCAGCGCACAAACCGTGTGTGAACGGCTGCTGCGCGCCGCGCTGGACGCGGTTAGCCAGGACAACGTGACGGCCATGGTAGTGCGGGTGCAGGGCTTGTCAGATGTGTCGCTGGACGATGTGAACCGCCGCGCCCAAACCCTGCCGGTGCCGCCCTTGCTGAAGGCGGGCGAAGTGTTCGACGGCCTGAACGTGCAGGCCAAGGTGGCCGACAACGGTATCAACCTGATCTACCGCGTGCAGCACCCGGCCAGCGGCCGCCAGTTTGCCCTGAAAGCCTTGCACCCGGCGCGCGCCCGCGACCCCGACGAACGCGCCATGCTGGCCCACGAAGCCTGGCTGGCTGCGCGCATGCAGACCAGCGGTGTCGCGCACCACCTGGTGGGTGTGTGCGAGACGCACCCGGCCGGGGTGGACCCGGCCAGCTACTACCTGCTGTACGACTGGGTGAACGGTGAAACGCTGGAGCAGTTGCTGGCGCGCCAGAAAACCCTGGGCGTGCCGCAGGTCCTGTCTTTGATGCAGCAGGCGCTGAAAGTGCTGGGTCGTTTGCACCGGCAAGGCGTGGTGCACCGCGACGTGAAACCTGCCAACCTGCTGCAGGGCGAAGACGGCGTGCTGCGCCTGCTCGACCTGGGCGTGGCGCTGACCGGCCGCGAACCCGAGAGCATGCGCCGTCTGCACGCAGGCACCCCCAGCTACATCAACCCGGAACAATGGGGCTTCCGTCTTAAGAAGGGCGACGCCTCCCGCGCTGGGGGCGATGCCGCCGAGGCAGGTGAATTGCCGGATGCTGGCAGCGACCTGTTCGCGTTGGGCGTCACGCTGTACCAGTTGCTGACGGGCAAGTTGCCTTATGGCGATGTGCTGCCCTACCAGGTAGGGCGCTACCACCGCGACCCGGTGCCGCCCAGCCGCCACAACCCCGAAGTGCCCGTGTGGCTGGACCACATCGTGCTCAAAGCCGTGGCACGTGATGCCGCCCAACGCTTTGAAACCGCCGAGGAATTCCGGCTGGCGCTGGAACGCGGTGCTTCGCGTCTTTTGAGCGCACCGGCGGCTACGCCACTCATGCAGCGTGATCCGGCGGCTTTGTGGCAAATTGCATTTGCTGTGAGTGTGCTGTTCAACCTGTTGCTGATTTACTGGTTGCTGTTCTTGCCTCGAGTATAAAAATGGCGACCATTGAGGTCGCCTCTAACCCGTTTGGGCTGACACAGGGAGCTTGTGCGCTCCCTGTCGGTTATGCCCTCAGCCGTTGCGGGCACGTCCGCCTTTCTCTGCCCAGGTGCGGGTCCAGCGCATCTGCATCACACGCAGCATGAACAGCATGCCAATGGCCAGCGCGGCAAACACCGCAAAGCCCCAGAAATAAGTGCCCAGGTACTCCTTGGACAGTCCCATGGCGTTCGGCACCAGACCACCGCCCAGGGCGCCGATTTCGCCAATCATGGAACCCGCCACGGCCGTGCTCAAGGGCCAGCGCAGCGGCACCAGTTGGAACAGCGCACCGTTGCCTGCACCCAGCGCGGCAAAGCAGAGCATGAACAGCAGCGTGGTCAATGCCAGCGAAGTCCCGGCCAGTCCGCACAGCACCAGGGTCACGGCTACCACCAGCAGCACCCCGCTCATGGTGTTGATGCCGCCAATGCGGTCGGAAATGTAGCCGCCCACCACGCGGATGGCCGAGCCCATCAAGGCCGCCAGCATGGTCAGTTGTCCGGCCTCCACCTTGGTCACGCCGAACTGGTCGTGGAAATAGGTCGGCAGAAAGCTTGACAGCCCAATGAAGCCGCCGAAGGTAACGATGTAAATCAGGCTGAAGGCCCAGCCGTCTTTTTCGAACAGGCAGGCAATGTGCTGGCGGAAGGTCTGGTGCTCGTTGTCCGGCGGTTCTTTGGCCAAGAAAATCATCACGGCGAACGGCAGCAGCATGCACAGGCCGGCCAATCCGTACACCGTCTGCCAGCCGTAGGCCGTGGCCAGCGGGGGGGCAAACAGCACGGCCAGTACGGTGCCCGAGTTGCCTGCACCGGCAATGCCCATGGCCAAGCCTTTGTGCTGTGGCGGGAACCAGCCGCTGCCCAGCGACAGCGCGACGCCAAAACTGGCACCGGCAATGCCCAGCAGCACTCCCATCGCCAGCACGTGGTCGTAGCTGGAGATGAAGAAGTAACCAAAGGCCAGTGCGGCCATGATCAGCGTCATTTCGACCAAGGCCGCATTCTTGCGGCCAATGTACTGGGCCAGCACCCCGAGTGGGAAGCGCATGAGCGCCCCGGCCAGAATGGGCACCGAAATCATGAAACCCTTTTGCGCTGCGGTGAGCTGGTAGGTTTCAGAAATGAACGGTGCCATGGCGCCGTTCAATACCCATACCGCGAAACAGAAGTCGAAGTAGAGGAACGATGCAAACAGGGTCGGGGCATGTCCCGATTTGAGAAAGGTGCGGAATCCCGCCATGGCTGGGCCTCGTAGGGTGATGGGTCAGAGATCTGGGCCAGTCTGTGGTGCATGTGCCACGGCGGGCGCCTGACGCACAGGCGCACACGGGACACTCAGGACTGGTGGCCCTGCTTTGTGGTGGTAACCACGCACAGGTGCCAGGCTCCAGAGGAGCGCAATAGATGCAGGCCTTCGTTGGCTGCGCCCTGGGTAAAGCAATTACCGTGCCCAAAACAAAAAAAGCCCACCGAAGTGGGCTGGAGGGCATTCGGGCGGTTCACGCCCCCAAAGGTCAAACTCAGGCGGCGGTTTTCTCCACATGCTTCTGGCGCGTGTAGAGGAAATCGATCACTTCCTTGCGGTAGTACAGGTATTCCGGGTTGTCGGCCAGTTCGACGCGGTTGCGCGGTTTCGGCAGCTTCACCTCCAGCACCTCGCCTATGGTGGCCGCCGGGCCGTTGGTCATCATCACGATCTTGTCGCTCAGCAGCACCGCCTCGTCCACGTCGTGCGTCACCATCACCACGGTGCTTTGCGTGCGCGCCACAATTTCCAGCAGTTCGTCCTGCAGCTTGGCGCGGGTCAGTGCATCCAGCGCGCCAAAGGGCTCGTCCATCAGCAGCACTTTGGGTTCCATGGCCAGGGCGCGGGCAATGCCCACGCGCTGCTTCATGCCGCCCGAAATCTCGCCGGGGCGTTTTTGCGCCGCCGCCGTCAGGCCCACCATCGCCAGCGCCGCTTCGGTGCGTGCCTTCAACTGGGCTTTGCCCTCGGCTGGTGCGCCCGTGCTCTTGCTGGCCGCACCAAAAACGCGCTCCACACCCAGGTAGACGTTCTCGAAGCAGGTCAGCCAGGGCAGCAGCGAGTGGTTCTGGAACACCACCGCGCGTTCCGGGCCAGGACCGGCAATTTCGCGCCCGGCGCACAGCAGCACCCCGTTGGTGGGCGTGGTCAGCCCGGCCATCAGGTTCAGCAGGGTGGATTTGCCGCAGCCCGAGTGCCCGATCAGCGCCACGAACTCGCCCTTGGCAATGGTCAGGTTGATGTCGCGCAGTGCCGGGAACAGCCCCTGTTTGGTGCGGAAGGTTTGCTCCACGCTCTGGATTTCAATGTACTTTGCCTCGTTCATGATTTCACCTCTTCAAAGGTAAAGGCAGTGGCCACTTTGATCAGCAGCAGCTCCAGCAGCAGGCCCACGATGCCGATAACGAAAATCGCCACGATGATGTTGGTCACGTTCAGGTTGTTCCACTCGTCCCACACCCAGAAGCCGATGCCCACGCCGCCGGTCAGCATCTCCGCCGCCACGATCACCAGCCAGGCGGTGCCCACGGCCAGGCGCACGCCGGTCAGCATGTAGGGCAGCACGGCCGGGAACAGGATCTTGGTCACGACCTTCCATTCGCTCAGGTTCAGCACGCGCGCCACGTTCATGTAGTCCTGCGGCACCCGTTGCACGCCCACGGCGGTGTTGATCACCATGGGCCAGATCGAGCAGATGAAGATGGTCCAGATGGCGGCCGGGTTGGCACCCTTGAACACCAGCAGGCCGATCGGCAGCCAGGCCAGTGGCGACACCGGGCGCAGCAGACTGATCAGCGGGTTGCACATGCGGCTCAGGAAGTTGAAACGGCCGATCATGAAACCCAGTGGAATACCCACCAGCGCCGCCAGGCCAAAGCCCATGGCCACGCGCTGCAGCGAGTTCAGCACGTTCCAGCCCACGCCTTGGTCGTTCGGCCCGTTGCTGTAGAACGGGTCGGAGAAGATCGTGACCGCCTGCTTGGCTGTGTCCAGCGGTGTCGGGATGCTGCTGCCGGTCGTGACCGACACCAGATACCACAGACCCACCAGCAGCAACAGTCCGGTCACGGGGGCCACCACCGCCAAAGCCAGCTCGTGGGTATCCCAGCGTGGGGTGCGCGCAGCACTGGCCGTTGCGGACGAGGTGGAGGCCGCTGGCACCTTGGCGTTCAGTTGACCCGCCAAGGTGCGTGGGGGCGTTTCGCCAAAACTGGCGTTGCCAGGGGAATGAAAAACTGCACTGACCATGATGCACTCGCTTTCTTAGGCCTTGATCTTGAAACCGTCGGCGTACTTCTTCGGATCCTTGCCATCCCACACCACACCGTCGATGAGTTTGCTGCTGCGCAAGTCGCTCTTGGGTATGTTGATCTTCAAGGCACTGGCTGCTTCCTTGTACAGCGCGGTCTGGTTGATGGCTTTGGCCACGCCCAGGTAATCCGGGTGGTCCTTCAGCAAGCCCCAGCGCTTGTGCTGGGTCAGGAACCACATGCCGTCGCTCAGGTAGGGGTAATTCACCGCACCGTCGTTGAAGAACTTCATGTGGTTCGGGTCGTCCCACGTTTTACCCAGGCCGTTCTGGTAGCGGCCCAGGATGCGCTGGTTGATCGCGTCCACGCTGGTGTTGACGTAGGACTTGGCGGCAATCGTTTCCGCCATCTTCATCTTGTTCTGCAGGCCAGCGTCGATCCACTGGCTGGCTTCCAGTACCGCCATCATCACGGCGCGGGTGGTGTTGGGGTACTTTTTCACAAACTCCGCTGTGCAGCCCAACACCTTTTCCGGGTGGTCCTTCCAAATGTCCTGGGTGGTGTTGGCGGTGATGCCGATGCCGTCCATGATGGCACGGTGGTTCCACGGTTCACCCACGCAGAAGCCGTCCATGTTGCCCACCCGCATGTTGGCCACCATTTGCGGTGGCGGCACGGTGATGAGCTTGGCGTCGGTCAGCGGGTTGATGCCGGCAGCGGCGAGCCAGTAGTGCATCCACATGGCATGTGTGCCGGTGGGGAAGGTGTCGGCAAAGGTGTACTCGCGCTTTTCCCTGGCCATCACTTTGGCCAGGCTGGGGCCGTCCACCGCGCCTTTGTCAGCCAGCGCCTTGGACAGGGTAATGGCCTGACCGTTGTTGTTCAAGGACATCAGCACGGCCATGTCCTTCTTCGGCCCTCCCAGCCCCAGGTGCACGCCGTACACCAGACCGTACAGCACGTGCGACATGTGCAGGTCGCCGTTCACCAGCTTGTCACGCACGCCGGCCCAACTGGCCTCCTTGCTGGGTGTGATTTTCACGCCGTACTTCTTGTCGAAGCCCAGCACCGAAGCGATCACCACACTGGCACAGTCGGTCAGCGGGATGAAGCCAATCTTCACTTCTGCCAGTTCCGGCTTGTCGGAACCGGCGGCCCAGGCGCCGTGGTGGCCCAGGCTGGCAAACAGTGCGGTGCTGGCCAGGGCGGCACCCTGTTTCAGCAGGTCACGGCGGTTGGGGGTGACGGCGGCGCGGTCCAGGGGGGCTGGGGTGGCCGGGCTTTGGGGTTGCTTGCTCATGGCGGCTCCTTGCACAGTAAATAAACGCGTCAAAACAAAAACGGCGGCCATCAAGACCCACAGGGCTGAGCCTGTTGGGGATGATGGACGCCGTTGTCCGTGTGTGTCTCTTCGACGAGGCTTCCCTCCGCCTTTGGTGGGTTGCCGTGTCCTGATTAAGCAGTTAGCGTGCCAGCTTTTTTGTGGGTACGCGTCCCTCGTGGGCGGCTACCCGGATCTCGCAAGATGATGGGGCGGTGCAGCAAGGGTTTTTGCCTCAATATGGTGCATCTTTGTGCTTCAGACCGCACCGCATGTCGATTGTTTGTGCGGTCGCAGTATCAGGCCGCCGAAGGGCGCGCGCTCAGCACGTCGGACATCGACAGCACAGCCTCTGCCACGTCCACCAGACGGCGGTTCTGGTTCATGGCCATTTGGCGCAGGGTCTTGTGAGCGGCCTCCTCGCTGAGGTGCCGGTGTGCCATCAGCAATCCCTTGGCCCGTTCGATCAGCTTGCGTTCGTTCAGGCTGGCGCGCACCGTGTCCAGTTCTGCGTGCATGGATTGCAGTCGCTGCGCCTGCGTTTGTACCAGGTCCAGAATCGAGCGTTGGAGCTGGGATTGCAGGGGTTGGCTGGGTGCCTCGCCCCAACAGGCGGCACCCTCTTCAAAAAACCGGCTGGGCGCCACGCTGTCGGTAGAGGCGACCAAATTGCTCATGGCTGCATGCAGGGTTTCCAGTTCACTCAACTCTTGGCGAGCGTTCATCAGTTTGGCAGCGCACACAGCCAGCAGTTCCTGACACAGGTGGTCTTCAATCAGGTGCATTTCATCAATGCGCTGGCTGCAGCAGGTGAACCAGGTGTCGCTCAGGGCGCTGTCCAGGGGGGCATTGGGTGAACGGGTGCACAGTACACGGCGCAGGCGTTCCAGCTCCGCCAGCGTGCTGATTTGCTCGTGGTCACACCACAAGGCCTGCGTGGCCGGACTGGCAAACTCCCTGAACACTTGCAAGCAGCGTTCTTGCGACTCGATGAGGTGCAGCAGCCGTTGCTGTTCTTCTGCGTGGGTGCAGCCGCTGACAAACATGGCCACGCCGGTGGCGCGCTCCTGGCCTGCAAATTCTTTGCCCTGCATGAAGTTGAACAGCGCCACCAGCAGCCGGGAAATGGCTGGGTCGGTGGCGGTGTCGGCGGCTTCGAACACCACCGCCAGCAACCCGGTCACCAAGCGACTGTAACCCACCGTTGAATGTTGCGATGGGCAGTGGAGTGTCGCCACGTCCTGCCGCAGACGCGGCAAGGCATCCAGTCCCTGCACCACATAGGCAACACGGTTGAACAGGCGTGCCCCGTTGGTCTGGCGCTGGGCATCCAGATCGTCGAAACAGGACCGCCATTCGGCTTCCACCGACAGGCTGGTATTGGTCTGTCCTGCCAAGGCGTCGGCCAGCCGTGTCCCGCGCGAGCCCAGGTACATGTTGGACAGTCCGCGTTCGCGCTGCAGGGCATGGATCAGGCGCGCCGTCACTTGAACCAGCGCGCTGGTTTGCTGCAGTTGCTGCAAGTCCGCCATTTCACAGCGTTTGGCAGCAATCAAAAAACTCAAACCGCTTTTCATGTTTTTTTCACTGCGTTCTAAAACACACTCCATGCAACAACTGTGCCTTTTTCCCGTGCTAGGCAGCGCAGCCCCCTTTACACTTGCGGTCATGTTGATCTTGGGAATCGAATCCTCCTGCGATGAAACCGGCGTCGCGCTGGTGGACGCCGGTGTGGCTGGCGTGCCGCGCCTGCTGGGCCATACCTTGCACAGCCAGATCGAGATGCACCAGGCCTATGGCGGTGTGGTGCCCGAGCTG
>CAYQTH010000054.1:0-10427 GCA_964420415.1 uncultured Macromonas sp. | reverse complement strand
TCGGCGCTTCGGTCCAGGCTCAGGTAGTTCAGGCCCACGTCGTTCAGGAACTTCAGGCGTGCGGCAATTTCGCGCACCACCTTGTCGGCAATTTCGGCCTTGGATCCTTGCAGTTGCAGGCTGGCAAAGTAGTTTTGCGCCTCGCCCAGCGTCACGTGGCTGATCTGGTACAGGGCGCGTTTTTGTTCGCCTTCGCCCACGAACACATGGCGCGCTTCCTTGCGCAGGCGCGCGCCGTGGCACTCGGGGCAGGGCTGGGTGGCACGGTAGCGTGCCAGTTCCTCGCGCACGGTGGGGCTGTCGGTTTCACGGTAGCGCCGCTCGAAGTTGCGCACTATGCCTTCGAAAGGGTGCTTTTTGCTCACCGCCTTGCCGGCCGATGCGCCACTGTCCAGCGTGTACTGGAAGGCCACGTTTTCCTCGCCCGAACCGTAGAGCAGCACCTGCTGCACTTTATCCGGCAGTTGCTCCCAGGACGAGTCGGGGGAGAAACCGTAGTGCGTTGCCAGGCTCTGCACCATGGCGAAGTAGTAGCCGTTACGCCGGTCCCAGCCCTTGATGGCGCCACTGGCCAAGCTGAGGCTGGGGAAGGCCACCACGCGCGCCGGGTCGAACACTTCGGTCGCGCCCAGGCCGTCACAACTGGGGCAGGCGCCCACCGGCGAGTTGAAGGAAAACAGGCGCGGCTCCAGCTCGCTGATGGCGTAGCTGCACAGCGGGCAGGCAAAACGCGCGCTGAACAGGTGTTCCTCGCCGCTGTCCATGTCCAGCGCAATGGCGCGGCCATCGGCCAGGCGCAGCGCGGCTTCGAAGCTTTCGGCCAGGCGCTGCTGGGCATCGGGCCGCACCTTCAGCCGGTCCACCACCACGTCCAGGTCGTGCTTTTCGTTCTTGTGGAGGGCGGGCATGCTTTCCGCGTCCAGCACTTGGCCGTTCAGGCGGAAGCGCACGTAGCCCTGGGCCTGCAGTTCGGCCAGGGTGTCGGCAAATTCCCCCTTGCGGCCGCGCGCAATCGGGGCCAGCACCATCAGCTTGCTGTCTTCGGGCAGGGCCAGCACGTGGTCCACCATCTGGCTTACCGTTTGCGCCTGCAGTGGCTTGCCGTGTTCCGGGCAGTGTGGCGTACCCGCCCGTGCGAACAGCAGGCGCAGGTAGTCGTGTATTTCCGTCACCGTGCCCACGGTGGAGCGCGGGTTGTGGCTGGTGGCTTTCTGCTCGATGGAAATGGCGGGCGACAGGCCTTCGATCAGGTCCACATCCGGCTTGTCCATCAGCTGCAGGAACTGGCGCGCGTAGGCACTCAGGCTTTCCACGTAGCGGCGCTGGCCTTCGGCGTACAGCGTGTCAAACGCCAGGCTGGACTTGCCTGAACCCGACAGGCCCGTGATCACCACCAGCGCGTGCTTCGGGATGTCTAGGTCGATGTTTTTCAGGTTGTGCGTGCGGGCACCGCGCACGCTCAGCACGGGGCGCTGCCAGGCGGCGCGCAGGTAGGTGCCTTCGGGGGCATCGGTGGGCGGTGGTTCTGGCGGCAAGGGATGGTTCACGGCAACAGCAGGCGTTTGCGAGGCAACCTGCCATCATAGTCGGAAGCCTGTTTCAGCACCGGGTTGCTGTTGTGCTCGGTGTGGCATGCAGTGGTCCACTTTCTGAGTTGCAACACACCGTTACAACGCACTTCATTTTGATTTAAGGTGCGTGCCGTTCAATCACTTCCCGTGGCTTGGCCACGACCCTGAAACCCGCTTATTTGAGTGATCGAACACACCATGAAACTGAAACTGACTCCCCTGTTGCTGGCCTTGGGCGCCGGCACCGTTTTCGCTGGCCCGACCTGCAACGCGCCCAAGGACAAGTGGATCAAGGAAGCCGACTTCCAGACCCAACTGAAAAGCCAGGGTTACCAGATCAAGACCTTCAAGGTCACCAAGGGCAACTGCTTCGAGATCTACGGCAAGGACAAAGACAACAAAAAGGTCGAGATCTACTTTGACCCGGCCACCGCTGCCATCGTGAAGGAAGAGCGCGAATAAGCGCGGGAAGGCCTGACACCATGAACCCCACCCCTGCGTCGGTCAAAGTCTGGGATCCCTTCGTTCGCCTGTTCCACTGGAGCCTGGTGACCTGCGTCCTCTTGAACCTGTGGGTGTTGGAAGAGGGCGAAACGCCGCACGAATGGGCGGGTTACATCGCCGCCGGTCTGGTGCTGGCGCGCGTGGTTTGGGGTTTTGTGGGCACGCGCTACGCACGCTTCAGCGATTTCTTTCCCACCCCACGCAGGGTCACGGCGCACGTGCAGGGACTGCTGCGTGGCGACCCCCCCAGTAGCCCCGGACACAACCCGCTGGGCGCGCTGATGATGCTGGCCCTGATGGGCCTGGTGCTGGGCTTGGGCCTGTCCGGCTGGCTGATGGGCACCGATGCCTACTTTGGCGAGGAATGGCTGGAGGAAGTGCACGAGGCCCTGGCCAATACCCTGCTGTTGCTAGCGGGCCTGCACGCTACCGCTGCCATTGTGATGGGGCGGCTGGAAGGTGTGAACCTGGTGCGCGCCATGTTCACCGGCAAGAAAGAGCGCTGCTGACACTGCGCTCTGGGCGGCTTGATGTTCCGTCAGGGGCGCGCAGCCAGTCACTCAGAGCAGCAAAGCGGCCAGCGCCGCCAAGGCTGCGGTTTCGGAACGCAACACACGCGGGCCGAATGACACGGGCGCAAACCCCTGCGCCAGCAAGCTTTGTTCTTCCGCCGGGTTGAAACCGCCTTCGGGCCCCAGCACAAAACCCGCAGCCCCCTGAGCAGGCAGCGCCTCGCGCCAGGGTTTGCTGCCCGGTGCCAGCGACAGCACACCGCGCCAGGTGTCTGCGGGCCAGACCGGGGCATGGCACCAATCGTCCAGCGTGCGCACGGGGTGGATCAGCGGCACGCGGTTGCCGCCGCACTGCTCGCACGCCGACACCGCCACCGCCTGCCAGTGCGCCTGCTTTTTGTCGGCGCGTTCGCCCTTGAGGCGCAGCACGGTGCGTTCGGTCATCAGCGGCTGGATGCTGGCCACGCCCAGCTCGGTGGCTTTTTCCACCAGCCAGTCCATGCGTTCGTTGGCAGGCATGCCCACCGCCAGGTGCACCGCGCGGCCGAATTCACGTTCCACAGGGTGGTGCGCGCCCACCTGCACCGCCACGCTGCTGCGGCCCATGCGCAACACGGTGGCCTCGTATTCGCCGCCGGCCTGCGGGTCGCCGAACAGGGTCAGCGCATCGCCCGGCTGCAGGCGCAGCACCTGCACGTGGCGCGCGCCTTCGGGCGTCAGTTCCAACGCCTGGCCGGGCTGCAGGGCTTCGGGGTGGTGAATGCGGGGCATGGCGTCAACTGCGGCCGTAAGTGAAACCAGTGGCCGCCTCCCAGCCCTCCACCTGGTCGATCAGGCGCAGCAGCGGCGCCAGTTCGCGGTAGCGCAGCGCGGTGCTGCGGATGTAGTGGATGAAACGCGGCGCGTCGGCCAGGTACTTGGGCTTGCCGTCGCGCAGTGTCAAGCGGGCAAAGATGCCTGCCACTTTCAGGTGCCGCTGCAGGCCCATCCACTCCACCGCGCGGTAGAAGGCGCCGAAGTCCTGGCTCCAGTCCTCGAAATCCAGCAAACCGGCCTTGCGCGCCTGTTCCCAGTAGCGAATGGTCACGTCCAGCACCACATCCTCGTCCCAGGTCAGGAAGGCGTCGCGCATCAGGCAGGCAATGTCGTAGGTGATGGGGCCATAGACCGCGTCCTGGAAGTCGAGCACGCCCAGGCGCTGGTTCGGGTCGCTCGCACGCGGCAGCATGAGGTTGCGCGGCATGAAGTCGCGGTGCACGAACACCTGGGGCCCCAGCAGGTTGCGCTGCACGATCAGCTCAAAGGTCTTGGCCAGGGTGGCGCGCTGCGTGTCGTCCAGCGTCAGGCCCTTGTGCTTTTCCAGGTACCAGTCGGGGAAGAGTTGCAGTTCACGCTGCAGCAGCGCGGCGTCGTAGACCGGCAGCACGCCGGGGCGGGAAGCCTGCTGCCAGGCCAGCAGGGCCTGGGTGGCGTCCTTGAAATAGGGCAGGGCGGCGGCGGGCTGTTCGTGGTTCAGCACGTCGAGCAGGGTGCGTTCGCCCACGTCTTCCAGAAGCATGAAGCCCAGCAACTCGTCCCAGGCCAGTATCTCGGGCACGCGCACGCCAGCGGCGCGCATCAAGCCCGCCACATGTACGAAAGGCTGGCAATTTTCCTTGTCGGGCGGGGCGTCCATGACGATGCGGCTGCCGCCACCGGCCAGGTCGACTCGGAAGTAGCGCCGGAAGCTGGCATCGGCCGAAGCCGGGCGCAACGTCGCGGCCAGCAGGCCATTCTGTGCGGCCTGGGCCGCCAGCCAGGCGTCGAAAGCACGGTGGCGGGCCGGGTCGGCCCAGACGATGGATGCGGGGGATACAGGAACGGAAGTGGACATGGATGCGGCGGCCGGGCGGGGCAACGGATAGGCTCGTGGATAATGGTTGCCTATTCTACGAACCGAACGCTGAACGCCTCCTCTTCGTGCATCCGCTGACTTCCCGCAACGTTCCGACCGATCACCCGCACCGCCTGGCCGCCGCGGTGCGCGCCTTGTGCCGTCCACGCTTGCCTGGCTGGCTGTTGTTCGGTGCTGTTCTGGGGCACGTGCCGCTGGTTCAGGCCGAAGCTCTGCTGGACACCCCGCTGCGGCTGCAAATGAGCGGCCGGCTGCTGGAACGCCTGCCGGACACCGCTCAGCAGCAAGCCCCCGTCTTCGTGTCCGGTGAGCGCATGCACGGCCAAACCGACACGAACACCGTCGTCGAAGGACACGCCATGCTGCGGCGACACGACATGGTGTTGCAGGCGGACCGGCTGGAACACCTGCAGGCCAGCGACACCGCCATCGCCACCGGGCACGTGCGCATCAACCGGCTGGGCAATGTGTACGAAGGGCCTGAGCTCAAGCTCAAGATGGACACGTTCGAGGGCTACTTTGAGCAGCCACGCTTCACCTTGCTGCAGGGTGGCGGCACCGGCGACGCCAAACGGATTGATTTCCTGGGCGAAAAATTGTCCGTGGCCCAACAGGCTCGCTACAGCACCTGCGCACGGCCGCTGTTGGGTGACTGGACACCCGATTGGATGATCAGCGCCGACCACATCGAATTCGACATGGCCGACGAAACCGGCACCGCCACCAACGGCGTGCTGGCATTCAAGGGCGTGCCTATTCTGGCGTCGCCTTGGGTGAGCTTTCCGCTGTCAGACAAACGCAAATCGGGTGTGCTGCCGCCGACCATCAACCTGGACAACCAAAGCGGTCTTGAAGTCACGCTGCCTTACTACCTGAACCTGGCTCCAAACCGTGACCTGACGCTCTACCCCACGCTCATGAGCAAGCGCGGCATCGACCTGGGGGGCGAGTTCCGTTACCTGGAGCCCAGTTACCAGGGCACTTGGCGCGCCGCCTACATGCCATCGGACCAACTGCGCAACGCCAACCGCTGGGCTTCCTCGTTGCAGCACGAGCAGGATTTGAGTCGCTGGCTGGGCTGGGGCAGCCTGGGGCTGGCGTTGAACCTGAACCGTGTCAGCGACGACAACTACTGGCGCGACTTCCCGCGCACCAACACCACCCTGACGCAGCGCCTGCTGCCCAGCGACGCCACTTTGTCTTGGGCCCGGGGGCCTTGGTCGTTCAGTGCCGGGGTGTACCGCTGGCAGACCCTGCAGGACATTGATGCGCCCATCGTCGCTCCCTATGACCGGGAGCCCTCCTTGTCCCTGCGCTATGCGCCGGGCGCCTTCACTGTGGCGGGCCTGGGTGGTTGGAATGCCTCATTCACTGCCAACACCACCCGTTTCCGCAGCGATCGGGTGATGAGTGCCACCGATGGCAACGGTACCCGCAACACAATGCAAGGCCTGCTCAGCAAAACCTGGCAGACGCCGGGCTGGTACATCAAACCGGCACTGCAACTCAATCTGCGGCAATACCAGTTCGATGACGCCTACAGTGCAGGCAGTTTCAATCGGCCGACCAGCCTGAACTTCGCCACCCCGACTGTCACCTTCGACAGCGGCCTGCAACTGGAACGCAACGCCCATTACTTTGGCCGCGCGTTTGTGCAGACACTGGAGCCACGCCTGTACTACGTGCGCACGCCGTACCGCGACCAGAGCATGCTGCCGCTGTACGACACCGCCGCCTACGACTTCAACCTGGCCACGGTGTTCATGCCCAACCCCTACGCTGGACAGGACAGACTCGCCGACCTCAACACCCTGACGTTGGGTGCGTCCTCGCGGCTGCTGGACCCAGACACCGGCGCCGAAGTGTTGAGCGTGGGTGTGGCGCAACGCCTGCGGTTCAGTGACCAGCTCGTCACTCTGCCGGGCGAAGCCCCCATCACCGACCGCCTGAGTGACCTGTTGCTCGGTGGCCGGGTCCAGCTCAGCGACCAGTGGCAGCTGAACGGTACTCTGCAGTTCAACACCGAGAACCGGGAGTCGGTGCGCACCACGCTGGGCGCGCGCTACACCCCCAGCAACTACCGCGTGCTGAGCGCCACCTACCGCCTCAAGCGCGGCACGCCGACCCAGCAGGAAAGCGAGCAGCTGGATTTGGGCTGGCAATGGCCGCTGAGTGACCTGTTCGGGCCGCGAGCGCCCGATCTGGGTGCGGGGCGTGGCCTGGGCCCTGGCCACTGGTACAGCGTGGGACGCCTGAACTACAGCATGCCCGACCGCAAGGTCGTCGATCTGGTGGCCGGCTTTGAGTACGATGGCGGCTGCTGGATCGGCCGCGTCGTGTTGGAACGGCTGCAACAAAGCGTCTCCACCGCCAACCAGCGCATCCTGTTCCAGCTGGAGTTCACCAACTTCTCGCGCATCGGTTCCAATCCCCTGCAAACGCTCAAAGACAATGTGCCCCGCTACCAGTACCTGCGTGAAGAAATCAACCCACCGAGCCGGTTCGAGCGTTATGAATAAAGCCTCCCTCCTGACCGCCACCTTGCTGCTCACCCTGGGCGGTCAGGTCCTGGCGCAATCGTCCACTGACCCGTCAACAAACGCTGCCCAGCGCAGCGCCGACCACATCGTGGCCGTGGTCAACTCTGAGCCCATCACCAACCAGGAAGTTCGTGCCCGCCTGGCCCGTATCGAGGTGCCGACAGGGGCCAAAATGCCTTCTCGTGCAGAACTCGCCCGCCAGGTACTGGAGCAATTGATTCTGGAAAAAGCCCAGCTCCAATGGGCCGATACCACCGGCATCAAGGTCGATGACGCTGCTGTCACCGAGGCCGAAGCCACCGTCGCGCTGCAGAACCGTGTCACTCCCGAACAATTGCGGGAGCGCGTGGCACAGTCCGGTTTGACACGCGAAGCCTTCCGCGCCAACCTGCGCAACGAACTCACGCTGCAACGTTTGCGCGAACGCGAGGGCGAAGGCCGCGTCAAGGTCACGGAACAAGACATCGACAGCTATTTGCAGGAACATCAGCTCAAGGCCGGTGGCGGACAAGTGGTGCTCAACCTGGCTCAGGTGCTGATCGCAGTGCCCGAAAACGCCAGCGCGGAACAACAGGCCAGCCTGCAGGCCAAGGCCACCCAGGTGGCCCAGCGCGCGAAGGCCGGGGAGGACTTTGCCGCCCTGGCGCGTGAATTGTCCGCGGCCCCAGAAGGTCGCCAAGGCGGTGAACTGGGCGCCCGCGCTGCCGACCGTTACCCCAACCTGTTCCTGGATGCGGTGCGTGCGCTCAAGGTCGGCGAAGTGACCAACCCCGTGCGCAGCGGTGCAGGGTGGCATGTCCTGAAGGTGCTGGAAAAACGCAACCCGAGCCTGCCCGACAGCACCTACACCCAGACCAGGGTGAGGCACATTCTTATCAGTCCCACCGCCCAGCTGAGTCAGCAAGCCGTGGTGGACCAGCTGCAACAAGTGCGTCAACGCATCCAGTCCGGCGCGCTCCGATTCGACGATGCTGCCCGCGAATTCAGCGTGGACGGTTCGGCCCGTGCGGGGGGGGACCTGGGCTGGGCCGTGCCGGGTCAATTCGTGCCCGAATTCGAAAGCGTGATGAACCGCCTGCCTTTGCAGCAAGTTTCTGAGCCTGTGGTGTCGCGTTTCGGGGTCCACCTGATCCAGGTGCAGGAACGCCGCCAAGTGGAATTGACCGTGCGCGAACAGCGAGACCTGGTGCGCAACGTGCTGCGTGAACAGAAGGCCGAACAGACCTTCCAGGACTGGGTGCAGGACCTGCGTGCGCGTGCCTATGTGGAATACCGCGAGCCGCCCCAGTGAGCACACCCAAGCACCTGCCGCGTAAGCGGTTCGGCCAGCACTTCCTGTCTGACTCCGCCATCATCGATGCCATCGTGCGGGCCATTGACCCGCGGCCTGGTCAGTTTGTGGTGGAAATCGGCCCCGGTCTGGCTGCGTTGACGCAACCGCTGGTGGAGCGGCTGGGCCAGCTCACCGTGATCGAACTGGACCGCGACTTGGCGCTTCGTCTGCGCACCCACCCGCAGCTGGCGGTGATCGAGTCTGACGTGCTGAAAGTGGATTTTCGCACCCTGGCCGCTACCCGGTCCGACCCGATGCGCGTGGTCGGTAACCTGCCCTACAACATTTCCACGCCCATTTTGTTTCATCTGCTGGAAGTGGCCGATGTGGTGCAGGACCAGCACTTCATGCTGCAAAAGGAAGTGATTGACCGCATGGTGGCCCGCCCGGCCACCGCTGACTATGGTCGTTTGAGTGTGATGTTGCAATGGCGTTACCACATGGAGAACGTGTTGTTCGTGCCGCCGGAGAGCTTTGACCCACCGCCCAGGGTGGACAGCGCTGTGGTGCGCATGCTACCCCTGGCCGAACCACCTCAGCTCGAAAACCGTCTGCTGGAAGAACTGGTGCAGGTGGCCTTTTCGCAGCGGCGCAAACTGTTGCGTCACAGCCTGGGCCGTTGGCTGGAGGGGCGTCAATTCGGCGGCTCGTTCGACCTCCAACGCCGTGCGGAAGAGGTGCAGGTGGCGGAATACGTGGCCTTGGCTCAAGCACTGTAGCCCGCTTGTCCAGAAAAAATCCCCGCACAGTTTGCACTGGCGGGGATTTTTTTGCTTCCCGGCCTAACCGGGGAAACGCATCAGGCTGGGTCAGGCGGCGCTCAGCCAGTACCCGGCATTGAACGGGCTGCTCATGCGCAACGCTTGCGGGCTCACGTCCACCAGTTTGTCGGTCAGCAACGGTTCTTCTGGTGCTTCCAGTTCCGTGGCTTTGGGCGCGCGCGCCACCGAGAAGGAATAGAAACAGCGGAAAGGCACCTTGCGGTCGCTCCAGTACTCGGCCACATCGCGGAAGATGTCAAGCAGCTGCTCACGTGCCTCCTTGTCGAATTTGGGGCTGGTGGGAATGTGTTCCAACACCACGATGAAGCCTGTTTGCGGTCCCGACTTGTGCACCACGTCGGTCATGCTGTCATACAGGGCATCAAAATTCTTGCCGTTGCCGGATGGCAAAGTGTATTGCTGACCAATCAGGTCCAGCACGTCCTGCTTGTTGGTGGCCGTGGCCAGGTTGGCATACAGAAAATGGTGGCCCAGCCCTTCGGCGGCATCTTCCAGCTCCTTCACGGTGAAGGCTCGGATAGACTGAACGATGTTATTGCGAATATTACGAAGTGGCGTGTCCATCTCCGCGCTCTTTCATGATCAAAGTTGATAATTTTTCGTGCTTCTGACCACGCAAAGTCTCCACAACCGCAGTGGCTGGGAATCTGGGCGAGGAAGACTTTGCGTTCGGGTTAACCCGCAAATTCAAGGGCGAGAGTGTGCCCGAACCTGGCCCAAAAAGCAAGAGGCCTGCCCGAATCCGGCCCCACAAAAAGGCTGAATCCGGACAGGCCGCTCCAAAAGCCTCAACTGTATCGAGTGCTTACTCCGCTTTGTATCCTACCGCCCGAGAACCGACGTTGGCTTCGGCCACAGTCAGTGCCGTCATGTTGACGATGCGGCGCACCGTGGCGCTGGAGGTGAGGATGTGTACCGGTTTGGCCACCCCCAGGAGCATGGGCCCGATGGCAATGCCGCCGCCTGCTGCGGTTTTCAGCAGGTTGTAGGCAATGTTGGCGGCGTCGATGTTCGGGCACACCAGCAGGTTGGCGTCACCCGCCAGGGTGCTGCTGGGCATGCTGCGCTGGCGTGCCTCGGCGTCCAGGGCCACGTCGCCGTGCATTTCGCCATCCACCTCGAGCCAGGGCGCCTTGTTCTGCAAAATAGCCAGGGTTTGGCGCATCTTGACGGCAGAAGGCTGGTCCGAAGAGCCGAAATTGGAATGCGACAGCAGTGCTGCCTTCGGCGTGATGCCGAAACGGGCGAAATCCTCGAACTGCTCGAGGTCGCGAAGCGGCTGGGATTGCCC
>CAYQTH010000053.1:0-10740 GCA_964420415.1 uncultured Macromonas sp. | reverse complement strand
GGCAGCGGCCAGTTTTTCCAGCCCACCGTGGTGGCCGATGCCAACGCCGACATGCTGTGCGCGCGCGAGGAAACCTTCGGCCCCTTCGCCCCGGTGTTCAAGTTCCACACCGAACCGGAGGCCATTGCCGCCGCCAACGACACCGAATTCGGCTTGGCCAGCTACTTCTACAGCCGCAACGTGGGCCGCATTTTCCGCGTCGGCGAGGCACTGGAATACGGCATGGTGGGCGTGAACGTGGGCATTCTGGCCACCGAGCACGTGCCTTTCGGGGGCGTCAAGCAGTCCGGCCTGGGGCGCGAAGGCTCGCACTTCGGCATGGACGACTACCTGGAAATCAAATACCTTTGCGTGGGCGACGTGCTCAAGTGAGCGCCAGCGGCTGATCGCCGTGCGCGGCAGCGCCCGCCTGCCCCGGCAGACGGAACACCTGCACCAAGTGCTCCAGGCGCTCGGCCTGATACCGCAACTGTTCTGCCGAGGTGGTGCTTTCCTGCACCATGGCCGCGTTGTGCTGCGTCATCGTGTCCAGGTTGGCCACCGCGGCCCCCACCTGTGCCACCCCACTGGCCTGCGCCATGCTGGCATGGGTAATGTCGTCAATCAGCCCCGCCACGCGCTGCACCTGTTCCACGATGGCCTGCACACTGCGTCCGGCCTCGTCCACCAGTGCGGCCCCCTGCTCCACACGCTGCGCGCTGTCGTCGATCAGCGCCTTGATTTCACGCGCCGCCTCGGCACTGCGCTGGGCCAGCGTGCGCACCTCGCCCGCCACCACGGCAAAACCGCGCCCGGCTTCGCCCGCCCGAGCCGCCTCCACGGCAGCGTTCAGGGCCAGGATGTTGGTCTGGAAGGCAATGCCGTCGATCACCGAGGTGATGTCCGCCACCTTGCGGCTGCTGGTGCTGATGCCGTCCATGGTGGCCACCATGCGCCCCACCACGGCCCCGCCGTGCACGGCAGCGTCGCGTGTCTGCTGCGCCAGGGTGCTGGCTTCGCGTGCGGTGTCGGCGTTGCGCCGCACGGTGGTGGTGATTTCCTCCACCGAAGCTGCCGTCTGTTCCAGGTTGGCCGCTTGCGCCTCGGTGCGCTGCGACAAGTCGGCACTGCCACCGGCAATCTCGGCGGCGCCCAGGGCAATCACACCGCTGCCCCGCCGCACTTCCGACACGATGCGGATCAAGCCTGCGTTCATCGCGTCCAGCGCCTGCAGCAACTGGGCAGTTTCATCCCGTCCGGTGGACTGAATGCGTGAGGTCAAGTCCCCTTCCGCCACAGTATGCGCCACCTGCACCGCCTGCCGGATCGGCCCCACGATGGAGCGCGTGATGAACCAGGCCAACGCCGCGCCCAGCCCGACCGCCAGCACCAGCCCGCCCAGCAACACCCCACCCAGAATGCGCTGGGTGTGTTCGGCTTGCCGGTATTCCTGCTGGGCCAGATCCACTTCCAGCTTCAGCAATTGGTCGATCGGTTCCTGCACCTTGGGGGCCAGCTTGACCATGTAAGTCAGGTAGCGGAACGCCACTTCATCAAAATCGCCCTGCGCCATGGCCTGGTTGGCAGGCACCAGGCCGTCGTGGTGGTATTGGGCCAATTGCTCGCTAAACACCTGAACCAGGGTCTGCGCTGCGGGTGTGTGTGGCCGCTCCGCGTAAGCACGCCAGAGCCCCTCAGCCGCCTGCAAGTTGGCCGTCAGCTCCGCATGGCGGTTGCTCATGTTCGACTGGTCGGGTCGCACCTGCACGTCCAGCACCAGCATGCCATTGCGCTGCAGCAGGTAGTTCAACTGCGCCAGTT
Organism: uncultured Macromonas sp.; assembly: GCA_964420415.1. Lineage (GTDB taxonomy): Bacteria > Pseudomonadota > Gammaproteobacteria > Burkholderiales > Burkholderiaceae_C > CAYQTH01. The sequence continues at coordinate 8,940 of CAYQTH010000053.1, read as the reverse complement.
GCTGCACGGGCACGGCACGGTCCTGGTAGACGGTGCGCAAACCGGCGCTGATGCGGCTGCTGCTGAACCAGCCCATGGCCGCCATGGCCACCAGCAACACCAACATCAGCAAAAAACCCGCTGCCAGACGGGTGCCGATTTTGAACTGATGCCACCCCGGCAAGGCCGGGTTCTGTGCAGTGCGCTGTGTCGTCATGGCGACATCGTGCCCCCCAAACATGTCAAGCTCATGACGATTGCATGTATTGAGTCACATGAATGACACAGTAAGCCCATAAGCTGCGCAGGCTCTGATGACCACTGAACCGCCATGTACGCCTCCTATCTCAGCCCTGCAGCCCGCCACGAGACTGCGCCTTCCGTGCTGAACCTGATGCGCGAAGGGCGGCTCCAAGCCCACTTCCAGCCGATTGCCGATCTGCGCCAGGCACGTGTGCTGGCCCACGAGGCACTGATCCGCCCACCACTCGACTGCCCCTGGCCGAATCCGGATGCCCTGTTCAGCGCCGCACGCCAGCAAGGCCACACCATCCACCTGGAGCTGGAATGCCTGCGCCAGGCCCTGAGTGCCTGGCGCCATTCCCCACGCGAAGGCAAGTTGTTCATCAACATGAGCGCCTCGGCCTTGGTGGAAGCTTTGGCCCACGACGGCATTGAATGGCTCACCGGCACCGCCAGTGCAGCTGGTGTAGCGCTGTCATCCCTGGTGATCGAGCTTACGGAGCATGAGCACGTCACGCAACTGCAACCCATTCAGGCAGCCTTGGCGGTATTGCGCCGCGCGGGCGCCGCCTTGGCGCTGGACGACTTCGGTGACGGCCGCTCCAGCCTTCGCCTGTGGTCCGAGCTGCGGCCGGAATACGTCAAAATTGACAAATACTTCGTGCAGTCCGTGCACCAGAAGGCACACAAGCTGCAAACCCTGCGCGCCCTTCAGCAATTGGCCGACACCTTCGGTTCCGAACTGATCGCCGAAGGCGTGGAACAGCCCGAGGAATTGCAGGTGCTGCGCGACGTGGGGATTCCCTTGGCCCAGGGTTACCTGCTGGGCCGCCCGCAAGCCGAGGTGGCCACCACCCTGAACCCAACGAGCTTGCAAGTGCTGCACCAGCGCGAAATTGCGGTGCTGCCCGTGCAGCGCCACGCCAGCAACCGGGGACTGACAGCCCGCAGCCTGCTGCTGCAAGCACCCGGTTTGCCCGCCACCGCCACGCACGACGAGGTGGCCACCCTGTTCAAAGACCACCCTGAACTGCACGCGGTGGCACTGCTGGATGAAAACCAGCCAGTCGGACTCATCAGCCGCAAAGCCATCCAGGATCTGTACCTCAACCTGTACTCCCGTGATCTGTTTGGACGCCGACCCTGTTACCAGCACGCCAACCTACAGCCACTGGTGGTGGACGTTCACACCCCCATCGAAAACCTGACGCAGGTGCTCACCTCCAGCGACCAGCGCTACCTATCGGAAGGCTTCATCATCACCGAAGGGGGCCGCTACTGCGGCCTGGGCACCGGCGAACATTTGGTGCGCGCAGTCACCGAAGCGCGCATCGAAGCTGCGCGTCATGCGAATCCGTTGACCTTTCTACCCGGCAACATCCCCATCACTCTGCACATTGAACGCCTGCTGACCAACGGCCACGACTTCGTCGCCTGCTACGCCGACCTCAACCAGTTCAAGGCCTACAACGACCACTACGGCTACTGGCGTGGCGACAAGATGATTCGCCTTCAGGCCGAGTGCCTGCAGGCCGCCTGTGACCCGCAACGAGACTTTCTGGGGCATGTGGGCGGCGACGACTTTGTGTTGCTGCTGCAAAGCCCGGATTGGCAAGAACGGCTCCAGGGTGCGGTACAACGCTTCAACCACGAAGCCCGCTTGCTGTTCGATGAGGAATCGCGTCAGGCCGGCGGCATCTACGCCGAAGACCGTTATGGCGTCACCCGTTTTCACCCCTGCACCACGCTCAGCCTGGGCGTGCTTCACGTCTGGCCCGGCCATTTCCACCATGCGGACGAGGTAGCCTCGACCGCTGCTGCAGCCAAGCACGAAGCCAAGAGCCGGCACCTGGGCCTGTACGTGGTTGATTCACGGCAATTGAGCCAGGAAACTCAAGTACACTACAGCCCGCTGCGGGTGTAGTTCAATGGCAGAACGGCAGCTTCCCAAGCTTCATACGAGGGTTCGATTCCCTTCACCCGCTCCACCACTCTCCCCCGGCCCAGGCACCGTGCCCTGGCGCCAACAGTCCCCCTGGAGCGAAATTCCCCGTGTTCAAGAATGTGATGGTCTACCGCGTGGCGGCCGAAGGCCCGCTCAGCATCGAACAAATGGAAGAGGCCCTGGGCCAGATGCCGTTCACCCCCTGCGCCGCTTCACAGGACAAGTCCATGGGCTGGGTGCCGCCTCGCGGCCAGCAGCACGGTGCGCTGGTGGAATCGGTCGGCGGCCACCGCATCCTGTGCTTCATGATCGAAAGCAAAGGGGTGCCGGGCAGCGTCATCAAACGGCACCTGGAAGAACGGCTGGCCCACATCGAGGCCACTGAAGGCCGCAAACCCGGCCGCAAAGAAAGCCGTGAACTGCGTGACGACATAGTGCTACAGCTCTTGCCCATGGCCTTCGCCAAAACCGCCTCGGTGCTGGTCTGGTTCGACCTGCAAGCTGGCCGCCTGGTACTGGACTGCGGTAGCCAAGGCAAGGCCGACGAGGTCGTCAGTGCCCTGGTCAAGTGCATGCCGCTCCTGCAGATCAGCGCGTTGAATACCCAGCAGTCGCCACAAGCGGCCATGACCCAATGGATCACCAGCGAGGAAGACAGTTGGCCGCGCCACTTTGCCCCCGGCCGTGAGGTGGAACTGAAGTCGGGCGACGAAATGAATTCTGTCGTCAAATTCACCCGCCACCACCTGGACGGTGCAGACATGCAGCGCCATATTAGCCAGGGCAAACTGCCGACCAAACTGGCCATGGACTGGGATGGCCGAGTGTCGTTCGTGCTGACCGAAAGCACCCAACTGAAAAAAGTGGCGTTCCTCGATGGCGTGTTCGAGGACAACGCCAGCGCCGAGGACGAAGGCGGTTTCGACACCGATGTCGCTATCGCCACCGGCGAACTCAGCGCCCTCATCACCGACTTGACGGAAGCCTTGGGCGGCGAATTGAGCTGAGGCTTTGAGCTTCGTCAAGCGGCAGCAGGCCTTTCCTATGTAAGATGAGAGCGTCGGTTTCTGCGCCCATTGGCCTGTTGTGACACACCGCAGGCATTCTCAGCGCCAGTGATTTGCTGAACTAAGAACTGCTCGCCCCATGACGCTGACGAAACGCCATACTCTGCTGCTTCTGTTGTGCTGGGCCACCCTGCCGGTCGCACAAGCGTCCGACAAACTCGGCACCATTGGCCGCTCGGGCCTGCTGCGCGTGTGCATCTGGCCCGATTACTACGGCATTTCGTACCGCAACCCCAAAACCCAGTTGCTGCGGGGCATCGACATCGACAACGCCCACGAACTGGCCAAGGCACTCAAGGTGCAACTCGAATTCGTCGACAGTTCCTTTGCCCAGTTGAGCGACGACCTCATCCAGAGCCGCTGCGACATCGCCATGTTTGCCATTGGCATCACCCCGGAACGGCAGGAGAAGCTGCGCTTCACGCAGCCTCACCTGGCCAGTGACATCTACGCCATCACCACCCAAACGAACCGCCGCATCAAGTCCTGGAGCGACATCGACAAAGCAGGCACCGTGGTGGTCGTGGCCAAGGGCACGCTGCACGAATCGGTCATGCGCAGCAAACTGAAAGCGGCGGAATTGCGGGTGGTAGACACCCCGGCCGCACGAGAACAGGAAGTGCAAACCGGTCGTGCCGACGTCTTCATGACCGACTACCCCTTCAGTCGCCGCATGCTCGACCAGAACGACTGGGCGCGGCTGGTGTCCCCACCTTCCGCCTACCACATCACCCCTTATGCCTGGGCCGTGGCCCCCGGTGATGAACGCTTCCTGGCCCGCGTCAACCAGGTGCTGAACGAGATGAAGCAAGACGGTCGCCTGCTCACCCATGCCAAGCGGCATGGACTCGAAACCATCGTGGCGCGCTGACATGGCAGTTGCTCTGCCGAGCCCACCGCAACAGCAGTCTGGATGGGCGCGGCACAGCAGCGCGTTCATATTGACCCTGCTGCTGCTGACCCTGTGCTGGTGCGCGGCCTTTGCCTTTTCCCTGTGGCGCTCACGCAGTGACACACTGGCCAACGGCGCTGTCACAGCCGATGTGATGGTGCGCGGCATCGAAGAACACCTCACCCAGTCGCTACGCATGCTGGACTTGCTGGCCAGCAGCACCGACCCGCACCAGCCTTGGGCCTCGGGTCAGCAGGCTCTTGTCCAACGCCTGGCCACAGCCATCAGCACAGCCCCTTACCTGCGTTCTGTTTCGGTCCTGGATCCCACTGGGCGGCTGGTCGCCAGCAGCAACCCGGACAACCTTGGCGTGCTGCTTGACGCACGCATTTTCTACCCCGACGCCCAACCAGGCGCCGACATCCTGCGCGTCGGCCTGCCTTGGCGCGGTCGAGACCTGGCCGACGGCAGCCCCATCAGCACAGCACACCCTATTCCTTCAGATGAAGCCAGCTTTGTGCCCGTGCTGCGCCGACTTCCCGGTTCCGGGCCGGCCCATTGGCTGGTGGCTGTGCTCAACCCAGACTATTTCATCCACCACGCCGCGCAATTGATCCCCGAGGAACGTGGCGCCACCCAGTGGCTGCGCCACGACGGTGTGCTGCTGTTCTCTACCCGCATTGAGGACGTGCCCGGGACGCTCGACGCTGCTGGAGCATGGCTGGCACAGTTGCAGCACCACAACCAAGGCGTCCTGACACAGCAGCTGCCAAGTGACCGGGAAGTCATCACCAGTTACCGGGCCTCTGCCCATTTTCCGACAGTGGCCGTGGTGCATCTAGACCGCACCCATCTGCTGGCCGGCTGGTGGCAACAAGCCCGCCGCATCGCGTTCATTCTGCTCCCCGTGCTGGCGGCGCTCAGCATCGCGGTGACCTGGGCCTGGCGCAAGCGCCGCGCACTGATGCAGCGCCAACAGGCGCAAGAAGATGAACACCGGCTGATGGCCAGCGTGTTCCAGATCAGCCGTGACGCCATCTACATCACGGACGGCCAGGGCAAGGTGCTGTCGGTGAATGCGGCGTTTGAAACCCTCACCGGCTACACGGCCCAAGACGTGCTGGGCATCCCCCCGCTCATGCTGTTTGCCAACAGCGTACCGCGCAACATGCTGGATGATGTAGGCCGCACCGTCATCATCCAAGGCCACTGGCGCGGCGAAATCCATTGCCAAACCAAGACTGGCTGCCCGTATACCGCACTGCTGACCGTGGAGGCCGTACACGGTCTCGACGGACGCGTGCACCACACCACCTGCACCCTGGTGGATGTGACCCAGGAACGGCAGGCCGAACAGCGGTTGCAACTGGCCGCCAGCGTGTTCAGTCACGCCCGCGAAGGCATCATGATCACCGACCCCCAGGGCATCCTGATCGACGTGAACAGTGCCTTCACGCACATCACCGGGTACACGCGCGACGAAGTGCTGGGCAAATCCACCCGGCTGCTCAATTCAGGCCGCCAAGGCAAAGAGTTTTACGTCAGCCTATGGAACGACCTGAAAACCCAGGGCCACTGGGCGGGGGAAATGTGGAACCGCCGCAAATCCGGCGAGGTGTATGCCCAGGTGGCCACCATCAGTTCCGTGTGCGACGCCGAAGGTCACGTGATGCGTTATGTCGCCCTGTTTTCGGACGTCTCGCAGCAAAAGGAAACCGAATTGCGGTTGCAGCATGTCGCCCATTTCGATGCGCTCACCGGCCTGCCTAACCGGGCCTTGCTGAGCGACCGCCTGCGGCAAGCCATGGTGCAAACCCTGCGCCGTGGCGGCAAACTGGCCGTGGTTTTTCTGGACCTCGACGGTTTCAAGGCGGTCAACGACACGCACGGCCACAACGTGGGCGACAAACTGCTCATCGCTTTGGCCACGCGCATGAAGCAGGCCCTGCGCGACGGCGACACGCTCGCGCGCATTGGCGGCGACGAATTCGTGGCCCTGCTGCTCGACCTGCCTGATCACGAGTCCTGCACGCCGGTGCTGGACCGTTTGCGCATGGCTGCAGCGCAACCGCTCATCATCGAAGCAAAAACGCTGCAAGTCTCGGGCAGCCTGGGGGTGGTTTTCTACCCCCAAAGCGAGCCGGTGGAGGCTGACCAATTGCTGCGGCAGGCCGACCAGGCCATGTACCAGGCCAAACTGGCTGGCAAAAACCGCTTCCATGTGTTCGACGCCGAACAGGACCGCGACATCCGAGGCCGCAACGCCAACCTGGAAGAAATCCGTCAGGCCATGGATGCACAACAGTTCCGCCTGCACTACCAGCCCAAAGTCAACATGCGCACCGGGCAAGTGCTGGGAGCCGAGGCCCTGATCCGCTGGGAACACCCCGAACACGGTGTGCTTCCCCCCGCCCGCTTCCTCCCTGCCCTGGACAACCACCCCTTGTCGCTGGAACTCGGCTACTGGGTGCTGGAAACAGCCCTGACACAAATCGAAGCCTGGCGCGCTACTGGTCACCACATACCTGTCAGCGTCAACGTGGATGCGCAGCAGCTGCAACAAAAAGATTTCGTGGACGCCTTGCGCGCCCTGCTGACGCGCCACCCCACGGTTCGTCCTGGCGACCTGACACTGGAAGTGCTGGAGACCAGTGCCCTCAACGACATGGACCGCGTTGCCAGCATCATCGAAGCTTGCCGTGCCCTGGGCGTGACGTTCGCACTGGACGACTTTGGCACCGGCTATTCCTCGCTCAGCTACCTGCGCCACCTGCCCACCCGACAGCTCAAAATTGACCAAAGCTTTGTGCGCGACATGCTGGACGACCCGGACGACCTGGCCATTCTGGATGGTGTGATTGGCCTGGCCGTTGCCTTCCGCCGCGAAGTGATCGCCGAAGGCGTCGAAACCATCGACCACGGCCAACTGCTGCTGCGCCTAGGCTGCGACTGGGCGCAGGGTTACGCCATTGCCAAACCCATGCCTGCGGGAGTTTTCACGTCATGGATGAAAACTTGGCACCCGCCCGAAAGCTGGCTGCAGACCCCACGCACCAAACGCGAGGACCTGCCGCTGCTGTTCGCTGCAGTGGAACACCGGGCCTGGATCGCTGCCGTGGTGGGCCACCTGCTGGGCCAACGTGAGCGCCCACCTGCCCTGGACCCACACGAGTGCCGCCTGGGCCACTGGATAGAACACGAAGGCGGACGGGCGCGGCACGGCGTCAAACTGCAATTCAATGCACTGGAAACGCTGCACCTGGACATTCACCGCATGGCGCGCGAGATGATTAATGCTTTTCCCGCAAAGAGCAAGAACACCGAATGGCTGGAACTATCGACCCAGCAGCTGCACCAGGCACGCGACGCCTTGCTTGAAAGGCTGGAAACGCTGCAATAAACAGCGCCCTGACCAGGCGTCTTAGCGGGCCTGTAAACGCTGGGCCAGTTCAGCCACCAACTGGCGCGCCAGTACCTGCTTGGATGCGTGCGGCAACTCCTTCGCTCCTGCGGCATCCACCAACAGCAAAGCGTTGTCGTCGCGGCCAAACGTGGCCGGGCCAATGTTACCCACCAGCAGCGGCACGCCCTTGCGTGCGCGCTTGGCCTGGGCATTGGCCAGCAGGTCCTGGCTCTCGGCAGCAAAACCCACACAGTACAAGGCCCCACTGCGGGCCCGCTCACTGGCGGCCACCCCGGCCAGAATATCCGGGTTCTCCACAAAACTCAGCGCGGGCACCTGGCCGCTGCCGTCTTTCTTGATCTTCTGGTCAGCCGCGTTGGCCGGGCGCCAGTCCGCCACCGCTGCGGCGGCAATGAATACGGTGGCGCGGCCCACCGCCGCCTCCACCGCCTGCTGCATTTGCAAAGCCGACTGCACGTTCACCCGTTGCACGCCGCGCGGTGTGGGCAGGTGCACCGGGCCAGCCACCAGCGTCACTTCGGCACCGGCTTCGCGCGCGGCGCGGGCAATGGCAAAACCCATCTTGCCGGACGAGTGGTTGGTGATGCCACGCACCGGGTCAATAGCTTCGAAGGTGGGGCCAGCCGTCACCAGCACGCTCCGGCCCACCAGCAACTTGGGCTGGAAATGGGCTACCAGCTCTTCCAGCAACTCTTCGGGTTCCAGCATGCGCCCGTCGCCCACTTCACCGCAGGCCTGGTCGCCCTGTCCTACCGGCAGCACCACGGCACCATCGGCCTGCACCTGCGCCACGTTGCGCTGGGTGGCCGGGTGAGCCCACATCTCGCGGTTCATGGCCGGGTCCAGCAGCAGCACGGTTTTTTCTATAGGGCGGGCCAGGCAGGTCAGCGTCAACAGGTCAGCGGCCCGGCCTTGCGCCAGCTGTGCCAGCAGGTCGGCGCTGGCCGGGGCCACCAGAATGGCGTCGGGTTCGCGCCCCAGCTTGATGTGCGGCATGTTGTTGGGCTCGCGCGCGTCCCACTGGCTCAGCAGCACCGGGTGGTTGCTCAGTGCCTGCATCGTCACCGGGGTGATGAACTGGGCCGCGGCGTCGGTCATCACCACCTGCACGGTGGCGCCCGCCTTGGTGAGCAGTCGGCACAGTTCGGCCGACTTGTAACAGGCAATGCCCCCAGAGAGGCCCAGAACAATGTGTTTACCAGCAAGGTCTTCCATGGGCGGCAATGTACCACTGGCGGACGTCACCGCCACACCAGCCGCCCGGCTTTTATAATCCCCATTTCCTCTCACGCGAACCTGGCGGTTCGTATGCAGACATGACCAAATTTGTGTTCGTTACCGGTGGCGTGGTGTCCTCTCTGGGCAAGGGCATCGCCTCCGCGTCTCTGGC
>CAYQTH010000052.1:0-10990 GCA_964420415.1 uncultured Macromonas sp. | reverse complement strand
GAGTCCGACGCCGACAAGGAGTCGCGGCTCCGGCTGATGGCGAACCAGGGCCACAACCCGATCATCGGGGTCGGCTTCGCCTACACCGCCGCGGTCAACAAGGTGGCCAAGGACTTCCCCGACACCAAGTTCCTGGTCGTCACCCATCAGCTGGGGAACGCTCAGCACCGCTTCCTGGTGCCGATGTGGGACCCCAGGGTGCCCAACCTGCTGGAAGCCTTCAGCCAAGGACAGACTTCCATCTCATTGGCGCGCAAGGGCGATACGCAGGCCGTGGTCTTGTCCCTCACCGCGGATGCTCCGTATGCCCTGGAGCTGCGAAAGCACTTGGATATGCTCATGCCTGACCCGCAGCAACTGCAGGAGTTGTTGCGAGCGCTGCCGCAGTTCATGGAGACAGCGGCCGAACCTGAGCAGTTTCCCAACCTGATAGAGGGTCTGGCCATCACCGACGTCAGTGTCTCCATCGTGTTCGACGCCATGCTGCCCAACCTCAGCCAATTGTTGGCAAAAAAAATGGGGACCAATGGGGCCACCCTGCACTGAAAAACGCCAACCAGTCGCTACACGTCTGTGAGATGCATCGAAATCGTTCGCTGCGCTCACAGAATAAGGACACAAGCTATGCAGGTCTACGGTAATTTGGCTACTGAGCCTTTGGAAAAAATCTCAAAATCAACCGGTAAGGTTCTATGGGAATTTCGTATTGCAGAAAGCCAGCGCGGTCTGGACAGCCAGCCGACCTGGTACACCGTGCGCCTCATGAAAGAGGCCAAACCGGAACTGGACAAGGGAGACTTTGTGAAGGTGACCGGCAAATTGAAAGCAGATTTCTACCTCTCGCGTGAGGGTAAGCCCACGGGCACCCTGCTCATCATTGCTTTCGAGGCGGCCAAGATTGCTCGGCCACAGGCTGTGTCTGTCGCCGAAGAAGGGTAACGAAGGTAACGGGGTAACAAAGTCGAGGCGGACTGTCCATCTGACGGTCTTGATTCGACCTCGGACTGGCTCCCTGGCTGAGGCCGCGACCAGGTCAATTCGGCTGATTTTTTCTGAGCCTCCCTCGTGGAGGCTCAGTTGTTGGCGCTACCCACTGCCCGGGGACGCACGCCATCGAACAATGGCTGCGTTTTTTTGCGCGCAGGTATAAAACACCTCGCTTTACTGGAGGTCACCAACTCTTGATTACAGGAACCTCCATGCAAAACACCGCCACCATTGCCTCCAACCCTTCTCACCTGAAGAAAGCCGATGTGTGCAAAGAGCTGGGCATCTCGCCCCGCACCCTCGACAACTTGGTCGAGCGCCGCGAGTTCCCGCCTGGCGTGCGCATCGGCAAATGGTGCTACTGGACCAGCAAGGCCATCGAGAACTTCCGTGAGCGCGCCTTCAGCGCCCAGGAAAACTGGTCGCCGATGAGCAGCCGTCGCACGGTCGCTCACGCGCGCTGAGGACCAAGACGTCCGGGGCGTTTGCCCTGGCCAAGCTCAACGGCACTGATTGCCCCGCCACACTTGGTGTCGCGGGGTTTTTCTTTGGCGGAAATACATGCACCAGCCTCGACGCGGCGGCCCTAGGTTGGAGGAGGTGACCGACAGCGCGATGACCTGCAGATGCCTGTCCTGGCCCACCACGTCGCCCGCAACGCCCCCTTCCACCATCGCCGCAGACCCAGACCTCAGGACGGCTCAGTCGGCTCGTCAGCCAGCGCCACGACTCAGGATACCCCTACACTTTCATGGTCACGCCTCGCGTCGCCTGTCGGTTTGCATGAACCCGCCATCGCGAACGACAGACCCACATCATGGAAGGGAGAACCTGGATGCAGCCTGAACTCATGAACATCGGTGACGCGGCTATCAAGGCGCTGCAGCAGTGGCAAGACGCGTATGCGGCCATCGTGGCCGTGGGTATTAAGGTCACAGCGCCGACCCAGACCCCCGGCACCACCCTGGAGGACACGGGGATTCGAACCACCGCTGCGCTGTCGGCCGCGGCCCGACTGAAGGGCGCCAGCCGGGAGCAGCTGGAGCTGCTGGGACACCGGCTACCCTCCCTGAAGAGCGCGATGGACCAGGTGGAGAGCCAGTCGGCGGCGATAACCACCACCCTGGGCCAGTGGCAGGGGGCAAGCGCCACCGACCGCAACGGACAGTTGAACCTGCAGCTCAACCACCCCGACAAAGGCGCCACCAACTTCGACCTCGGCGGTGTCCTGGCCGCTATCCACGCGCAGGTGAGCACCTTGCTGGACGCCCTGCCCTTCATTGCGCTGGTCGCCGCCGACGAATCCGTACCCTTGTTCGCAGGACTGGCCCGCAGCGCGTCCGAACACCTGGCTCAAGCCCAACTGGCTGCTCGCGAGGCCCAGAAGGCGAGGCAACAAGGCACCAACAAAGTCTCAGACCTGGAGGGGTTGCTCTCCCAGGCCAGTGAGCAGGCCAGCCAGGTGCAATCTGTCCTGAGCTCGGTGACGACAACCAAAGGCACCACGGAGCAGCAGGCCGCCGAGGTGACCCAGAAACTGGTGCAAGTGCGCGAGGTCTCCAAGGATGCGGATGTGCTGCAGCAACGGGTGAGCGGCTTTGCCGCCCAGTTCGAGGCCTTCGAAGCGCAGATGAAAGCCCGGCTGGAGCAGTTCAGCCTCTTTGAGGCCGAGACCCAGGAGGCCCAACGACTCAACCAGGCGCGCGAGGCCAAGATTGACGAGCTCACCGCCAAGGCCGACACCATGATTCGCGGGGCGACCACGGCGGGCCTGTCCAAGAGCCTGGAGGACACCAAGGACGACTACGAAAAGCGCCTGGCCCGAACGCAGATGTTTTTTCTGGGTTCGGTGGTTTTCCTGTTGGTCAGCGCGTTGCCCATCGCGGCCCAGCTCATCCCGGGCCCGTGGCAAACGCTCATGGTGCCCTCATCCAATGGCGAGGGTGCCGCCGATGCGGGGCCGTGGCTGGCGGCCCTGGGCAAGCTCATCCTGATGCTGCCCGGCACCTGGGCCACCGCCTTCTTTGCGAGCAACTACGCCGAGCTGTTCCACCTCTCGCGAGAGTATGCCCACAAGGCGGCCCTGGCCAAGGCCATCGACGGGTTCAAGCGCGAGGCGCCCGAGTACGCCCAGGAAATCGTGGGCGGGGTGTTCATGGAAATTCAGGACAACCCGGGCTCGCGCAAGGCCCCCAGGGCGGCCACCCCGCAGAACCCGGTCACGCAGAAGTTCCTGGAAAAGGTGCTGGCGGCCATCCGCGCCCTCAAAGGGACCTGAACCCCACCACTCCGAGCCACCCTGCACCGCCCCACAACGCCACCGCACCCACACCGGTGCGCACACAGGCGCCCTTTCGAACGCCCCAGCCCAGCAGGCCCCGAAGTGGGGCCCGTGACCTCAAGCCCGTCGACGCTGCGGGAAGCGAATGACATTGGTGCCTTCGGCGACCTCCAATTCAGCGGCCACCGGCACGGGCTCAGCGGGCTTGGCTTGCGTTTCGGGTGCAGGTGCGGGTACGGGCGACTGCACTTCCTCTTCAGCCCCCGGCTTGGGTGTGTACATCATGTCGACGACATCGGTCGCCTTCACATTGACGTAGCGGGCCACCATTTCAAAGGTCTTGTGGCCCGTCAGCGCCTGAACGATGAACACGTTGCCGGACTTCAATGCCATGCGGGTGGCCGCGGTGTGACGCAGGTCGTGGATACGCAGGTCTTTGATGCCCGCGCGCTCGCACGCGCGACGCCAGGCCGCGCGCAGCGCCTCGTAGCTGATGCGCACCACGCGCTCATCCGGGTCACCGGGCTGGAGCGCCTGCAGTGCCTCGATGGCCAGCGGGGACAGGGGCACCTCCCGTTTCCCCGATTTGCTGTCGGACAAGGTCAGGATGCGACGCTCCCAATCCACATCACGCCAGCGGGCCTGCTGCAGCGGCTCGGAGGCACGCATGGCCGTCTCGCGCAGCAGCGTCAGGGTCGGCGCCACCATGCCGTTGTAGCAAGAGTTAAGCGCCTCATCCAGTAGGGTCTGTTCCCGCAGGCTCAAGACGCGGGTGCGTTCGTTGTCAACCTTCACCATTTTCAGCTCGGTGGCCGGGTTGTCACGCAGCTCCACCCAGTTCCACTGGGTACGCGCATAGTTGAAGAGGGCGCGCAGCACCGCGCGTTCCAGGCCGACCGTGCTGGGCGAGTGTTTGTCATCGTTCATGCTTTTGACAAACGCCTGGATGTCGCTGCGCGCGATGTCGCTCATCAGGGTGCTGGCCAGCACGGCGCGGCGGCGGTCGGAGTTCGCATTGGCCGTGAGCAACGCCTTGCGGTGGGCGTGCAGGCCGTTGGGGATGACACGCTCGTGCGTGTGAGCGATGAGCTCGACCGCGTAGTAGGCACCCTTGCCCTGTTTGCCGGCGACGTCGGCCAGCCGCTCAAGCTTGGTGACTTTGAGCAGACGCAAACCCGCGGGGCGCAGGTAGGCATTGATGCGACGGGCTTCCTGCGGCGCCCCCTTCATGTAAGGCAAACGCTCGATGGCGTAGTCCTGCAGCGCCTGGGCCAAGGTGGTTTTGCTGGGGCCAGCACCAAAGGGCTTGACGAGCTGGTCGACCTGGTAGACCTTCTCGTTCATTTCCCGCTGGGCCGCTGCAGCGGTCTTGTGACCACTCACAAAAAGGTCATGGCCTTTGTAGCGGCGACGCATGTCCCAGGTCTTGCCGCGCTTGACGGGGGAAGCCGTGGCACGGCCGCGGGTGGACTTCGAAGGCGCCTGAGCGCTGCAAGGCGTCACAGAGGGGGTGGTGTTTCGGCTCATGTTCAACTCCAGAAAAGTCAGTGGAGTTGCGTAAAGCGACGGTTTTTAGCCTTTGGCGCGCAATCGAACGCAATGCGTGCGAAACCTCACGCCATTGGCAAGCCTTGGTTGGCCGGCATCGAGCAACCGCGCGCAGTGGCGCGAAACTGTCTGAGCGTGGCGGCCTACGACAGCACCAGTGGTGCAGGTGGCTGGCCCACCCATGCGCTGGACCGTCTTGAACCGCCCGAGCATGGGGTGCGTCCGCGCAAGCATGTCAGCCCCCTGCCCGCCACCCTCGACGCTGCGAACGCTGTGTCATCCCAGCACCCACGCCCCAAGCTGGCCTCACCCGCCCTGTCACCCCGGGTGACACAAGGAGTGACACAAACTGCGCCACAAAAGCAAAAAAGCGACCGTTTTGAGTCGGTCGCTTTTTTGGGTTCGCCTCGGTAAACCTTTGATTTACTGAGACATTTTTTGTGGTGGCCTGGGACGGAATCGAACCATCGACACGCGGATTTTCAATCCGCTGCTCTACCAACTGAGCTACCGGGCCAAGAGAGAGCTATTGTAGCAGAGTTTTTAGCCCTTACCCGCCATTGCGCTTGGCGCGTGACAAATCCACCCCCAGCTGTTTAAGTTTTCGGTACAAATGGGTGCGCTCCAAGCCCGTTTTTTCGGCCACGCGCGTCATGGAGCCGTGCTCCTTGATGAGATGAAATTCGAAATAGGCCTTCTCGAACGCATCGCGCGCGTCGCGTAAGGGCACATCCAGGTCAAAGGATTGCACTGCCGTGCTGCCCATGTCTGCCAACTCGGCGCCGCCCGGTGACTGCGCTGGCGCGGTCACATTGACCGTTGCCAGCATGGAACGCACAGGAGCCGGGGGTCGCAGGCTGGCTTTGCTCAGCCCTTTTTCCACCGCTTGCAAAAGCTTTTGCAGCGTGATGGGTTTTTCCAGAAAGGCCATGGCGCCAATGCGGGTGGCCTCCACCGCCGTGTCTATGGTGGCGTGCCCGCTCATCATGATGACGGGCATGGAAAGCATACCCATGGCAGACCACTCTTTCAGCAGCGTCACGCCATCGGTGTCCGGCATCCAGATATCGAGGAGCACAAGATCGGGACGGTACTGGGCACGCAACTCACGCGCTTGCGCAGCGTTTTCGGCCAGCTCAACGGCGTGCCCTTCGTCATTCAGGATTTCAAACAACAAATCCCGAATACCGAGTTCATCATCAACTACCAGTATGTTCGCCATGGCTTCGCGGGTTCAGCCTCTCTGTTTAGCTCAACGCTGTTGCAAATTTGCAACCTTGAATGATAGCGACACTTGCGCGCCGCAGACTTGTCCACCGTCAAGGCGGTGCGAGATTTCAACCCGGCCGCCATGTTCATCCATGATTTTCTTGACCACCGCCAGCCCCAGACCGGTGCCCTTGGGCTTGGTGGTCACATAGGGTTCGAAAGCACGTTTCAGGATACCTTCTGAAAAACCAGGGCCATGGTCAAGCACCAATAACCGCACCCAACGGCCTGTGTCCGAAACCCGTGTCTGCAACAGCACGGCACCAGCACCAGGAGGGGTTGCATCCTGCGCGTTTTGCACCAGGTTATGAATGACCTGCCGGACTTGCTGTGCGTCGGCCAGCACCTGAGGACTGCCAGAACTCAAATCCAGCCTGACAGGCACTTCAGAGGCTTCGTAAATGGCCACAATGTTGGAAACCAGCGCATTTAGATCCAACGGTGCCAGTTGTGCGGCTGGCAGGCGGGCATAGTCGCGGAATTCATTGACCAGCCGCTTCATGGCATCCACCTGGTCCACGATGGTCTTGACCGATTTGTCCAGCAAGGCCCGCTCACTGCCTTCCAATTTGGTTTCAAGCTTCATGGCCAGCCGCTCTGCCGACAACTGGATCGGGGTGAGCGGATTTTTGATTTCGTGAGCCAGACGGCGTGCCACCTCACCCCAGGCTTGCGCACGCTGGGCCGAAATGATTTCTGACACGTCGTCGATCACCAGCAGGCGATCTCCATTGGGCAGCAGCGCGCCACGGGCAATGAGTGTGATGGCCGAGTCACCAGCCACTTCGTTGACAGCAGGTTGCAGCTCAAAGGACTGCTGCCAGTAACCGCCGTCTTGTGCCGAGGGCTCTGCCAAGAAACGGTCGAAATGCTGTTGCACCCAATGCCCAAAAGCCTCCAAACCGGGCACCGACTCCAGGTTACAGCCCAAATAGGCCGCCAGCGGCTCACGCAAAATGCGTGTGGCACCGGGGTTGGCACTGTGAAGGCGGTACTGAGTATCCAGCACGGCGACACCTGCGGTCAGGTTGTCGAGGATGGTTTGGAGATTGGCCCGCGCGGCATCGACCTGGCCCATGCTCTGTTGCACGGCCTGGCGGGCATCCGACAGTTCACTGGTCATGTGGGCGAAGGTGCGCGTCAGTCCGGCCAGCTCGTCTTTGGCGGGCAAAGCCACTTTGGGCGTGAGGTCACCGCGCGCCACGTCCCGCATGCCTTCGGCGAGTACAAGCAGGGGCCGAACCAGCTGGTTGCCGAGCAAGACCGCCAGCAAGACCGCCCCGAACACCGACAGAAACAGGGCCAGCGTGAGGGTGCCAATGTACATGCTGCGCAGCCCTTCGCGCGCGAGTGCCCGCTCCTGGTACTCGCGATGCGCCACCTGCACCGCCAACGCATCGGCCACCAGCACTGCGGGCAGGTGCATCGTCACCTCTAGGTAACGCTCATCTGCACCAAAGCCAAAGCTGGATGCGGTTACCAACGCCACCACCCGGACACGGGGCAGCCGTTCTTCCGGCAGGTTCAGCACCTGCGCGGGGTCGGACTCCAATTCCTCCAACCCCTCAACGTTGCTCACAACCCGCTGTACAGCGGCTTGACGCAACAGGCTGGGACTGGGGCGCACAGGCATCAAGTCAAAGCGTGCCGCGCCCGCGCTCGCGACCACCTGACCCGCACTGTTCCACAACACCACATCGCTGGCCAGCAGTTGCTCCCGCAAACGCTCAAGCGCCAAGCCAGAACCGGCATCGCTGCCACTGTTGCTCAATGTACTGGCTGCGGCGCGGGTTTTGGCGGTCAGGTCCGCCGCCAACGTATCCAACGTGGTGCGCCCCAGGTTCAGACCCGCTTTCAAAGCTGTTTCTACCCGCACATCGAACCACGACTCGATAGAGCGTGACACGAATTGGTAAGACACGGTGTAGATCAGCACACCGGGCACCAGCCCCACCACCGCAAAGATCGCCGCCAGTTTGAGCAGCAAACGGCTGCCGAAGCGCTTACGCTTGAGACGTCCCCACAACCGCACGGCCAGCCACAAGATGACGAACAGCAGCACGGTGGCCACCGCCAGGTTAAGCAGCACGAGCCGGGTGTAATACCCCTCGTAAAAGGAACGGTGATCGGTGGCCAGCGTGAGCAAAAAAAACAGCACCAGCCCTACGCCAACCATGAACACCGAAGCCAAGCCCACGGCCCAGCGGGTGGCCACCCGGCTCTTCCAGGATGAAGCGGCGCTCTCAAGACCGGCGTGCGTCAACATGCAGTTAAATCCTGGCCCAGGTTAGCGCCCCCTCGGGACTCTGGCTCACCGGCATACCCGTTGTAGCGACAGGCACCTCCAGCACCTGTTCGTACCTGATGTTCCAGTCCCCAGAAGACTTGATACCAATCTGGAAGGGCCGCGGCAGCAGCCCGGCATCCAGGTAGAAGCGGAACTCCAGCCGGTACGACTGGTCACTGTCGAGCCTGCCGGGATCGAGCAAGCGCCAGTTCGATACCCTGGCTACCACGGCCAGGGCATCGGGCAACGTATCAACATTCTGGTGCAGGGCGTTCAGTGCCGCGCCATCCGCGGGCCAGCCACTGCCTACACTGACCCGCCAACGGCGCGTCAGGGGCTGGTAGGCCACCCGCACGACGCGGGTTTGCTGGGCCATGCGCTCATCCATCCAGTACCAGCGGTCACGTAACACCTGCGCCTGCCACACAAAATGCAGCGGCACCCCTTTGTAGAGTACGTCTTCCAGCGCAGCGGGCAAATCCAGCGGCAGGCGAGCTGACAGGAACAGCCCATCAGCCGTCCGCTCCAGGGTCACCAGGTTGCGATCTGGTGTTTTATCGGTCTCGGCCCGCACCTCAGCCGCCAGCATCAAACCACCCAACCACAGGGGGAATAGCCACCCCAAGAAGCACAGCATCAGGCGCACGGCAACCTGCCGCCGTTCAGGCAGACATGCGTTTGCGCAACAGAGCGTAGAAGAATCCATCCCATCCACGGTATTGATTGTCGTCCATCGCAGCGACATCGGCGAGCCCTGGCAGCAAATGACCGGGTGCTGGCAATGCCTCCGCCTCGCTGTGGCGTTGCAAAAACGCCTGGATCTGCCCGTCGCCCTCGGCTTGGAACACCGAGCAGGTGCAATACAGCAGGCGCCCTCCAGGCCGCAACAACGGCCACAAGGCATCCAGCAAACGCGCCTGTTGTTGCGCCAGTTGAGCGATGTCCTGCGGACGCCGCAGCCAGCGCACATCCGGGTGCCGCCGTACGATGCCCGAGGCCGTGCACGGCGCATCCAGCAAAATGGCATCGAAGGGGCGGCCATCCCACCATTGCGCGGGCAGCGCGGCGTCGGCGGTCCGGATGTCGGCCTGCAACTTCAACCGTTCCAGATTCGCCCGTATCCGCTCACAGCGAACGGGGTCCACATCCAGCGCAAGCACATCCAGATCGGCGCGTTCCAGCAAGTGCGCGGTTTTGCCTCCTGGCGCCGCGCAGGCATCCAGCACACGCGCCCGCGTCGGGACCTCCCAACCACCCAGCAACAGCGGCGCCGCCAACTGGGCGGCGCCATCCTGCACCGACACATGCCCCAGTTGCCAGCCTGGCAGCCGTTCGACGGGCTGAGGCTGCGCCAACACGACGCCATCCTCCTCCAGTGGGCGGGCCTCCATGCCGGCGGCCGTGAGTTCCGCCAGGTAAGCATCGCGGGTGACCTGCCTCCGGTTGACACGCAGCGCCATAGGGGCGGCCTGGTTGTTCGCCTGCAAAATGGCCTGCCAGTGCTGGGGGTGGTCTTTACGGACCTGTTTGATCCACCAGAACGGGTGGTTCCAACGCGCTGAAGCGTCCGCCTCGGTGCGTGTCTCCAGCTCGGCCTGCTCGCGCAGGAAACGGCGCAAGCAGGCGTTCACAAAGCCGCTGGCGTTCTGCGGCGCGCGCAGAGCCCGCAAGGCCTGCACCGCCTGGTCAACCACCGTATACGGGGCGTACCGGACGTTGTCGGCCGCTTGCGCCTCTTGCACCAGCAAGGTCAGCGCCACGCCCAGCAACGCCCGCACCGCTGCGGGTGGCGGGCGCTGCGCCAGCAGGTCCAGCAGCACCGTTGCCTGCCCCCAGTGCCGCAAGGCGTGAAATACCAAGGCTTGCACCCCTGGTCGCGTGGCAGGCGGCACCTGGCCCAACGCGTCGGTGAGCGAGCGCCCTTGCTCCACCGCCTGCACGGTGCGCGCCGTCCACGCCAGTTGCTCAGACAAAGCTATGGGTTGGGTCATGAGGATCTTGTCAGGTTCGGCCATTGAAAAACCCCAGCAGGTCTAGACCCACTGGGGTTCAGGGTGGGCGATCAGGCCCAGCTCAACGGAATGCCTGCCGGTTACTCGGCGGCATCCACATCGCTGGCCAGCGCCGTGTCATTGGCCAGGGCAGCGGCATCCGCCTCGGCAATGGCGCGGCGTTCTTCGTCGTCCATGCGCTCCTTGACGCGGCGCGCGTCGTGGAAGGCCATGCCGGTACCGGCCGGAATCAGGCGACCCACAATCACGTTTTCCTTCAAACCGCGCAGCTCGTCGCGCTTGCCCATGATGGCCGCTTCGGTCAGCACGCGCGTGGTTTCCTGGAAGGAAGCGGCGGAGATGAACGAATCGGTCGACAGCGAGGCCTTGGTGATGCCCAGCAGGATGTTGCTGTAGGTCGCCGGGGTCTTGCCTTCGGCGCGCAGCGCGTCGTTGGTGTTGAGGATCTCGGACCGCTCGACCTGTTCGCCCGCGATGTAGCTGGACTCGCCGGTGTTTTCCACCACGACTCGACGCAACATCTGGCGCACGATCACTTCGATGTGCTTGTCGTTGATCTTCACGCCCTGGAGCCGGTACACGTCCTGCACCTCGTCCACGATGTAG
>CAYQTH010000051.1:0-11054 GCA_964420415.1 uncultured Macromonas sp. | reverse complement strand
ATCGATGGACTCATGCACATCGGCCAGCGCGGTGTGGCGCTGTTTCTTCTTGAATGCGGCGTACACCTCGGGTTTCCAGCGCTTGGACAACTCTTTCAGCGTGCTCACATCCAGGTTGCGGTAGTGGAAATATGCTTCCAGCTTGGGCATGTACTTCACCAGAAAACGCCGGTCCTGCCCAATGCTGTTGCCGCACATGGGTGACCCGTTCTTGGGCACATAGCGCTTGATGAATTCGATCAGCTGCACCTCGGCCTCGGTCTCCGTCAGCGTGCTGGCTTTCACTTTGTCCACCAAGCCGCTCTTGCCATGCGTGCCTTTGTTCCAGGCATCCATGCCATTGAGCACCGCATCGCTCTGGTGAATGACCAGCACCGGGCCTTCTACGCGCGGCGTCAACTGGGGGCCAGTGATCACCACGGCAATTTCCAGTAAACGTTCTTTTTCCGGGTCCAACCCACTCATCTCGCAGTCGAGCCAGACCAGGTTTTGGTCGCTCTTGCTCAGCTCCACGCCGGGTTCATTGGCAGCCACGGCCGCTGCCGAAGTCGAATTTGATGTTGTCATGGCAAGATTTTCTCCTATCTGCACGCCTGTCTCCCGGCTCTTTCGCTAGACTCACGCGCATGCTGTTCAATACCTTCCCGCCCCCCCTGCTGTGGACCCTGGCGTTTTGCGTGCTTCTCTCCCTGAGCCTGGGACTCCAGTTGTGGCTGGCCAGCCGCCAGATCCGGCACGTGGCACGGCACCGCGCTGCCGTGCCAGCCGCCTTCACGGCCAAAGTCACATTGGCCGAGCACCAGAAAGCCGCTGATTACACGCTGGTCAAAAACCGGCTGGGATTGATCGAGTTGATTTGGGGAGCCGCCCTGCTCATCGTCTGGACTTTGATGGGCGGCCTGGATCTTCTCAACCAGACCCTCCTCGAGGTCCTTGGCCCCGGCATGGTGCAGCAACTGGCACTGCTGGCCGGGTTTGCGCTGCTCGGCGGTTTGCTGGACCTGCCCTTCGCCTGGTACCGCACGTTTCGCTTGGAAGCCCAGTTCGGTTTCAACAACACCACACTGAGTCTGTGGCTGGCCGATGGTAGCAAGGGCCTGCTGCTGGGCGGGATGCTGGGCTTGCCGCTGGCCGCCCTGGTGCTGTGGCTGATGGACGCCGCTGGACCGAACTGGTGGCTCTGGGCCTGGGGCGCCTGGATGGGCTTCAACCTGCTGTTACTGGTCTTCTACCCCACGCTGATTGCGCCGTTGTTCAACACCTTCAAGCCACTGGAAGACGACAGCTTGAAGCAACGCATCCAGACCTTGCTGACCCAGTGCGGTTTTGCCGCCAAAGGTGTGTTCGTGATGGATGGCAGCAAACGCAGTGCCCACGCCAACGCCTATTTCACGGGCTTTGGCCCCGCCAAACGCGTGGTGTTCTTTGACACTTTGCTGCAACAACTCTCGCCGTCGGAAATTGACGCGGTACTGGCCCACGAACTGGGCCACTTCAAGCACCGGCACATCCTGCAACGCGTCGCGCTCCTGTTTGCACTCAGCCTGCTCGGTTTCGCGCTTTTGGGCGGATTGTCCAATCAGCCGTGGTTCTACACCGGGTTGGGCGTCACGCCCATATTGGATTCGCCCAACCACGCCCTGGCCCTGCTGCTTTTCGTCAGCGTGGTGCCACTGGTCAGCATCTTCCTCACTCCGCTGATGAATCTGCTGTCACGCCGCCACGAATTCCAGGCCGACGCCTTTGCCATGCAACACACCCAAGCCAGCGATCTGGCCAGCGGCTTGCTCAAACTCTACCGCGACAACGCCAGCACACTCACGCCCGACCCGGTTTACGCGCGCTTCTACTACTCGCACCCGCCCGCGCTGGAGCGCCTGGCCCGCATGGGGCGACCCGCATGAGCCAGGAACCACAGCAAACAGGCTTGGTAGTGGCCTCTTACGGCCGCCATTGCCTGGTCGAAACAGCCCCCGGTCAACGGTTGCTGTGCCATCCGCGAGGCAAGAAGAACTTGGCCGTGGTGGGGGACCGCGTGCTCTGGCAACCCACGGGCGACGAGGGCAGCATCGAGCGCGTGCTGGACCGCCGCAACCTGCTGTACCGCCAGGACGACATACGCACCAAGTCTTTCGCGGCGAACCTGGACCAGGTATTGGTGCTGCTCGCAGCCGAACCCGAATTTTCTGAAAGCCAGTTGACGCGCGCTTTGATCGCTGCGCACGCGGCGCAGATTCCGGCCCTGGTGGTGCTCAACAAGCGCGATTTAAAAGAGCCCTTTGACCGCGCCTGGCAGCGGCTGGCGCCGTACCGCGACATGGGTGAAACCGTGCTGCCGCTGTGCCTCACTGCCGAAGACGGCAGTCTGGCCACCTTGTCGGCCGCGCTGCACGGCAAGACAACGCTCATCCTGGGTCCTTCGGGCGCAGGCAAGAGCACCCTGATCAACCGACTGGTCCCGGAAGCGCAGGCGCAAACGGGTGAAATCTCTAAAGCACTGAATTCCGGCAAACACACCACCACCAGCACCACGTGGTACTGGAGCGACGCTCAACACCAAAGCGCACTGATCGATTCACCCGGCTTTCAAGAGTTTGGCCTGCACCACATCGAAGCCACCCAATTGGCTCACTTGATGCCCGATTTCGTCCCCCACCTGGGTCAATGCCGTTTTTACAACTGCACCCACCTGCACGAACCCGGATGTGCCGTGCGGGCGGCTGTCGGAACCGGAACACCTCAGGGTATTTCAGACAACCGCCACCGGCTCTACCGCGAACTGTTTCAGGAACTGTCACAGCCAACACGCTATTGAAACGGCATGGTGTAGGTGGCAGGAATCACGCCATCAAGCGAGAAAGCAGCAGCAACGCCAACAGCAGCATCCAAAGCACCACACTGCGCCAAACCAACCCGACCACACTGGCCAGGTGCGCCAGCTGAGGTTCCCGTCCATCGGTAGGCTGGCTCAGTTCCCCTCCGTCATCCGGCGATTGGTTCGGTAGCGGGCGGCCGCCCAGACGCACATTGATGGCGCCAGCCGTGGCCGCCAGCACCAACGCATCATTCGAGGTCTCGTGACCCGAACCCTCTTGGCGCCAGCTGGCCAGAGCCTCCTCGAAGTTGCCCACCACGGCGAAACTCATTGCAGTGCAACGCGCCGGAACATAATCCACAGCATGCCAAGCCTGCACAGCAGCCTGCCGCAAAGCAGGACTGTGTCCCTCTTCGGGCTGCCCACGCCACACCCGAGGCAGAAACTCTGCCAAGCGGTACAGCACCGCACCGGCCGGCCCCAGCCCAACCAAGGCCAGGACCGCGAACACCACCAGCACACCAAACACATGACGGTGCGCCGCCAGCACGGCATGCTCGATCACGTGCCGCAGCACCTCTTGGCGCGGCAGGTCATTCACTGCACACCCCTGCCAACGGGCCAGCAAATCGCGCGCGTGCCCCTCCTCACCCGCCTCCAACGCTTCTCGGATCGCGGTGAAATGGTGGCTGAACTGCCGAAATCCCAAGGTGGCATACAGCACCACCACGAGCCACAAAAAAGACAGGATGAGGCTCCATTGCCCAATCACCCAATACACCCCGGTCGACAAGGCCGCCGGCAAAACAACAGCCAGCGTCCAAGACAACCAGCCATGTGGATGCTGCCCGGTGTCAAAGGTACGTTGCACCCACATGACCCAGGCACGCATGCCCCGGTGCACAGGATTGTCTTCCCCTAGAGGGCGCGCCTGCTCCAGCAGCAGCGCTAGAAATATCGCGAAAAAGCTCATGTGCACATCATAGCGAGGCCGCCAATGCCAAGTAAAAATCGTGCAACATTCCCGCCGTGGCGCCCCAAATGAACCGTTCACCGGTCGGGTCCGGGTAAGGCATGGAAATCCATTCACGGTGGTGCCCTTCGACATCAAGCACATGCCGTCGGTGATGGGCCGGGTTCATGAGAAAGTCAAGTGGCACCTCGAACACATCGGCCACTTCGTGCGGGTTTGGCTCCCATGGTGTGCCCGGCTGCACCAAACCGACCACGGGCGTCACTCCATAGAACGGGTTCATGCTGAAACGGTCCAAGGTGCCCAGCACCTCGACCGCCAGAGGCCGCAGACCCACCTCCTCCTGCGCCTCGCGCAGCGCCGCTGCGATGGCGTCGGCATCGGATTCGTCTATCTTGCCGCCAGGAAAAGCGATTTGGCCTGCATGCTTGCGCAAATGCTGCGTGCGTTGCGTGAGCAACACCGTGGGCCGGGCATGCAGCACCACCGGCACCAGCACGGCGGCCTGCCGCGGCGGTGGGCCTATAAAACCATGCGATTCAGCACCCACACGGCGCTGGCAATCTGTCCGGAAGAGCGTGCGCAAAGACTCCGGGGTCAGGCGCTCTCCAGGAATGGCGGTCAAATGGTGGTATGTGCCGGTCACCGGCACCTGCCGCGGGTCAATCACGACCACACCCATGCGGGCAAACGCTGCTTTGCCAACACCTGCCCAGCCATGTCAAACTCAAACACATGCCCTATTGTGCCCCGACCTCAGAAACCCTGGAGACAAACATGCCCGGAACCCCCTCTGCACACCTGACAGCCCCCCCTCTCCCTGCGACCTCCTTACCGTCCTACCTGCAACCAGACCACCTGGGGCCCTGGGGTATTTTTTTGCAGCAAGTAAACCGCGTAGAGCCTTACCTGGGTGAGCTGCAACGGTGGGTGGAAACGTTGCGGCGGCCCAAGCGCATCCTGATCGTGGACGTTCCCATCGAACGGGATGACGGCACAGTGGCTCACTTTGAGGGCTACCGGGTGCAGCACAATACCTCTCGCGGTCCCGGCAAAGGCGGTGTGCGTTTTCACCAGGATGTCACGCTGTCCGAAGTCATGGCGCTGTCGGCCTGGATGTCTATCAAGAATGCCGCTGTCAACGTCCCGTTTGGTGGCGCCAAAGGCGGTATTCGGGTAGATCCACGCACGCTCTCCCGTGCCGAGTTGGAACGTGTCACGCGCCGCTACACCAGCGAAATCGGCCTCGTTATTGGTCCCAGCAAAGACATTCCAGCCCCTGACGTCAACACCAACGACCAGGTCATGGCCTGGATGATGGACACTTACTCCATGAACATAGGCGAAACCGCCACCGGCGTCGTCACGGGCAAGCCGGTTGATCTGGGCGGCTCACTGGGACGCCGAGAAGCCACAGGCCGCGGGGTGTTCCTCATAGGCACCCAAGCAGCCAGCTATATTGGGCTGACGGCATCCCAAGCCAAAGTCGCGGTTCAAGGGTTCGGCAACGTCGGCGGAGTAGCCGCCAAGTTGTTTGCCCAGGCAGGGGCACGGGTGGTGGCAGTGCAGGACCACACCGGCACCGTCTACCGGGAAGCCGGTCTGGACGTGCCCGACTTGCTCGCGCATGCCGAGCGCACCGGAGGCGTTTTGGGTTATGAAGCCGCAGAACCTTTGGCCACAGAAGCTTTCTGGGATTTGCCGTGCGACATCCTCGTTCCGGCGGCGTTGGAACAACAGATCACGGCGGCCAACGCGCACCGGATCCAGGCCCGCCTCATCATCGAAGGGGCGAACGGCCCCACCACACCTGAAGCCGACGACATCCTGAATGAGCGACAGGTGCTGGTTGTCCCCGACGTCATAGCCAACGCCGGGGGCGTGACCGTGAGCTATTTTGAATGGGTGCAGGACTTTTCAAGCTTTTTCTGGGGTGAGGATGAAATCAACGAACGACTCAAACGCATTGTCTGCGGGGCGTTCGACAGCATCTGGGCCTTGTCCGAGGAACACAGCGTCAACCTTCGAACAGCCGCTTACATTCTGGCGTGCCGCCGCATTTTGCGGGCCCGCGACCTGCGCGGCCTCTACCCCTGAACCTGCACCGTCCATACGAGAGGTTAAAGGCTATTGCAACGTGTGTTTGATGGCGTCCAACTCAGGTAACGGCATCAGTTCCACGCCCTCTTCCGCCATTGCCACCGCATCTTCCACAGTCGCCCTGCCACGGATACTGCGCGGCTCAATCTCTCCATAATGCATGCGCCGCGCTTCCTGCGCAAAGCGCTCCCCCACATCTTCTGTTCGGGCCACCAATTCGCGCAAGGCATGAAGGGCCTGGGCCTGAAACTCCGCAGCCGCACCCGTTTGCTGATGGCGTGCGGCAACAGCAGGGTCGGCAGATATGGGGGGCTGCGGCACAAGCGGTTCTCCCTGCGTCCGCAGGTTCAATCTAGGGGCACTCGGGCGTTTTTCGATCTGGTTCGTGTTGCACATTGGGCACTCGATCAGACCGCGCGCCAACTGAGACTGGAAATCCTCCTCTGAAGCAAACCAGCCTTCAAAAACATGGGACTGCGCACAGCCCAGATTCAACACCTTCATGGTTGGATTATCGTGCAACCTGCCCATCGGCGGAGCCGGTGGCCATTATGGCGGCCGACTGCCAACGCAATGACCACTCGCCACGCAGCACATTCTGCAACCAGAGCATGCCCGTCAAGGTTTTGGCATCGGTTACAACTCCGGTGCGGCAAGCTTCGGTCAGCGCCTCTGGCGTGACAGTGAGCACATCCAGGAACTCGCCATCGTCCAGACACCGAGTGTGCTGCGTCAAACCGCGTGCAAACCAAATATCGATGAATTCCGTGGCATAGGAAATCACTGGGTGCAACACACCGGCATAGGCCCATTCTGCCGCCTGATACCCGGTTTCTTCCAACAGTTCCCGCTGCGCGCAACACCAGCTGCTTTCGCCACCATCGAGCTTGCCGGCAGGGAACTCGATCATGGCCCGCTGCAAGGGATAACGGTATTGGCGCTCGACCACCACTTGACCGTCATCGAGCAGGGGAATCACCATGGCCGCCCCAGGATGAATCACGTATTCACGGCTTGCACGTTGGCCACCAGGCAGACTGACCGTGTCACGCTGGATGTGCAAAAAGCGACCCTGGAACACCGGTTCGCTGTCCAGCGTGGTTTCCTTCAAGCGTTCTGGCTGCAGCTCAGGCAGCAAGACGGTGCTCACGTCAGTGCCTGTGCAACAGGTAGCGGTACACAAAACCGGGGAAGGCCAAGGTCAGGAACAAGGCTGCCGTGATGGCATAGAACTCCCACCTCTGCGGGTAAATTTGACCCGCATGCTGTTCCAGCGCCAGACCGAGCAACCCAGTCAACACATACAGGACCAGCAGTTCGACCACCTGCACCAGCAAAGACTTGCGTGAGCCGACCGGGGGGGCCCACAACACAAAACGCCGCTCCGTGATGAAAGGCAGATTGGCGGCCACCAGAGCCGCCAGAATCAATCCGAACACCGAATAACCCGAACCCATGTATCAGGACACGGCGGTCAGGCCAGCAAACGCTGCATGGCTTGTGCGCACAAGGTCATCAGCCCGCCTGGCACCAGCCCCAGCACCAGCACCATGGCGCCATTGAGTGACAGCACGGCGCGCACGTCGAAAGGCGCCTGCACCAATGCCGATTGCGTCGGTGCATCGAAATACATGACCTTGATCACGCGCAAGTAGTAGAAAGCACCGATGAGCGACATCAGAACAGCAAACACAGCCAGACCCATGTAGACACCGCCACCGGCTTGCAGCAACGCTTGCAGTACCGACAGCTTCGCGTAGAAACCCACCAGCGGAGGCACCCCAGCCAGGGAGAACATACAGGCCGCCAGCACACCCGCGTACAAGGGACTGCGCTGATTCAACCCTGCCAGATCACTGATCTCTTCCGATTCAAACCCTTCTCGAGACAACAACAGCATCACACCAAAAGTGGCCAGGGTCGTCAGCACGTAGGAAACGACGTAAAACATAGCCGCACCGTAGGCATTGGCCATATTGCTCTTGTCACCGCCAACAACGCCTGCCACCAGGGCCAGCAGCATGAAGCCCATCTGTGCAATGGTCGAAAAAGCCAGCATGCGTTTGAAGTTGGTCTGCGCAACCGCTGCCAAGTTACCAATCAGCAAAGAAGCCACTGCCAGCACGGCCAGCATCTGTTGCCAGTCCACGGCTACCGGCAGCAACCCTTCCACCAGCAACCGGATGACGATGGCAAAGGCCGCCAGCTTCGGCGCACCCCCAATGACCAGTGTGACGGCGGTCGGTGCACCGTGGTACACATCGGGTACCCACATGTGGAACGGCACCACACCCAGCTTGAACGCCAGACCTGCCACAGCAAACACCACGCCCAGCATCAACACCTGCTGCTTGTCCACGCCAGTGGCCACGGCCTGGGCCACCGCCGGGATCGACAAAGAGCCGGTTGCACCATAGATGAGCGACAGGCCATACAGCAAGAAACCGCTCGCCAAAGCTCCAAGCACGAAGTACTTCATCGCGGCTTCGGTGGCACGCACATCGTCACGGCGCAAAGCCACTAACGCATAGCTGGTGAGCGTCAGCAATTCCAGCCCCAGGTACAGCACCACGAAATGGTAGGAGGAGATCATGGCGAAGATGCCCAGCAAGGCATACATCGACATGGTGAACAATTCCCCACCACGCAACATGCCACGCGCGGCCGCATAGTGCCGACCATAGACGAGCGTCACCAGCATCGCCACACTGGCAAAACACTTGAGCCAGGACCCCATCGGGTCGATCACAACCATGCTGTTGAAAGCGATGATGGTCTGACCGCTGCTGGCCAGCTGCGCTTCGAGAACCGCCACCACAGCCAGGGTCAACAAAGTAAGACGGTAAGTGGAATCACGAAGCGGAGACTTGACCACCAGATCGTAAAGTGAGATCACGAAGGCCATGCCCAACAGCAAAAGTTCGGGCATGACCGCGACCAAGCTGAGACTGTCAATCATTGTTGTGCTCTTTCAAACAGGTTGCTGGCGCTCATCACAGCTTGGACACGGCGGCCAGACGCAGCAGTTCCGACACCGAGGCGTTCATCACGTCGGTGAATGGTTTCGGGTGGATGCCCATGTACAGCACCATGATGGCCAGCAAGGCCAGCATGAGGAATTCACGTTTGTTGATATCCGTCAGTTCCTTGACGTGGTCGTTGGTGACCGGACCCAGGTAGACACGCTTGAACATCCAAAGCGAATAAGCAGCACCAAAAATCAGCGCCGTGGCAGCAGCCAAACCGATCCAGAAGTTGGCCTTGACAGCGCCCAGAATCACCATCCACTCGCCGACAAAACCAGCAGTAGCAGGCAAACCACAGTTGGCCATCACGAACAGAAGGGCAAAGGCGGTGAAATTGGGCATGGTGTTGACCACACCGCCGTAATCGGCAATCTCACGCGAATGCACACGGTCATACAGCACGCCAATGCACAGGAACATGGCCGCCGAGACAAAACCATGGGCAATCATCTGCACAATCGCCCCCGCCATACTCAGTTCGTTGAACAAGAAGAAACCGAGCGACACAAAACCCATGTGCGCCACAGACGAATACGCCACCAGCTTTTTCATGTCCTGCTGCACCATGGCCACCAAACCGACATAAACCACGGCAACCAGGGACAGAGCGATCATCAACCCGGCCCATTCATGCGAGGCATCCGGCAGGATGGGCAGAGAGAAGCGCAGGAAACCGTAGGCACCCAGCTTCAGCATGATGGCAGCGAGCACAGCAGAACCACCGGTCGGGGCTTCTACGTGGACGTCCGGCAGCCAAGTGTGCACCGGCCACATGGGCACCTTCACAGCAAAGGCAGCGAAAAAAGCAAAGAACAGCAGCGTCTGTGCGTGAGCACCCAGCGGCAGTTTGTACCAAGTGGCCAGATCAAAGCTGCCTCCCGACTGGTTGTACAAGTAGACCAGCGCCACCAACATCAGCAGCGAACCAAGCAAGGTGTAAAGGAAGAACTTGAAGGCGGCGTAAATCTTGTTCGGACCGCCCCATATACCGATGATCAGATACATCGGGATCAGCGTGGCTTCGAAAAAGATGTAGAACAGCATCGCGTCGGCGGCACTGAAGACGCCGATCATCAGACCCGACAGGATCAGGAAGGCGCCCATGTACTGCTGCACACGCTGGGTGATCACTTCCCAGCCTGCGATCACCACCACCACGTTGATGAAAGCGGTCAGCAGCACCAGCCACAAGGAAATACCGTCCACACCCAGGTGATAGTGGACATTGAAACGCTCAATCCAGAGGCTTTTTTCCACAAACTGCAGCGCAGCGGATGCGTTATCGAAACCCAGGTACAGCGGCACCGTCACGGCCAGTCCCACCAGGGCACCGATCAGTGCCACCCACCGCACCATACCGGCATTTTCGTCACGCCCCAGGGCCAGCAGCACGACACCAAAGGCAATTGGCGTCCAGATCGCAAGGCTCAACAAACCCATTTTGTTCTTCTCCTTATTTGGCGAGCCACACGTAGTACGTCATGAATGCGAGAACACCCACGATCATCACCAGCGCATAGTGGTACAGGTAGCCGGTTTGAACGCGGCGCACGACCGCCGACACCGCGCCGACAATCTTCCAGCTCAAGTTCACCACGGCACCCTCAATGAGGCCACGGTCCCCCACTTTCCACAGGCCGATGCCGATGCCACGGGCCAGCTTGGCCAGGATGTTTTCGTTGATCCAGTCCATGTAGTACTTGTTTTCCAGCAGCACCACGATCGGACGCAGGGCACGGCCAATGGCTGCGGGAAGCGCAGGATTGATCAAGTACATGTACCAGGCCATCACGGCACCAGCCAGGGCCAGGTAGAACGGTGCGGTCGAGAAGGCGTGAACAGCCATCGCCAACGGACCATGGAAGGTTTCGGCAAAACTCTTGACCGCCGGATGCAAGTCGCTGTTGATGGTGATGGCGTCCTTCAGGAAGCCACCGAACAGCATGGGTTCGATGGTGAAGTAGCCGATCAGCACCGAGGGAATCGCCAGCAACACCAGCGGCACAGTCACCACCCAGGGGGACTCATGCGGTTTGCCATCACCATGATGAGCGTGGTCGTCGTGGTGGTCGTGGTGGTCGTCATGGTGTGCATCCGGGTTCTGGTCATAGCGTTCTTTGCCGTGGAACACCAGGAAATA
>CAYQTH010000050.1:0-11336 GCA_964420415.1 uncultured Macromonas sp. | reverse complement strand
TGGGCCTGCTGGAACTGCGCGCCTTTGAAATGCCCCCGCACGCCCGCATGAGCGTGGCCCAGCAACTGCTGCTGCGGGCTCTGGTGGCCCGCTTCTGGCACCAGCCCTGGAGCGGAAAACTCACCCGCTGGGGCACCGAACTGCACGACCGCTTCCTGCTGCCCACCTTTGTGCGCATGGACTTTGACGACGTCATCGACGACCTGGCCCAATGCGGCTACCAGTTCGACAAGGGCTGGTTCGACCCGCACTTCGAATTCCGTTTCCCGCTGATCGGCCAAGTCGCCACCAAGGGCATCGAACTCACCCTGCGCAACGCCCTGGAACCCTGGCACGTCATGGGCGAAGAAGGCTCGGCCGGCAGCACCGTGCGCTTTGTCGATTCGTCGCTGGAGCGGCTGGAAGTGCGCGTCAAGGGCTGGAACGACAGCCGCTACCTCATCACCGTCAACGGCCGTGCCCTGCCACTGCACAACACCGGCACCGTGGGCGACTACGTGGCCGGCGTGCGCTACAAAGCGTGGAACCCGCCGTCGGCGCTGCACCCCAGCATTGGCGTGCACGCGCCGCTGGTGTTCGACGTGGTGGACACATGGATGCAACGCTCCCTGGGCGGCTGCCAGTACCACGTCGCCCACCCCGGCGGGCGCAACTACGACACCTTCCCCATCAACGCCTACGAGGCCGAAAGCCGCCGCCTGGCGCGCTTCTTCCAAATGGGCCACACCCCGGGGCAGATGCAGGCCGTGCCCACCATGCCCAGCCGTGAATTCCCCTTCACGCTCGATCTGCGGCAGTGAAACCCAGACCACACCACGCCAGTGTGGCCGACACCGCCCGGGCCCAAGCTTGCCCGGTGCCGTGTCGACACCGCGCCCCCGGTCGCGTGTGAGAGCGGAACAAGGCATACTTGCCCCCAGTGACCCATAGCCCCTTGCCCCTGTTCAACCCTGACCCCAGCCACACCAGCGCCGCCGCGCTGGCGGTTTCGCTCGCCCTGCCTGCGGCCAGCGGCCACCTGGACGAACTGCGCGGCCCCGCTGCCACCAAAGGCGCCCTGGCACCGCACTGGCGCAGCTTTTTCGAACACCTGGGCTTCGACGGCTTTGGCGACCTCAACCGCCGCCAGCAAAGCCTGGCCCAGCAACTGCGCGACAACGGCGTCACCTACAACGTCTACGCCGACGAGCACAGCCAGCAACGCCCCTGGGCGCTCGACCTCCTGCCGCTCATCGTCAGCCCCGAAGACTGGGCACAGATCGAAACCGGAGTCCTGCAACGCACCCGGCTGCTCAACCACATCATGGCCGACATCTACGGCCCGCGCCAGCTGCTCAAAGACGCCTTGCTGCCCCCTGCGCTGGTGCAAGGCCACCCCGGTTACCTGCACGCCATGCACGGCGTACAGCCGCCCGGCAACACCTGGCTGCACATCGTCGCGTTCGACCTGGCCCACGGCCCAGACGGCCGCTGGTGGGTGGTGTCGCAGCGCACGCAGGCCCCCTCCGGGCTGGGCTACCTGCTGGAAAACCGCATCGCCATCTCGCGCCAGTTCCCCAAAGCCTTTGCCGAGATGGGCGTGCAGCGCCTGGCCGCCAGCTACAAGGCGCTCATGCAGGGCCTGTACACCCTCAGCCCACAGGGTCGCGACGCGCGCATCGCCCTGCTCACACCCGGCCCCTACAACGAAACCTACTTCGAGCACGCCTACCTGGCGCGCTACCTTGGCCTCAACCTGGTCGAAGGCAGCGACCTCACCGTGCGCGACCGCCGCCTGTTCCTCAAAACCCTGCACGGCCTGGAGCCGGTGGACGTGCTCATCAAACGGGTGGACGACGAATGGCTGGACCCGCTGGAGCTGCGCAGCGACTCCGCCCTGGGCGTGCCCGGCTTGATGCAGGCGGTGCGCGCCGGTAACCTGCTGCTGGCCAACGCGCCCGGCTCGGCCCCGCTCGAATCCAGCGCCCTGCTCGGCTTCCTGCCCGCCATCAGCCAGCACCTGCTGGGCGAGCCGCTGGCCCTGCCCTCACTGGCCACCTGGTGGTGCGGCGAGCCCGCCAGCCTGCACAGCGCGCTACCGCTCATCAAACAGGGCGTCATCAAAAAAACCTACCCTGGCCGGGACAGCGAAACCGTGCTCGGTCCCGACCTCAGCCAGGCAGGCATCGAACGCCTCACCGGGCGCATCGTGCGCCAGCCCGACGACTACACCCTGCAGTCCTACCTGCCCCTGTCGCAGCACCCGGCCTGGCGCGGTAGCGACATCCAGCCCCGCCCCGCCATGTTGCGCGTCTTCGCCCTGGCCGACGGGCCGCAGTCCTGGCGTGTGCTGCCCGGCGGCATGGTGCGGCTGGCCCCGTCCGGCCAGCGCATTGCCACCATGCAGCACGGCGGCAGCAGTGCCGACTGTTGGGTACTCACCCACGGCGAGGTGGACCGCACCAGCCTGCTGCAGAACGGCCCCAGCACCTTGTCGCTGGCGCTGCAAAAACGCGTCGTTACCAGCCGCTCGGCCGAAAACCTGTTCTGGCTCGGCCGCTACACCGAACGCGCCGAAAACACCGTGCGCCTGGCCCGCCTCGCCCTGCAATGCCTGGAAGGCGAGGAAGCCGGTTCGCCCACCTTGCTGGCCTGGCTGTCGGCCTGCGCCAAGCACAACGGCCTGGTGCTTGACGACGTACCCGACGCCGCCCAGGCACCGCGCGTGTTCGAGCGCTCGCTCATCGCCATGCTCGGCGTCGACTCCGGCGCCTGCAGCGTGGGCTACAACCTGCGCGCCCTGCGTCAGACCGCAGGCAATGTGCGCGAACGCCTGTCGCAGGAACAGCGCAACCTGATCGAACGGCTGGACAACGAATTCACCACCGAGCACAAGGGCCTGAGCGAACAGGACGAATTCGCCAGCCAGGAAGTGCAGAACATGCTGGAAGAGGCCAGCGAACTGCTGTCCGCCGTCACCGGCGCCCAGACCGACCGCATGATGCGCGACGACGGCTGGCGCATGCTCAGCATTGGCCGCCACATCGAACGTCTGGCCACCCTGGCCCACGCGCTGGAAATGGCGCTGGAAACCGGCAGCGTGTTCGAAGAAAGCGGCTACGAAGCGCTGCTAGCCCTGTTCGACACCACCATCACCTTCCACGCCCACTACCAGCAGCGGCGCGACCTGGTGGCCCTGCTCGACTTGCTCATCACCCACCGCGACAACCCGCGCTCCCTGGCCTGGGTGCTGTCCACGCTGCGCGCACGCGTGGCCAAGCTGCCCGACGCCAGCACCGGCCCCGAAGAAGGTCTGCTGCACGGCCTGCCCAACCCCGCCGCCTGGGACCTCATCGCGCTCAGCGGCGCCATGTCCGGCGCCGCCGGGCAGCAAACCATGTACCTGGCCCTGCTGGAACTGCTGCAGTCCTGCCGCCAGGCGGCCTGCGATCTGTCGGACCGGCTGGGGCACCGTTATTTCAGCCACGCCGACCGGATCAACCGCACACTGGTTGCCTGAACCCACATGCTGCTGCGCGTTCTGCACCACACCCGATACAGCTACCAGGCTCCGGTCGTACTGGCCCAGCACCTGGCCCACCTGCGGCCGCGTGAATGCGACCACCAGACCGTGCTGTCGCACCAGCTCAGCATCAGCCCCGCCCCGGCGCTGCGCGATGACAGCCAGGACGCCTTTGGCAACTGGTGCACCTTCTTTGCCCTGCAAAGCCCGCACAACTCGCTGGACGTGACCGCCGATTCCCTGGTGCAAACCCAGCCGGGCACCGAACTGGACGACAGCCCCGGCTGGGAAACCGTGCGCGAACAATTGCAGTACCGCGCCCACGCGGCCTACGAAGCCGCCAGCGAATTTGTGTTCCCGTCCCCCTACGTGCCGCGCGACGAAACCTTCGCCGACTTTGCCCGCCCCGTCTTTGCCGCGCAACGCCGTCTCCTGGACGCCTGCCACGACCTGATGGACAAGATCCACCGCGAACTGCAGTACGAAAGCGCCAGCACCGAAGTCAACACACCCGCGCTGCAGGCGCTGGCCCAGGGCAAGGGCGTGTGCCAGGACTTTGCCCACATCATGATCGGCTGCCTGCGCAGCCTGGGCCTGCCCGCCTGCTACGTCAGCGGTTACCTGCTCACACAACCGCCGCCCGGCCAGCCGCGCCTCATAGGCGCCGACGCCTCGCACGCATGGGTGTCGGTCCACACCAACGGCCAGTGGTACGACTTCGACCCCACCAACAACCGCGCAGGCCGGGCCAGCCCAGGGGAAGACTATGTCACCGTCGCACTGGGCCGCGACTTTGGCGATGTATCGCCGCTGCGCGGTGTCATCCAGGGCGGGGGCAGCCACCACCTGAGCGTGGCCGTCACCGTGGCACCTCCTGACGAATTCCCCACCTTACCCACAACCGCAGAAACCCCACCCGGTACACAGGTCAAGCCACTGGCGGTAGAGTAGCCACAACACAGCAGCCGCCTTCACCCTATGCACCGTCTGCGTCTTTCCGAACTCATCTCCGCCCTCAGTCACGCGCTGGACATCACTGAAGGCCAGCCCGAAGGCCACTGCGTGCGCTGCTGCTGGATCGGCACCCAGGTCGGCCTGCAACTCGGCCTGCCCAACGATCAGCTCTGGGGCCTGTACTACACCCTCTTGCTCAAAGACCTGGGCTGCAGCAGCAACGCCGCCCGCATCTGCGAACTCTACCTGACCGACGACCGCAGCTTCAAACGCGACTTCAAAACCGTGGGCACCAGCTTGCCACAGGTGCTTCGCTTCGTTTTGTCGCACACAGGCCTGCGCGCTCCACTGGCTGAACGCTTCCGCAGCGTGCTCAACATCCTGCGTCATGGCGACGAAGTGGCCCAGGAACTCATCGAAACACGCTGCCACCGGGGGGCCGAAATCGCCCGCCTGCTGCGCTTTCCGGAATCGGTGGCCGACGGTATTTTCAGCCTGGATGAGCACTTCGACGGCGGCGGCCGCCCCAACCAACTGGCCGGTTCGGCCATTCCGCTCTATGCCCGCATTGCCCTGCTGGCCCAGGTAACAGACGTGTTCCACACGGCCGGCGGCCCGCAAGCCGCACTGGACGAACTGCGCCTGCGCCGCGGCACCTGGCTCGACCCCGAACTGGTGGACGCCCTGTGCGCCGTGGCCGACGACGCCTTCTGGCAAACCCTCCAGTCCCCGAACATCGACACCCGCGTGCTGGCCCTGGAGCCCGCCGGCCACAGCGTGCCGCTGGACGACGATTACCTGGACGACATAGCCACCGCCTTCGGCCAGATCGTGGACTCCAAAAGCCCCTACACCAGCGGCCACAGCGCGCGCGTGGCGCTGTACGTGGACCTCATGGCTGAAACCATGGGCATGGACCCGGCACGCCGCCGCTGGCTCAAGCGCGGCGCCCTGCTGCACGACATTGGCAAACTGGGGGTGAGCAACAGCGTACTCGACAAACCCGGCAAGCTCGATGCCGACGAATGGACCGCCGTGCAAGACCACGCCCGCTACACCGAAGCCATCCTTTGCCGCATAGGCGCCTTCGAAGAGCTGGCCCGCATTTCCGGGGCTCACCACGAACGGCTGGATGGCAAAGGCTACCCGCGCGGGCTCAGCGGCGACCAGATCAGCCTGGAAACCCGGCTCATCACCTGCGCTGACATTTTCGACGCCATCACCGCTGCCCGTCCTTACCGGGGGGCCATCCCCGTGCCACAGGCGCTGGACATGATGGCCGAAAACCTGGGCACCGCCATCGACCCGGATTGCTTCGAAGTGCTCAAATCCACCCTGCAACGCCTGCCAGAGCTGGAATTCGGGGCCGATTCGCCTGCAGCGGCTGCCTAAAATCGCGGTATGCCGCATTTGTGCGTTTGCGCACACTCACCACAGGACCACAACATGAGCGTTTACGACCAACTCCAAGCCCTCAACATCACTCTGCCGCCGGTCTCTGTTCCTGCCGCGTCCTACGTGCCGTTCGCCCAAACGGGCAAGCTCATCCTGCTCAGCGGCCACATTGCCAAACAAGATGGCAAGGTCTGGGTGGGCCAACTGGGCCTGACCATGACCACCGAAGAAGGCAAAGCCGCCGCCCGCGCCGTGGCCATCGACCTCATGGGCACGTTGCAGGCCGCCTGCCAGGCTGCGGGCACCGACCTGAACGGCGTCAAGCGCATCGTCAAAGTCATGAGCCTGGTCAACGGCACCGCCACATTCACGGAACAGCACTTGGTCACCAACGGCTGCTCCGAACTGCTCGGCGAAGTGTTCGGCCCTGCCGTGGGCAGCCATGCGCGCAGCGCCTTCGGTGTAGCCCAACTGCCGCTGGGTGCCTGTGTGGAAATCGAGTTGATGGCCGAACTGGCCTGAATGAAGGCGCTGTAGACATTTTCCAATTTGGTGCATATCCGAACACATGCGCCCGATTGGTACATTTATTGCTTCAGTTTGGTGCCAGGGGCTGATTCGGCTCTTTTTTGCATCATCCACCCTCTAGACTCACCAAACTGAAGCATGGAAGCACTGAAACAGGGCGCAGACGCGCTCTTTATCCTTCTGGGCGGCATCATGGTCTTGGCCATGCATGCCGGGTTCGCCTTTCTGGAGCTGGGCACCGTCCGCCACAAGAACCAGGTCAACGCGCTGGTCAAAATCCTGGTGGACTTTTCTGTCTCCACCGTGGTGTACTTCCTGGTCGGCTACGGCGTGGCCTACGGCACCCACTTCCTGGTGGGAGCCGACGTCCTGGCACAAAAGAATGGCTACGACCTGGTCAAGTTCTTCTTTCTGCTCACTTTCGCCGCTGCCATTCCCGCCATCATCTCGGGCGGCATTGCTGAACGCGCCAAGTTCTGGCCACAACTCATCGCCACCGCCGTCATCGTGGGGTTCATCTACCCTTTCTTTGAAGGCATTGCCTGGAACAGCCACTTCGGCGTGCAGGACTGGATCAAAGCCGTGACCGGCGAAACCTTCCATGACTTTGCCGGTTCGGTGGTGGTGCATGCCGTGGGCGGCTGGCTGGCCCTGGGAGCCGTGCTGCTGCTGGGTGCGCGCTCCAACCGCTACCGCAAAGACGGGGCCGTCAGTGCCCACCCGCCGTCCAACATCCCCTTCCTGGCCCTGGGCGCCTGGATCCTGATCGTCGGCTGGTTCGGCTTCAACGTGATGAGCGCACAAACACTGGACAAAATGTCCGGCCTGGTGGCGGTCAACTCCCTCATGGCCATGGTTGGCGGCACGCTGACTGCGCTGCTCATGGGCAAGAACGACCCAGGCTTCGTCCACAACGGCCCGCTGGCTGGCCTCGTGGCCGTGTGCGCCGGCTCCGACCTGATGCACCCCATTGGTGCACTGGTGGCGGGCGGTGTGGCTGGGGCCCTGTTCGTGCAAATGTTCACATTCACACAAAACAAGTGGAAGATCGACGATGTGCTGGGCGTCTGGCCACTGCATGGCCTGTGCGGCACCTGGGGCGGCCTGGCCGCGGGTATTTTTGGCCAGCAAGCCCTGGGCGGCTTGGGCGGCGTCAGCTTCAGCGCTCAAGCCATCGGCACCGGCATGGGCGTGCTGTGGGCATTGGTCAGCGGCTTTGTGGTCTACGGTGCCATCAAACTGGCGCTGGGCCTGCGCTTGAGTCAGGAAGAAGAATACGAAGGCGCCGACCTCAGCATCCACAAAATCCGCGCGACACCGGAACACGAAAGCAGCTGGTAACACGCGGTCCACCGCCACCTTTGCGACCCGACCCAGCGTCGGGTTTTTTGTGCCTGGCCAGTGCTAAAGTCAAGAACGATCACAGCCTTCGCATCCCACGATGTCCACCTTTCAGCAAAAAACCGCCCGCCGCATCGCGGCGGTCAGCTTCATCCTGGCAGCCATTGCCAGCCCAGTAGCTTGGTACATCGAAATCGAAAACGCCGAAGACGGGGCAGTTGCTTTGGCGGTAGAGGAGTCGCAGCGTGTGCTGGAAGAACACGGCGCCGTGTTCAGCGCCGACGCGCAAAGCACCCCGCACGATGCGCAACAAGCGGCACGCGCCATCACCGGCGGGCTGTTTGACATCGCTGAAATTTACGATGCGACAGGCCGCAAACTGGCCGAAACCATGACGGTCCGGGGGGCGCAAATCGAAAACCAGCTGCCCTCCCACCAGCGCCCCGCTTACCACTCATCGTTCTACGAAAGCATGCATTTGCCAGATGGCCAATGGGCACTGCGCATTTTTGTGCCGGTGCGACTGCCGTTGCACGACGTACAGGCACCCATCACCGGGTATTTTGAAGGGGTGCGGGTGGTGCCGCAATGGCAACAGAAGCAAATCCGCAACGGTGCGCTCACCGTCGCCGCGCTGGTGGCCTTGGCCGCACTGCTGTGCGGCGCCGTCATTTACCCGGTAGTGGTGCACCTGGCCCGCGATAACCAGCGCAAAGCCCAGGAGCTGCTGCGGGCCAATATCGCCATGATGGAAGCACTCGGGCGCGCCATTGCCAAGCGCGACTCTGACACCGGCGCCCACAACTACCGGGTGGCCTGGATCGCCGCGCGCATTGCCGAAGGGCTGGGGCTGCCGGACCGCGACATGCAAGCCTTGATCATCGGCAGTTTTCTGCATGATGCCGGAAAAATCGGCATACCGGATGCGATCTTGCTCAAACCAGGCAAGCTCACCGATGACGAGTTCGCCATCATGCGCACCCACGTCACCCAAGGGGAGGACATTGTCCAAGGCATCGAGGCCCTGGAACAGGCCACCGCGGTGGTGTCCGGCCACCACGAGAAATGGAACGGCTCAGGCTACCCCAGAGGGCTGCGGGGTGAGGACATTCCCCTGGCTGCACGCATCTTCGCGGTGGCCGATGTGTTTGACGCGCTGTGCTCCAAGCGTCCCTACAAACTGCCCCTGCCCTACGACGACGTCATGGCCATACTCAACCGGGAAACGGGCCAACATTTCGATCCATCAGTCATGGACGTTTTCAGGCCACTTGCCCGGCAGGTATATGGGCTGCTGGTCAACGCCTCCGAGCAAGACTGCCGCGCCTTGCTGGAACTGAAGTTGCAAGAGCACTTCCAGCTGACGGCCTGAGGTCGCTGCCCTGCAGCATCCCCAGAAAACAGAAAAGGCCCGCTAGGGCCTTGATCTGTAAGGGAATTTTGTGGGGTGGCTGATGGGACTCGAACCCACGACAACAGGAATCACAATCCTGGACTCTACCAACTGAGCTACAGCCACCGCAGACTTAAATTATAACCCGATTCAACTCACTTACCCGCCACACCTGTGGTTTCAGCGGACTTTTTTGCCAACACCTTGGTCTTCATGCTGGCACGCAGATAGGCCAGGTAGGCCTGCGTTTCCGCCTGGGCAGACAGCTGAGCGACTTGCAGCCGTTCCTGCTCCGCCTGGGCAGGATCGGGCATCGTCCGGGGCAACACACGGTTCACGCGCACTACCACGAAACCGTCATTGCCCAAATCGGCGCTGGTCCAGGCGGCTGTGCTGGGACCAGCCAAAGCAGCAAACGCCGACTTCAGTACCGCCGGTGGGACACCCTGAGGCTGGTTACGCGCAAGCAGCAATGGCGGGCGCAAAACAGCACTTGCCGGGGCGGCCTGCCAAGCGGCCAGCTTGGCTTGGCCTTCGGTGTGGGCCAGCGCAGTGGCACGCTCGTTCACCAGGCGCTCACGCACCTGGTCCTTCACCACTTCCAACGGCTGCAAGGCTGCCGGACGGTGCTCCAGCACACGGGCCGACACCAGGCGGTTTGGCCCCACTTCCACGGCAGCGATGTTGTGTTTCTGACGCAGTGAATCTTCAGCAAACAAGGCTTGCAGCACCTGCGGGGCCAAAACGTCTGTCGAATCCGAACCGCTCGGCCCGCTGCGCAGCACGCCCTGCACCTTATGCACCGTCAGCCCCAATTTGGCCGCCACCGGGGCCAGGCTTTCAGCCTGCTCATAAACTTGGTTGCTGAATGATTCCGCCACTTCGGCAAATTGCCGCTGCGCTTGCTGGCGCTTGAGCTCCGCCTCAAGCTTGCCACGCACCGTCTCAAAAGTGGGGGGCACTGGCCGCCGGACATCGGTCAGCAAAATGATGTGGTAACCGAACTCGCTTTCCACCACGTCCGACAGCTGACCCTTGCTCAAAGCAAAAACGGCATCTTCAAACGGTTTGACCATCGAACCGCGACTGAAAAAATCAAGATCGCCACCGTTGACCGCTGACCCGGGATCCTGCGAACGGGTTTTGGCCAGCTCCGCAAACCGGCCTGGCGCCTGGCGCAACTGGGCCAGGATGGCTTGTGCCTCAGCCTTGACCTTGGCCTTCGCTTCGGTACTGGCAGCAGGGTCCAGCGTCAGCAGAATGTGACTGGCCCGGCGCTGCTCCTGCTGCGCCAGAGCGGCATTGTTCTGCTCGTAATAGGCACGCACATCCGCCTCGCTCAAGGCAATGCCGCGCGCCACCGCATCCAGGTCCAACACAGCGTATTCCACATCCACTTGTTCAGGAAGTTGGAACTGACTGGGATTGGCGTAGTAGTATTTTTTGACGTCATCGTCGCTGACGGTCACCGCCGCACGGAAATCACGCGGGCTGAACAGCGCCAGTTGCACTTCGCGGCGCTCGAACACCGCATTCAGGGCGGCTGTAGCCACGGCCTCGGGCACGAAAGACGAAGCAGCCACTCCCTGGGTCACCTGGCGGCGCGCCAAATCGGCACGCACACTGCTTTCGTACATTTCGGGCGTCATGCCTTGTGCGCGCAGCAACTCCTGGTACCGCGACACATCAAGTTTGCCATCTTCGGTACGCAACGCTGCAATGGTTGGGTCTTGAGCCAGTTCGCGGGCCAGGCGCTGGTCGGTCACGGCAATGCGGGTATCTTGAACAGCCTGCGCCACCACACGCTCATTGACCATGCGCTCCAAGGTAGCCAAGCGTGGCGCCTCGCCATCCAGGGTGGCCCGATCCAGGCCAGACATGCGGGCCACGAGGTTTTCCAGATCCGCACGGTGCCGATTCTCCCATTCTTCCTGGGTGATCTCGTGTTTGCCCACCTTGGCAACCACCTCGCCGTTTTGGCCCATGCTCTGGTAACCCTCGATGCCGAACAGCACGAAGGAAGGAATGATC
The DNA here is from genome assembly GCA_964420415.1 of uncultured Macromonas sp. Taxonomy (GTDB): domain Bacteria; phylum Pseudomonadota; class Gammaproteobacteria; order Burkholderiales; family Burkholderiaceae_C; genus CAYQTH01. The sequence goes on along the minus strand of CAYQTH010000050.1, from coordinate 192 downwards.
AGCAGCATCAGAAAACCCATCAGGAATTTGATGTTGCTGCGAAAGAAATCGAACATGTGCGTGCCACCTGCTACTGAAAAAAGGGTCTGGCAACAGCTGCCAAACCCTTGCGCTTAGAGTGGTGGGTGCTGAGGGGCTCGAACCCCCGACCTACGCCTTGTAAGGGCGCCGCTCTACCAACTGAGCTAAGCA
>CAYQTH010000049.1:7612-11390 GCA_964420415.1 uncultured Macromonas sp. | reverse complement strand
CTAGCAATGCGATGATTCTGGCACCAGGGCGGTGGATTGCAAGTCCCCGACCCTGTCCGTTACACAGCTTTACGCCTTGCCCCCACCGACAGCAGACAGTCCCCCAACGCGGCACAATGCGCCATGGTCCGCACCACCCAACTCATACGCCCCGAACTGGAGGCCGCCCAGGCCACAGCCAACGGCATGTCACCGCCGCACCTGGCGCTGCTGCGCAACGTGCAGCGCCTGACCGCACCCAACCCCGGCCTGATGACCGGCCCCGGCACCAACAGCTACCTGGTCGGCACCGCCGCCTCTGGCCACATCGTGATCGACCCCGGCCCCGACCACCCTGGCCACATCGAAGCCTTGTGGCAGGCGGCGCAAGGGCGCATCACCGCCATCGTCTGCACCCATTCGCACCCAGACCATTCCCCGGCCGCGCGCCCCCTGCAAGCCTTGTGCGCACAGCGCGGCGCCCCCGCACCGCCAGTGCTGGGCGTACCGCACGCCCCCACGGCTGCCGCCAACAGCCATTTCACGCCCGACCGCCCGCTGGCGCATGGCGAGCGCCTGGCCTTGCACGAACCGGACGGCACACAGCACACTTTGCTGGTCCTGCACACCCCCGGCCACGCCGCCAACCACGTTTGCCTGCTGCTGGACGAAGACGGCCTGCTGTTCAGCGGCGACCACATCCTCAACGGCAGCACCACGGTGATTGCGCCACCGGACGGCAACATGGACGACTATCTGCGCTCGCTCGACCTGCTGCTGACCATGTGCGAGCAGCACTGCGTGGAGCACATCCTGCCCGCTCACGGCCTGGTGCTGGGCCGGGCGCGCAACGCCATCGTGAACCTCAAACGACACCGCCTGCTGCGCGAAGCGAAAGTGCTGCAGGCCATGCGCGCCTTGCCCCAAGGCACCCCCACCGACTGGGTACCGCTGGCCTACGACGATGTCCCCCCCCAGCTGTGGCCCACGGCCGAGCGATCCTTGCGCGCCCATGTGGAGCGCATCCACGACCTAGGCCTGCTCCATGCATAAATCTGTGCCAAACGGTGAAGGCGAACGCCTGTCCAAACGCGTGATGGCCATGCACGGTTGCTCCCGCAGCGAAGCCGAGCGCCTGATCGAGAGCGGCTACGTGCAAGTCAACAGGGTGACGGCAGAGGAACCGGCGCGGCGTGTGGGCCTTGAAACCGTGACCGTCAACGCTCCCACCCTGAGCGAAACACTGCTTCCTGTCACCCTGCTGTGGCACAAACCGGCGGGGGTGCCCTTGGTGGCCGACCAGGTTCTGGCCGGACTGCTGGCTGCTTCTGCCGACCTGCGCCCCTGGCACCTGAAACACCTGCGCTGTGTGAGCCCATTGCCGGAAGCCGCCAGCGGCCTGGCCGTGTTCGAGCAAGACCCGCGCGCACTGCGCCACTGGCGTGACAAAGGCCCTTTGCTGGAACACGAATGGATGTTAGACGTGGCGGGAGCTGCCCCCGCAGAACAACTGCAGGCGTTACAACAGCACACCCGCCTGCTGAGCGCGGGTCAAGGCACGCCATGGCTCAAATTGAGCATCAGCAGCCAGAACGCAGAGCGCACCCGCCTGCGCCTGGTGGTCAAAGGCTACACGCCGGAACAGCTGCCACAGTGGCTGCACCATGCTGGCCTGCCTGCTCTGGGTATGCACAGGCTGCGTGTAGGCCGCCTGGCCTTGGGCGCCCTGCCCCTCAGCGCGTTCCGCCTGCTGGGTGAGCGCGAGCGCGTTTGAAATAAAAGTGAAGTCTGCCGATACGCCGGATTCTGTGCGCCTGGTTGCCCAGGCGTGACCGCCATTCCTCTGGGCCGTGGGTCACCCCAACGGCTCGGTGCCACCTACCCGCCAGCACGCCCTGCGGAACCACAAGGTCGAGAGAGGTTGCCCTGCTCCCGTGACTGGCCTACTTGGTGTTGCTGCGCGTAGAGATTGCCCGTTTCACCCCCAAGGCTCCTGCCGCCGGAGCGGTTGGTTCCATGGGACTCGTCTCTGTTGCTCTGATCCTCACCTCACGGTGGAGAGCCGTTAGCTCCTACGCTGTCCTGCGCAGTCCGGACGTTCCTCCAGTGCGGCCTTTCGGCACTTGCACCAGCAGCGGCCTGGCAGACTTCACGTGCCCATTATCGCCTCTGACAGCGCGCCCATGCACGAACGGTTACATTTCTGCAACGAGGAAATGCGGCATGAAACTCGACCTGCCCACACTGCTCAGCGCACTCACCCTGACCAGCGGCGTACTTGCCGTGGCGGTGCTGACCGTCGCCTGGCGTGCCCATCTCCACCGTGGCCTCGCACTTTGGGGAGGCGGCTTGGTGGTCAACGCCCTGTCCTACCCGGCCTTTGCCCTGCGCATGTCTGGCTGGCTGGAGTTCTCCATCCTCAGTGCCAACCTGCTCACCACACTGACCCTGGCCCTGCACATCCAGGCCATCATGGCTTTCCAGCACGCTCGCGCCCTGGCACCGCCAGTCTGGCTGGTCTGGCTGCCTGTCCCGCTGAGTGTGGCGCTGGCGTGGTTGTTCCTGCACGACGACCACTGGCGCAACATCCTGGTCGCCACCGTGCAAAGCGCTCTCGCCATCATGCTGGCCTCCCAGGCCTGGGCACCCCGGCTGCAAGGCCCCCGGCTGACCGGACGGCTCGTCGTCATTGCAGGCTCTGTACTGTTGGCCACCACGCTGCTGATCCGTACCGGCTTCATGGTGTCCCAGTCCGACTGGGACACGCACTACAACGTGCCCGACCAGGTGCAGACGGCCACCTACTTCATCGTCATGGCGGTGCTGCTGCTCAACAGCATGGGCTTTGTACTGATGCAAATGGAAGAGTCCATTGCCCGACAGCACGAACTCGCCACCCACGATGTGCTGACGGGCGTCTTCAACCGGCGCGCCTTGATGGATGCGCTGGAACGCGACATGGCCCAGACCACGCGCGACGGCACCCCGCTGACCCTGCTGATGATCGACATCGACCACTTCAAGCGCGTCAACGACCGCCATGGCCACCTGGTAGGGGACGAAGTGCTGCGTCAAGTGGCGCAACGCACCCAGCAACGGCTGCGCCGCTCCGACCTGCTGGCCCGCTACGGGGGCGAAGAATTTCTGGCGCTGCTGCCGAACACCGACCAAACAGGCGCCACCGTGGTAGCCGAAGCCATCCGGCTCAGCATGGAAGAAAAGCCGATCATGGTTCAACAAACCGCGATTCCGGTCACCGTCAGCATCGGGGTGCACTGCCATCAGCCGCACAGCGCACACCAGGCAGCAGAACCGCTGATCGCCGCGAGCGACGAGGCGCTCTACCGCGCCAAGCACAACGGCCGCAACCGTGTCGAAGTGGGTTGACAACGCCCGCAGCACCGCCAGCCCCTTGCGGGGCATTGCCACGGCAGAAACAGGCATAAGCATATGCCTGCTGAACGCATGAGTACGTGCCAGAATGTGGCCTCGACTCACCCTCCCAGACACCCGTTGCTTTGCCCTGGAGACCCCCATGAAAGCCCTCAACGTCCTGCAAACCATCGGCGACACGCCGCACATCCGCATCAACCGCCTGTTTGGCAACGCTGAGGTCTGGATCAAGTCCGAACGCAGCAACCCCGGCGGTTCGGTGAAAGACCGCATCGCCCTGTCCATGGTGGAAGACGCGGAACAGCGCGGTCTGCTCAAGCCGGGCGGCACCATCATCGAACCCACTTCGGGCAATACCGGCATTGGCCTGGCCATGGTGGCCGCCGTCAAGGGCTACCAGCTGGTT
>CAYQTH010000049.1:5263-7602 GCA_964420415.1 uncultured Macromonas sp. | reverse complement strand
ACAGCATGAGCATTGAGCGCCGCCGCCTGATGCTGGCCTACGGCGCCCAGTTCGACCTGACCCCGCGCGAAAAAGGCATGAAGGGCGCCATTGCCCGCGCCGAAGAACTGGCCGCGCAAACACCAGGCGCCTGGATTCCGCAACAGTTCGAGAACCCGGCCAACGTGGCGGTGCACGCCCAGACCACGGCGCAGGAAATCCTGACCGACTTCCCCGAAGGACTGGACGCGCTGATCACCGGTGTGGGCACCGGCGGCCACCTGAGCGGCGTGGCCCGCGTGCTGAAAAAGCAGTGGCCGAACCTGAAGGTGTTTGCGGTGGAGCCCTCCGCCTCGCCGGTGATTTCCGGCGGCCAGCCATCGCCACATCCCATCCAGGGCATCGGCGCCGGTTTCGTGCCAAAGAACCTGGACACCAGCCTGCTCGACGGCGTGATCCAGGTCGAAGCAGAAGCGGCGCGCGAATACGGCCGCCGCAGTGCGCGCGAGGAAGGGCTGCTGGTCGGCATTTCTTCCGGTGCCACACTGGCCGCCATCGCGCAGAAACTGCCAGAACTGCCCGCAGGCAGCCGCGTGCTGGGCTTCAACTACGATACCGGCGAACGCTACCTGTCGGTGGACGGCTACCTGCCCGCCTGACGCCCCAGCTTCCACGTCGCTCCGTCTTCAGCCCATGGCTGGAGGCGGTTGACACGCAACACTGGCAAAAAAACCAATTCATCGTATAATGCCAAAAGTTGTTGCCAATTGCTTACCTTCGCAGCAACCGTTTGTTTGACACAGTTAGCGGTTTTTCACGCCGCCGCCATCACCTCCAGGCCGAAGATCCCGGCCCCCGGTTGTCACACTCCCCACCTTGCGGCGAGCCTAACCTGTACGGTCTGCTTTTATCTGGCCAGTACATCTTGACACCTCTCGTCCAGCCACCGCCTTTTGCCTGGTCCAGACGAGCCGATAGCCCTGATCTTCAAGACCTTTATAAGGTCGACCTGACACCATGACCACCACACCAGAAAAAACCATTTCGGTGGGCAAATACCTTGTCTCACCCTTTAGCAAAATCACGGACGCAGGCGATTTCGCCGCCTCTATCTCCATCCGCAGCGGCCAGGGCCGGGGCACGCACGACCGCGTGTTCCGCTTCACCCCCCGCTTTGCCACCCGCGAAGGCGCGTTGCGCTATGCGCTCGCCGAAGGCCGCAGCCTGGTGCGCACGCAGCAACTGGCCTGAAACCAGCCACCCACCCCATCACAAGGAGCCCGCCATGGCCAAGGAAGACCTGATCGAAATGCAAGGCAAGGTAGACGAAGTGCTGCCCGACTCGCGCTACCGCGTGACCCTGGACAACGGGCACACCCTGGTGGCTTATTCGGGCGGCAAGATGCGCAAGAACCACATCCGCATCTTGGCGGGTGACAAGGTGTCGCTGGAACTCTCGCCTTACGACCTCAGCAAAGGCCGCATCACTTTCCGCCACCTGGAGCCCCGCTCTGGCGGCGCTCCGGCTCCGGTTCGGCGCACCTACCGCTGAACCTCACCGCAATTCCCGTGCGGACGGACACACTGGAAGTCCGGCCCCGCTCCACTTGAAAGGATTCCAGATGAACAACAAACTCTACGTCGGCAACCTGCCCTACTCGGTCACCGACTCCACCCTGCAACACAACTTCGGTGGTTACGGCAACGTGCTGTCGGCCAAGGTCATGATGGACCGCGACAGCGGCCGCTCCAAGGGCTTTGGCTTTGTGGAAATGTCTTCTGACGCCGAAGCGCAAGCCGCCATCGACGGCCTGAACGGCATGTCGGTCGAAGGTCGCGCCATCACCGTCAACATTGCCCGCCCGAAGGAAGACCGTGCAGGCGGCTTCAGTGGTGGCCGCAGCGGTGGCGGTGGGTTCGGTGCTGGCCGCAATGGTGGTGGCTATAGCCGCGACCGCTACTGATCGGTAAGCACTCCCCCAAAAACCGGCTCACCGAGCCGGTTTTTTTGCGCCCACAAATTCTTTATCATCGTCACACCTTCTGCTTGATAAACACAAGCCCGCCATGATTCGACTTTCCGAACTCAAACTCCCCTTGAGCGCGCTGCCCGTGGAGGCACGCCGCGCCGCTGATGCACCCACCGAAACCGACGCCGACCGCGCCCCGCCGCCGCACCCTGAAACGGCACTGCGCGTGCTGGCCGCGCAAGCCCTGGGCCTGCCCGAGGCAGACATTGCCACGCTGCAGGTGTTCAAACGCAGTTTCGACGCGCGCAAGGCCGAGTTGCTGGCGGTGTACATCGTCGATGTGACGCTGACGCAACCCGAACGCGAAGCCAGCCTGCTGGCACACTTTGA
>CAYQTH010000049.1:2387-5253 GCA_964420415.1 uncultured Macromonas sp. | reverse complement strand
CGCACATCCAGCCCACGCCCGACATGGCTTGGCACGCTCCGGCACACGCACCCGCGCACTGGCCAATCAGTGAAGCCGAACGCCCGGTGGTGGTGGGCTTCGGCCCGGCGGGCATTTTTGCCGCGCTGACACTGGCCCAAATGGGCTTCAAACCCATCGTGCTGGAGCGCGGCCAGCCGGTGCGCCAGCGCACCAAAGACACCTGGGGCCTGTGGCGCAAGAAAGTGCTCACCCCCGAATCGAACGTGCAGTTCGGAGAAGGCGGCGCCGGCCTGTTTTCCGACGGCAAGCTCTACAGCCAGATCAAGGACCCGCGCTTCCTGGGCCGCAAGGTGATGCAGGAATTCGTCGATGCTGGCGCACCGCCCGAGATCCTCTACATGGCGCACCCGCACATCGGCACCTTCAAGCTGGTGAAGGTGGTGGAAGCCATCCGTGAACGCATCCAGGCGCTGGGCGGCGAAATTCACTTCCAGCAGCGCGTGACCGAACTGCTGCTGGCACCAGACAACGGCCCGCTACAAACCCACCCGGCCGGGCTGCCGGTGCCGCCGGGGCTGCGGGTGGTGGGCCTGCGCCTGCAGGACCTGGCCACTGGCCAATCGCACGACCTGCCCTGCCAGCGCGTGGTGCTGGCGCTGGGCCACAGCTCGCGCGACACCTTCGCCATGTTGCACGACCGTGGCGTGTTCCTGGAGCCCAAGCCGTTTTCCATCGGCGTGCGCATTGAGCACCCGCAAAGCGTGATCGACCGCGCGCGCTGGGGCAAGCACGCGGGGCACCCCCTGTTGGGTGCCGCCGACTACAAGCTGGTGCACCACGCCGCCAACGGGCGCGCGGTGTACAGCTTCTGCATGTGCCCTGGCGGCACGGTGGTGGCCGCCACCAGCGAACCAGGCCGCGTCGTGACCAATGGCATGAGCCAGTATTCGCGCAATGAACGCAACGCCAATGCCGGCATGGTGGTCGGTATCGATCCGCCGGACTACCCGCTGGACGTGAGGGTTTGGCAAGCCGCCTTCGGCTCCGAAGCCGGAGCCCGCTACTCGGCACAAGCGCAAGCCCTGGCCGTCCAAGGCCACACCCACCCGTTGGCCGGCGTGGTATACCAGCGCCAGCTGGAAACACGCGCCTTCGAGGCGGGTGGCGCCAACTACGAAGCCCCTGGCCAACTGGTGGGCGACTTCTTGGCGCAGCGCCCGTCCACCCAACTGGGCAGCGTGGAGCCGTCCTACAAACCTGGCATCAAACTGGGCGACTTGGCCGAGGTGCTGCCCGCCTACGCGGTGGCTGCCATGCGTGAGGCCCTGCCCGCCTTCGGCCGCAAGATCAAAGGCTACGACATGGCCGACGCAGTGATGACCGGGGTGGAAACGCGCACCTCGTCACCCCTGCGCATCACGCGGGGTAACGATTACCAGAGCCTGAACGTGCGCGGCCTGTACCCCTGCGGCGAAGGTGCAGGCTATGCAGGGGGCATTCTGTCCGCCGGGGTAGACGGCATCAAAGTGGCGGAAGCGCTGGCCACGGCCATTCAATCTGCCTTGACCTGACTGCGGCCCCACCGCGTTTATGCGGTCAAGAAAGCTTCCACAGCCTGCGCCAGCTGCTGCGGCTGGTCGTGGTGCAGGTTGTGGCCCGCCTCCGGCAACGTGAAGCGGCGCGCCGCAGGCATGCTGTCGAGTTGTTCATCCAGCACCTGCTCCTGCCCGCGGTACAGGTGCCAGGCAAAGGAATCCTCTCCGGCCACAAACAGCACCGGGGCTTTGATCTGGCGGCACAACTCGGTAATCTGCGCATGAAAGGGCACCAACGGCACCACCAGGGACGCACGCGGGTCAAACGCCAGCCCCACACGGTCATGTTCCAGGTTGACGCCCAGTGTGTCCGCCAGAAACACCGCCTGGTCCTGGGACAGGCGGGGGTTGGCCTTCATCAACCGCTGCACCAGCTGCTCACGGCTGGCATAGGAGGAACCAGGCCGCGGGGCGCTTTGGCTGTCGATCCAGCGGGACAGCCGCTCGGCCGAAGTGGTGTCACCGGGCGCTTCCAGGTACCCCTCCAGATTCACCAGCCGCTGAACGCGGTCCGGCTTGGCCGCCGCATACAGCGTGGCCACTTTGCCCCCCATGCTGTGCGCCACCAGCGGCACCGGTTCGCTGGGCGCGTAGTGCGCCAGCAACTCGTGCAGATCAACTGTGAAATCGTAAATGGAATAGCAGGACCGGGTATCGCTCAGCCCATGGCCAGGCCAGTCCGGGGCAACAAAATGCCAATCGGCCTGGCAAGCATCCACCAGAAACTGGTACGTGGCCGACATGTCGCACCAGCCATGCAACAGCACCACCAGCGGCGCGTCTGTGCGGCCCCAGTGACGCACATGGAAGCGCGTGTTGCGCAGCGTGACAAACTCGGAATGGCTCTGCAGCCTTGGCACGGTCCAATCTGCCGTCAAATCGCAACTCCCTGGCACCACCGACACCGGATCAAACCCGCTGCTGCAGAGCCTGGATACGTTCTTCGATCGGCGGGTGGGTGGAGAACAGCTTGCCCAGCCCGCCAGTGATGCCCATGGCCTGCATGGTTTTGGGCAATTCACCCGGCTGCAACCCGCCCAAACGGGCCAGGGCGTTGATCATGGGCTGCTTGCGCCCCATCAACTGGGCCGCGCCCGCGTCGGCACGGAACTCGCGTTGGCGACTGAACCAGGCCACGATGATCGCGGCCAGGAAACCCAGCACAATGTCCATCACGATGGTGGTCACCATGTAACCGATGCCAGGGCCCGAGTTCTCGCTGTCACCCTTGCGCAAGAAACTGTCCACGGCGTAGCCGATGACGCGGCTGAGGAACACCACAAACGTGT
>CAYQTH010000049.1:0-2377 GCA_964420415.1 uncultured Macromonas sp. | reverse complement strand
CATGGTGACCATGTCGCCATTGGCCACGTGCGCGATTTCGTGCCCGATCACGGCCTCCACCTCTTCACGCGTCATGTTGCGCAGCAAGCCAGTGGACACTGCCACCAGGGCCGAGTTCTTGAACGCCCCCGTGGCAAACGCGTTCGGCTCGCCTTCGTAAATGGCGACTTCGGGCATGGCAATACCGGCCTGGTTGGCAAAACGCTCAACGGTCTGCACGATCCAGGCTTCGTCCGCGTTGCGCGGCTGGTTGATGACCTGCGCCCCAGTGCTGAACTTGGCCATGGGCTTGCTGATGAGCAGCGAGATGAAAGCGCCCCCAAACCCCATGACCAACGAGAAACCCGCCAGCGCGGTGACGTTGAGCCCGTTGGCGGTGAGAAAACGGTCCACACCGAGGATGCGGGTGGAGATCAACAGCACCGCCATGACGGCGACGTTGGTCAGAACCAGCAGAAGAATGCGTTTCATGTCAGTGATGACTCCGGAGTTGAGACAGTCTTGAGACCGGGGCCAGCGCGACAGGTTCCCCACGCGCACGGTCTTTTGGATAGGGATGATAGATGGTGTCTGCCCAGCACGAATGCAAGAGGACTTTAAGTTGAGAGCCTGGGCGGGCGAAACACCTGCTGGTCGGCATAAAAATGTGCCAGTTCATTGTCCGGCCACCAGCCGGGCACACCCAGCACGGGCAAAGGGGCGTAGGGTTTGGTACGCAGCCATTCCGGCGTCAGGTGACTGGCCAACCAGGCGTCCCAGGGGTGGTGCTGAGCGGCGGCAGGGTCATCGTTGGGCAGATCAGGCGGCACGGGAAGACACAGCACATGGGCGCATATGCCTTTGAACGGTGTGGCCAGTTTTTCCGTCAGCGCATGACCGAACAACACCAACCGGGCCTGCGCCCACAATGGTCGCAAGGTCAAAAACAAGGTCTGCCAGTCGCGCGCCAGCAAGGCCTGCCACAAGAGCTCAGGGGCTTGCAGCAAAGCCGCGTTTTCATCGAACAGGGTCAAGGCGTCGCGCAAAGGGCCGCGCGCGGCATGCACCCCGCCCGCAGCCTCAATGGCCTTGGCCTGCAGGCGGTTGAGCCGCAGCTTGGTCTGCGGAAACCGCATCCAGCACAGGGCGTTGAAGAAGTCGTGCAGGTTGTCGCGCGTGGGCACGCAGCCCGTGGCAAAAATGTGGCTTTCATAAGCCACACCGGGCGGCAATTCGGCCTGAGGGATAAAACGCACGGGGGCCAGGTGCATGGCATTGAGGGCGACGGGCAAGTCAGCACAGCCCTGGGCCGCCACCGCCAGTTGCTCGCCCGGTATGCGCCACGGAGCAAGCCAGGGACGTGACCAATCGGTACAGACTAGTCGGGACAGCGCAGCAGGTTGAAGGTTGACGGCAGCTTCCATGATTGTGCGGAGCAATTGTCACACGCTCAGCGACTGCCCTGCAGGTTCCTTGACCAAGGTGCTTGACAGTGTCACACAATGGCTCCAAGCTTGACCGCAACCACTTTTGACACAAGGAGCAGCCATGGCACGCATGATGAAAGCAGCGGTATTCGTCGAACCGGGACGGATAGAGCTGGCCGACAAACCCATCCCGGACGTGGGCCCGAACGACGCCCTCGTCCGCATCACCACCACCACCATCTGTGGCACCGACGTGCACATCCTGAAGGGTGAATACCCGGTCGCCAAGGGACTGACGGTGGGGCACGAGCCGGTCGGCGTGATCGAGAAACTGGGCAGCGCGGTGCAGGGCTACCAGGAAGGCCAGCGCGTGATCGCTGGGGCGATCTGCCCCAACTTCAACTCCTATGCCGCGCAGGACGGTGCTCCGTCACAAGATGGCAGCTACCTGGTTTCCAGCGGCCGTTGCGGCTGCCACGGCTACAAAGCCACGGCTGGCTGGCGCTTTGGCAACCTGATCGACGGCACCCAGGCGGAATACGTCCTGGTGCCCGACGCCCAAGCCAACCTGGCCCCCATCCCGGACGGCCTGACCGATGAACAGGTGCTGATGTGCCCGGACATCATGTCCACCGGGTTCAAAGGGGCCGAGAACGCCAACATCCGCATTGGCGACACCGTGGTGGTGTTCGCGCAGGGCCCGATTGGCCTGTGCGCCACCGCAGGTGCCCGTTTGCTGGGGGCCACCACCATCATCGCGGTGGACGGCAACGACCACCGGCTGGACATTGCCAGACAGATGGGTGCCGACGTGGCGCTGAACTTCAAGCGCTGCGACGTGATTGACGAGGTGATGAAGCTGACTGGCGGACGCGGTGCCGACAGTGCGATCGAAGCTCTGGGCACGCAAGCCACTTTCGAGTCGGCCTTGCGCGTGCTCAAACCGGGCGGCACGCTGTCCAGCCTGGGGG
>CAYQTH010000048.1:11344-11595 GCA_964420415.1 uncultured Macromonas sp. | reverse complement strand
CCGCCGATCTGCGCACCGCATTGGGCAACCGCATCTACGGCTGCGACGATTGCCAGTTGGCCTGCCCCTGGAACAAATTTGCCCAGCGCAGCCTCTTGCCGGACTTTGAACCCCGCCTTGCCTTGACGGGGCGCACGCTGGTGGAGTTGTTTGCCTGGAGCGAGGCAGAGTTCCTGCGCCACACCGAAGGCGGGCCCATCCGCCGCATTGGGCACGAACGCTGGCTGCGCAATGTGGCGGTGGCGCTGGGC
>CAYQTH010000048.1:0-11309 GCA_964420415.1 uncultured Macromonas sp. | reverse complement strand
GGTTCCGGGCCCGGAACAACAAGTTTGGCTGGCGGCTCTTGCGGCGCGCCAGTCCGACCCAAGCCTGCTGGTGCGCGAACACGTGGCTTGGGCCTTGGCGCAAGCCGGGCTACCATTTGCTCCATGACCCTAAAATCAGACCGTTCACCAACGCTGCGCCGCTGGTTGCTGCGCGCAGGCGCACGCCTGAGGGATGGCTGGCAGATCGTCCACCTGGCTGCGGTGATTCTGGTGCTGGCCTTGTCACCCTCCAGTTACCGGCGCGAACACTGGGGCGAGCTGGCGCGTCAGGTGCATGCCTGCACCGTGCCGGTGCTGCTGTGGTTCACAGCCTTGTCGTCTTTGCTGGGGCTGGTGCTGATCCGCATTGTGGTGGTCACGGCCCTGAGCTACGGCCTGTCGCAGTACGCGGTGGACATGGTGGTGCGTGTTCTGGTGCTGGAACTCATTCCGCTGGGCGCGGCGCTGTTTGTGGCCTTGCGCATCACCATTCCGCAAAGCACGGCTCTGCTTGCTTTGCGCGAACAGGGGGTCTGGGCGGCTCTGCAGGCCCAAGGCCGGGAACCCTTGCAATGGCTGGTGCTGCCGCGTGCGCTGGCCGCCATGAGCGCGGTGTTTTTGCTGGCTGCGCTCAGTTGCGGGGTGGCACTGGTGCTGGCTTACCTGTCTATCTATGGCTGGACGCCCTGGGCCTTGACGGCCTACACCCGCATGGTGGGGCATGTGTTCGGCCCGGTCGTGACCCTGATTTTTGTCTTCAAAACCTTGTTTTTCGCCCTGACCGTCGCGCTCGTTCCCCTGGCCTCGGGCCTGCACGATTCGCCCGCGCGCCAGCAGCGCGAACGTTCGGAACTGCAGTCCCTGGTGCGCATGTTTCTGCTGCTGCTGCTGATTGAAGCGGTTTCGCTGCTCGGCAATTACTATTGAGGTGCCATGGAAGACCCCCACGTTCAGCAAGCCTTGCAGACCAGCCGCGTCACGCACGTGGAGCTGAAAGCCGCCTTGCTGCTGGTCCTGTTGCTGGTGCTGGTGCTGGGCTCCGGCGCATTTTTGCTGTACGCGCGGGGGGTGTTTGAGTCCACGCAAACCCTGGTGCTGCGCGCCGATGACGCCGAAGGCGTGACCGTGGGCATGGACATGACCTTTGCCGGATTTCCCATTGGGCGGGTTCGACGCATTGAACTGGGGACCGATGGTGCTGCCCGCATCGTCGTTGATGTGCCCACCAAAGACGCGCACTGGTTGCGCGAATCCAGCGTGTTCACCATGGAACGCAGCCTGGTTGGGGCCACCCGTATCCGGGCCTACAGCGGGGTGCTGGAAGACCCGCCGTTGCCTCCAGGCGCCGAACGTACCGTGCTCAAAGGCGATGTGATGGCCGATGTGCCGCGCCTGGTGGGGGCCGCGCGTGATCTGCTGGACAACCTGGTGGCCATGACCGCTGCGGATGCCCCGCTCAATACCAGCTTGCGCCAGTTGGACACCCTGATGACCACCGTCAACAGCCCGAAAGGCGCGCTGGGGGTGGTGTTTGGCAACGATGCCGACCGCCGCCAATTGCTCCAGGCCATTGACCATTCACGTCAGTTGCTGGCCCGTCTGAGCCAGGTGGCCGACCGCACCGACCGCCTGATGGAGCAGGCCAACCAGCAGGTGTTCGGTGAAGAGGGGCTGGTGCGCGAGGCACAGACCAGCATGCGCGAGCTGCACGGATTGCTGAGCGGTGCGCGCCAGAGTTTGCAACGACTCGATGCCGTGCTGGTGGAGGCGCAAGGCATTGCCAGCAACACGCGGGCGGCCACGGTCGACCTGGATGTGCTGCGCGCCGAGGTGGAAGGCAGTCTGCGCCGGGTGGACGCGCTGATGCGCGACCTGCAAAGCAAGTGGCCTTTCAAACGCGATACCGAGGTAAAGTTGCCATGAACGTGCGCTGGGTCATGTGGGGGAGCGGATGGTTGGTATTTTTGGTGCAGGGGTGTGCCAACGGCCCGTCCGTGCCTGTGTGGCAGACCGATGCCCACACCGCCCAGCAGTTGGCCTTTACCGCCGAATTGGAAGGTAACTCACGGGTAGCGCAAGTGGAGTGGCGCCGCGCGCGCGACGCCGTGGCAAGCACCGCCCGGCCCGAGGCCGTGGCGCGCATGGAATTGAGCCGCTGTGCGGTGCGCCAGGCAGCTTTGGAGTTGCAGCCCTGTGTGGCGTTCCAGGCCCTGGCGGTTGATGCCGCACCCGCAGAGCAGGCCTACCAACGCTATTTGGATGGTCAGCATTCGGAGGCAGATGTGGCGCTGCTGCCGCTGGCGCACCGGCCGGTGGCGCAGGCGCTGATCCAGCAAGGCGGGCAGCAGGCGGTTGGCGGGTGGACAGAAAGCCTGCCGCCTGCCACCGAACCTCTGTCGCGCTTGATCGCGGCGAGTGTGCTGGTGCGCACCGGACGGGCTGAAGCCGCCGTGTTGCAACAGGCGGTGGACACGGCTTCGGCGCAAGGCTGGCGCCGTCCGTTGCTGGCTTGGCTCACGTTGCAGGCAAAAACCGCACGTCAAGCGGGCGACCTGGCACAGGCAGACCGCATCGAACGGCGCCGCGATCTGCTGTTGCCCTGAGTCCGTCCCGATTCCGTGCCAGAATGGAGTCTGTGCAGCAACGAAGGGTTTTCCCTGAAGAGTTGCGCTTTTTACCGCACCACTACCGCGCCTTTACCGCGGCATTATTTTTCTGTATGAAAACCAAATTCCATCTTGCCAAGCGCAACCCATCGCGTGCAGGTTTCGGTACTGCTGCGCTCTCGCCTGCAGCGGATCAAGCCATCGCTCTGGTCGATGAACGTTTCCTGACCTGGCTGGCGGGCCAGCATGGCGGACAAGGCCGACCGTTGCAGCGCGAGGCGCTGATGCCTGTGCTGGCGAATCTGGCCCGCCTGTGCGGCCAAGATGTGCAGTTGCTGCGCACCTGCCTGTTCAGTGACCGTGTTGCCACCGAGTTGCTGGATGACGTGTTGCTGCGCCAAGTGCCGCAACACAGCGCCGATGGCGGGCTGGGCTTGGTGCGTGCGCTGGGTCAGGAACTGGTCCAGATTGCCCAGCGCGGAGCCTGCGGGCTGGTGCTGCTGGCCAGCGACGACGAACGTCTTATTCCCTACATGGACGAAGCGCAATGGCGCGGCCTGAAGGTGGCGCTGGTGACGGACGAAGCCGCGCTCGACTTCACCAAGCTCATGGCCGACGACCCCAGCTGGGCGCGTTTGCTGATGCAGGCCGACCGCCGTTTGTCATTGAACGACATGGCCTGGCAGAGTCTGACGACCCCTGGCATGGGTTACAGCGTGGCACGCTCTCCCGAGCAGGTGTTCGACGTGACCGCCCTAGAGGAACCGCCGTCCGATTTGCTGCCTACCGACGACTGGCGTACCCAGGTGGAGCGCGTGATCCAGGAATGGTGGACAGAGGAGTCCGCCGACACGCGCCTGGACCTCTACGATGAAATGCAAACCAGCCAGGGCGTGCCGCCAGAAACCGACCGCCATTTGCTGCTGCGCGTGCGCCGGGAACTGGCGCGCACCTTGAGTTTCCCGGAAAAGAAAGCCATGCGCGAGATGATTCGGGCGACTGTGCTGGCACATCCCCCTGGCGTGGATGAAACCGTCCGGGTCTGACGCCACGTCTCTGGCACGGAGCGCGGAGGCTCTGTCCGAGTCGGGCCGTGAGTGGTCGGCCTGGTTTGGCACGCCAGCAGGGCACTACTTGCTGGCGTGGGAGCAGGCCTGTTTTGAAGCTGCGGTAACCGATCTTTTCGGCTACCACGCTCTCCAGCTGGGCTTGCCCGAACTGGATGCCCTGGCCGCCAACCGCATGCCGCACCGCTGGCTGTCGTTGCCCGAATGGCAGGACTGGTCAACCGTGGCGCAGACGGGTGCCCAAGACCGTGTTGCGCTGGTGACCCATGCGGCGGCGTTGCCTTTTCCTGCCAACAGCATCGATTTGATCTTATTACCGCACACGCTGGAGCTCAGTGCCGACCCGCACACGGTCCTGCGCGAAGTGGAACGTGTGCTGGTGCCCGAAGGCAGGGTGGTCATTTCCGGGTTGAATCCGGCCAGTTTGTGGGGTCTGCGTCAGCAGCACGACCGCCTCTGCGCGCGCCTGGGTTGGCGTGGTCGTGACAAGCGCCAGGACTTGTTCCTGCCCGAAGCCGGTGAGTTCATCGGTCACTGGCGCTTGCGCGATTGGCTGCGCCTGCTCAGCTTTGAAGTCGAAGCCACCCGTTTTGGTTGTTACCGCCCTGCGGTGAGCCGCCAGAAATGGTTGCAGCGATGGGCCTGGATGGACCAGGTCGGTGCGCGTTTCTGGCCCATTTTTGGCGCGGTCTATTTCACTGTGGCCGTCAAACGGGTGCGTGGCATGCATGTGCTGGGCCCGGCCTGGAAACCGCGCCGGGCGGGCACCGCACCGGTCACTGTGGCCCAGAAGCCCTCGCTGCGTGACGCGCCACACAGCCACACATCACACAAGGTCAGATGAACCACGTCATCATCTACACCGACGGTGCCTGCAAAGGCAACCCTGGCCCTGGTGGCTGGGGCGTGCTGCTGCGTTCCGGAGCAGCTGAAAAAGAACTGTTTGGCGGTGAGCCGGAAACCACCAACAACCGCATGGAACTCACGGCGGTGATCGAGGCGCTTTCAGCCTTGAAGCGGCCTTGCCGTGTCTCGCTGTACCTCGACAGCGAATACGTGCGCAAGGGCATCACCGAATGGCTGAAGGGGTGGAAGGCCAAAGGCTGGAAAACAGCGGCCAAGCAGCCCGTCAAAAACGTCGATTTGTGGCAGCGGCTGGATGACCTGGTGCAGCAGGGCGGACACAGCATCGAATGGCACTGGGTGCGTGGGCACGCGGGTGACCCTGGCAACGAGCGCGCGGATGCGTTGGCCAACCGGGGTGTGCCCGCACGGTAATGAAGGATTGAAATGAAAGCAAAAAAACACCATGCCGCCTGGGTGGCGGGTTTAGCGCTGGCGGCGGGGTTGGCCTGGTGGCTGCAGCGGCCTGCAGCACCGGTGGCGAGTTCCACTCCCGTCCCGGCCGCAGGGACGCAGGGGCCAGTGGGGGTGGAAGTGGCCCAAGCCCGTCAGCAAGCGCTGGTCGACGACGCGCAGGCTGTAGGTACGTTGGTGTCACGCCAAAGCGTGAACCTGAGGCCGGAAGTCGGTGGCAGGGTGGTGGAAATAGCCTTTGCCGACGGCGCCCAGGTGCGCCAAGGGCAGTTGCTGGTGCGGTTGGACGATGTTTTGCAGCGGGCCGAACTGAGCCAGGCACAGGCGCAGCTGTCGGTGGCCCGAGCGAACCACCAGCGCAACCAAGAGTTGGTCGCCCAGAATTTCGTGGCCCGGCGGGTGCTGGACGAAAGCCAGGCTGCCTTGCAAGTGGCCGAGGCACAGGTGCAACTGGCCCAGGCCCGGCTGGCGCGCATGCGCCTGGTGGCGCCGTTTGCCGGTGTGGTGGGCATCCGCAATGTGCATTTGGGCGACTATGTGAAAGATGGCGCCGACTTGGTGCATATAGAAGATTCCTCCACCCTGTTTGTGGATTTCCGTCTGCCTGAACGCTACCAGGCGCGGATTGGCCGTGGGCAAACCGTGCAGGTGCATTTCGATGCCCTGCCGGGGCAAACCTTTGCCGCACAGGTGCGGGCGGTGGACCCATTGCTCGACGCTAACGGCCGTTCCCTGCTGGTGCGTGCTGAACTGGACCGCAGTGCCAGTCTGCGTCCAGGCATGTTTGCGCGAGTCAATGTGGTGTTCGCAACGATTGCGGACGCGGTGATGCTGCCTGAGGCGGCCATCGTGCCGCAAGGTGATAAGCCGTGGGTTTTCCGCCTGGAGCCCGCAGAGGGTGGTGGCGCTGTGGCGCACCGGACCGCGGTTGAGCTGGGTGCGCGCCAGAACGGCTTGGTGCAGGTGCTCCAGGGCATTCAGGCCGGTGACCAGGTCGTGGTGGCTGGTCAGCAAAGGCTGCGTGGGGACACGGTTCCCGTGCGTGTGGTCCAGTTGCCCGGCACGCCTGAGGCAGCGGCCCCCACTTCCAAGGAACAGCCCTGATGCAGTTACCTGAGCTTTCCATCCGGCGGCCGGTGTTCGCCACCGTGCTGTCCTTGCTGATTTTGCTGGTCGGCTGGGTTTCGTTCGAGCGGCTGGCAGTGCGCGAGTACCCGAAGATCGACGAACCCACCGTGACCGTTTCCACTATCCTGGTGGGGGCTTCCAGCGAGGTGATCGAATCCCAGGTTACCAAAACGCTGGAGGATTCGCTCTCGGGCATCGAAGGGGTGGACCTGATCACCTCTATCAGCCGCCAAGAGCGCAGCCTCATCACGGTCCGTTTCACGCTTGACCGTGATCCGGACTCGGCGGCAGCCGAGGTGCGCGACAAGGTCAGCCGCGTGCGCGGGCGTTTGCCGCAGGACATTGACGAACCGGTCATTGCCAAGACCGAGGCCGATGCCATTCCCGTTCTGATCCTGGGTTTGACGTCTGACACCCTGTCGCAAATGCAGTTGTCGGATGTGGCCAACCGGCTGGTCAAGCCCCGGCTGCAAACCGCTACCGGTGCGGCCGATGTGGTGATTTTCGGTGAACGCAAATTCTCCATGCGCCTGTGGCTCGACCCGGAGCGCCTGGCGGCTTACCGTCTCACCGTGCAGGACGTGGAAGACGCCTTGCGCCGCGCCAACCTGGAAGTGCCAGCCGGTCGCATCGAAAGCGATCAGCGTGAATTCAACGTCACGGCGGCCACCGATCTTCATACCCCGGCCGAATTCGAAGCCGTGGTCATCCGTGCGGTGAATGGGCTGCCCATCCGTATCCGGGACGTAGCCAGGGTGGAGGAAGCGCCGAAAGACGAGCGGACCAGCGTCCGGCTCAACGGCCGCCAGGCCGTTGGCTTGGGGGTGGTGCGTCAGGCCACGGCCAACCCCCTGGATCTGGCCGCTTCGGTCCGTGAGCGGCTGGTGCAAGTGCAGGCCGATTTGCCGCCCGGTGTCGAGGTCAAAATCACCAACGACAACTCGGTTTTCATCAACCGCTCCATCAAAGCGGTTTACAGCACCATTGGCGAAGCCGTGGTGCTGGTCGCGCTGGTGATCTTCGTCTTTCTGCGCTCGGCGCGTGCTTCCATCATTCCGCTGGTCACCATCCCGGTGAGCCTGATCGGCAGTTTCGCCCTCATGGCCTTGTTTGGCTTCACCATCAACACTTTGACGCTGCTGGCGCTGGTGCTGGCCATCGGCTTGGTGGTGGACGATGCCATCGTGGTGCTGGAGAACATCTTCCGCCACATCGAGGAAGGTTTGTCCCCGCTGGCGGCGGCCATCAAGGGTGCGCGCGAAATTGGGTTTGCGGTGGTGGCCATGACGCTGACACTGGCTGCTGTTTACGCACCGCTGGCCTTCACGCCTGGTCGAACGGGCCGTTTGTTTGCGGAGTTTGCGCTGGCGCTGGCCGGGGCGGTGTTGGTGTCGGGCTTCGTGGCGCTGACGCTGTCACCCATGATGTGTTCCAAACTGTTGCGACACGAGCCCAAGCATGGCTGGTTCTACCGCGCTATTGAGCGGGTGCTGGTGGCCACCACACAGGGTTATGCCGGTTTGCTGGAGTGGGCTTTGCGCACCCGCTGGCTGGTGGTGGGGGTGATGCTGCTGTGCGCGGCGGGCACGGCTGCTTTGCTGTTCACTGCCAAGCAGGAGCTTGCTCCCATGGAAGACCGTGGTTTGATCCTCACCGTGATCAACGGGCCAGATGGCGCTACGCTGGACTACACACGCCGTTATGCCGACGCCATTGAAACATTGGCCAAGCAATATCCTGAGCTGGTAGACGTGTTCAGCAGCATCGGCATCCCGACGGTGGCGCAAGGCAACATGTATTTGACGCCCCGACCTTGGGAGGAGCGGCAGCGCTCCACGGCAGACATCGCCAAAGACATGACCCCCAAACTCATGGCGCTGCCGGGTGTGACGGCCATTCCCATCACGCCGCCCTCACTGGGACAGAGCATGCGTGAGCGGCCCATCAACTACGTCATCATCACTTCTGACAGCTACCAGAACCTGGCCCGTGTGGTGCGCCAGTTCCAGGACAAACTGGCCGATCATCCTGGTTTTGTCCAGGTGGATACCGACCTGCGGCTCAACAAGCCGGAAATCCGGCTGGAAGTGGACCGCGAACGCGCAGCCGACATGGGTGTGAGTGTGGACGCCGTGGCCCGCACCGTGGAGACCATGCTGGGCGGGCGCGATGTGACACGTTACAAACGCCAGGGCGAACAGTACGACGTGGTGCTGCAAACGGAATCGGCCCAGCGCAGTGTGCCGCAGGATATCGAACGCCTGTTCGTGCGTGGCCGCAACGACGAGATGATCCCTTTGTCGTCGCTGGTCAAAACGCAGGAAGTGGTGTCGCCACGTGAGCTAAACCACTTTAGCCAGCGGCGCAGCGCTTCCATCACGGCCAATTTGGCGCCGGGGTTTGCTCTGGGGGATGCACTGAATTTCATGGACGCCACCGCCCGTGAATTGCTGCCGCCCGGTTACACCACCGACCTCAACGGACAAAGCCGCGAATTCCGAAAATCCTCCGGCTCGCTGGCCCTGGTGTTTGTGCTGGCCCTGGTGTTCATCTACCTGGTGCTGGCCGCCCAGTTCGAAAGTTTTGTCGATCCGCTCATCATCCTGCTCAGCGTGCCTTTGTCCATGGTGGGCGCGTTGCTGGCGCTGAAGTGGTCCGGCGGGACGCTGAGTGTGTTCAGCCAGATTGGGCTCATCACCCTGGTGGGCCTGATTTCCAAGCACGGCATACTGATTGTGGAGTTTGCCAACCAGTTGCGTGAGCAGGGCATGGGCTTGCGCGATGCGGTACGGCAGTCGGCCGAATTGCGGTTGCGACCGATCCTGATGACCACCGGCG
This sequence comes from uncultured Macromonas sp., assembly GCA_964420415.1. GTDB lineage: Bacteria > Pseudomonadota > Gammaproteobacteria > Burkholderiales > Burkholderiaceae_C > CAYQTH01. The sequence goes on along the minus strand of CAYQTH010000048.1, from coordinate 2,353 downwards.
CCATGGTGCTGGGCTCGCTGCCGTTGGCCTTGGCCACGGGGGCCGGTGCGGAAAGCCGCCAGCAGATTGGCTGGGTGATTGTGGGCGGCATGAGCCTGGGCACGCTGCTGACCCTGTTCGTGGTACCCACCATGTACACACTGCTGGCACGCCGCAAAGTGCCGGGTGCCAACAAGGCGGTGCTGGAGTCGGGGTTGAACGCCGGGGCCTGATGGGCTGTGTCAGGGAGCGCCTGCGGTCAGGCGCTCCAGGGTGCGCAATTCGTCCAGTGTGTTGGCGTTGGTAAACGCCTGCGGGTTGTCGTGGGGCCGGTCGAACGGCACCAGCACGCAGGCGTGCTGTGCGGTCCAGGCGCCAAACTTGCGGCCTCCTGTTTGCATGAAGTGTTCCAAACTGGCGCGCAGTTGGCGTTTGAGCAAGCAAAACACGGGTTGGCGTGACAACTGACCGTCGGGTTCCCGCGTGGCGGCCATGGCCATGTCGGCCTTGTTCTGTTCCAGCGCTTGGGCCAGGCGCTCCAGCACATCCAGCGGGAACAGCGGCGAATCGCAAGGCACCGTCAGCAGGTACGGGGTAGGGCAATGCGTCAGCCCGCTCAACACACCGGCCAGCGGGCCTGCAAAACCCGGCACGGTGTCCGGCAGCACAGGCACCCCCAGTTGCGCGTAATTGTCCAGATGCCGGTTCGCGCTGAGCAAGCAGCCCGCCAGGCATTCACCCTGTTGCTGGCGTAGGCGTTGCAGGGCCTGCCAGGCCAGAGGTTGACCACGGAAAAGGTGCAGCCCTTTGTCTATGCCGCCCATGCGGCTGCCTTGGCCGCCCGCCAAAATCAGTCCCGTCACGCTGCGGGCGGGTACTGCCATCTCAGCCACCGATGTAGCTCATCTCAACCCGTGGCCCGGCGCTGCGCAGGTCCGTGGCCAGATGGCGCAGCGCCGAATAGCGGTCACCCCGGCCTTGCCATAGGCTGGCAATGGCACTGGCCAGCATGCCGTCACTGGCGCCGCTGCGCAGCAGGGCCCGCAGGTCATGCCCTTGCTGCGCAAACAGGCACAAAAAGACTTGCCCTTCAATGGACAGACGTGCCCGGCTGCAGTCGTGGCAAAACGCTTGGGTCACGCTGCTGATGAGGCCGATTTCGCCCAGGGCCGGGTCATGTGTGCCATCGGGTCTAGCGTAACCCCAGCGTTGGGCCGTTTCGCCCGGTAATGCGGCTTCAAGTGGCACGAGCAGGAATTCTGTGGCCAACCCATGCAGCAGGTCGGCGCTGGGCACCACATCGTCCATGCGCCAGCCGTTGGTGTTGCCCACGTCCATGTATTCGATGAAACGCAACACCACGCCACTGCCACGGAAATGGCGCGCCATGGGCAGCACCTCGTGGTCGTTGACGCCGCGCTTGACCACCATGTTCACTTTGACCGGCCCCAGCCCTGCGGCGTGCGCCGCCGCAATGCCTTCAAGCACGTCGGCCACCGGGAAGTCCACGTCGTTCATGCGCCGGAACACTCGGTCGTCCAGCGCGTCCAGGCTCACCGTCACCCGGTTCAAACCGGCCGCTTTCAGTGCCGCCGCTTTGCGGGCCAGCAGGCTGCCGTTGGTGGTCAGCGTCAGTTCCAATGGCTTGCCTTCCGGGGTGCGCAGCGCCGCCAGTTGTTCGATCAGGTTTTCCAGGTGCTTGCGCAGCAGCGGTTCACCGCCCGTCAACCGGACTTTCCGAACACCGTTGGCCACAAAGTGGCGAGTCAAACGCGTGATTTCCTCGAAACTCAACAAGGCGCTGTGCGGCAGGTAGGGGTGGTCCTTGCTGAACACTTCCTTGGGCATGCAGTAGCTGCAGCGGAAGTTGCAGCGGTCCGTCACGCTGATGCGCAGGTCATGCAAAGGCCGTTGCAGCAGGTCGGTCACCCCACCCGTGGGCGCCACCACGCGCGCAGGCAGCGGCACCGCCACGCTGCGCGCGCGCTGGTCCAGCAGGGGAATGACTCGGTCAGACATGATCGGAATTACACCATGCCTGCACAGCAAAACGCATGCCACACAGCAAAACGCCCCGCTGGCGGGCGGGGCGTTTCGGGTCAGGTCACGGGGTGTCAGACCAGGAAAGGCACGATCAGCAGCGCCACGATGTTGATGATCTTGATCAACGGGTTGATGGCCGGGCCGGCGGTGTCCTTGTACGGGTCACCCACGGTGTCGCCGGTGACAGCGGCCTTGTGCGCCTCGCTGCCTTTGCCGCCATGGTGGCCATCTTCGATGTACTTCTTGGCGTTGTCCCAGGCACCGCCGCCGGTGCACATGGAAATGGCCACGAACAGGCCGGTCACGATGGTGCCCATCAGCAAACCGCCCA